>NZ_JBFAQY010000010.1:0-6631 GCF_040678965.1 Streptosporangium sp. NPDC049248
CCATCGACTTGAACCCGCCGAATCCGCTAGGATTGCGACCACCCTGTCTCCAGGGCAACCCCTCTAACTTACTCCAACATCCGGTCGATGTCCAATCGGATCCCGGCGTGACGCATGCGCCCCGACGAGGGAGATGATCAGAAGGGTGGTCCCGAGGCTCTGGCGATCTCCGCCGACCCCCTCGGGCCTGTGAACTCTATGTACGCCGCCGGGTCCCGTCAAATCGAAGCGCGTGCCCCGTGGAGACGTGTTTCCCGCTCGCTGGGTAGAGATCAGACATGACGGACCAGAGAGTGTTGCCCAGGACGCTCGTCATGCTCCTCTGCGCCGCGAGTGCGGTGATCGTTCTGGGGGGGATCAGGGCGGTCGGCTCGATCGTTGGGCCGGCGCTGCTGGCACTGATCCTGATCCTGGCGGTCTCCCCGGTCAGAACCTGGCTCCACCGGCACGGCGCTCCCGGGTGGGTACTGGTGGCCATCCCCCTGGCGATCGTGCTGCTGGTGCTCCTGGGCATGGTGGCGACCCTGACGCTCGCCATCGCACAACTGGCCGCTCTCATCCCCACCTATGACAAGCAGTTCCAGCAGCTCGTTCTGCAGGCGCAGGAACTGGCGGCGAGGATCGGCATCGGCACGCAGCAGATAAACGAGGCGATCAACTCCTTCTATCCCGGCAAGGTCTTCACGATCGCGCAGGAATTCCTCGGCGGGCTGGTGGGCGCGTTCTCCGGCATCGTTCTCGTCATCGTCCTGCTCCTGGCCATGTGCCTGGACGCGCAGGCCTTCTCCCGGATTCTCGCCCTGGGGGCGGCGCGCAGGCCCCTGCTCATCGGCGCGCTCCACGACTTCGCCCACCGGACCCGTCGTTATCTTGTGGTGTCGACGGGGTTCGGGTTGGTCTGCTCCGCTTTGGACGTGGCCGCGCTCTGGTTTCTCGGCGTGCCGCTCCCCCTCCTCTGGGGCATGCTGGCACTGATCACCAACTACATCCCCAACATCGGCTTCGTCCTGGGCCTGATACCGCCCGCCCTGCTCGGTCTCCTGTCGGGCGGTTTCAAAACCATGGTCTTCGTGATCGTCGCCTACCTGTTGATCAATTTCGTGGTGCAGTCGCTGATCCAGCCCAAGTACCTCGGTGACGCCGTCGGGCTGTCCACGACCCTGACCTTCATCTCGCTCATCCTGTGGACGTTCCTGCTCGGCCCGCTGGGCGCGCTGCTGGCCATCCCGCTCAGCCTGCTGACCCGCACGTTGCTGATCGACAGCGATCCGGACGGCGAGTGGGCCGCCGCCCTCGTCTCGGGGAATGTGCCCGGCGAGGGGCGGCCGGCGGCGGAGGGCTCGGAGAAGAACGGAGGGGGAGGCAAGCCGCCCGTAACCTGAGACCATGTATCGCGAGTGGGCTCCTGACTCCCTCGTCGCCGGGCGGGTGGCCTGCGTGTGGAGCAACGAGGCGACCACCGTCACGACCATGGGCACAGGCACGCCCCAGCTGGTCGTGCCCGACGGCTGTGTGGATCTGATCTGGGGTCCGGGAGGAGCGCGGGTCGCGGGTCCCGACACCGGCCCGAAAACCGTGTGGATGTCGCCGGGCGACCGCTACGTCGGGATCAGGTTCGGTCCCGGCACGGCGGGCGGGGTGTTCGGCGTGCCGCTCGACAGCCTGCGCGACCTGCGGGTGCCGCTGTCCGAGCTGGAATCGCTCAGGGAACTGTCCGAGCTGACCCCTTTCACGGGAGTCACCGACGCCGTACAACGGGTTCTGGCCGTACGAATGCGCACGACGCCCGGGCCCGATCCCGCCGCGTCGGCGATCGCCGAGGCACTGCTGGCGGGGCGGAGCGTCAGGGAGGTGGCCTGGGATCTGGGGCTCGGCGAGCGGCAGCTCCTGCGCCGGTGCCTGCGGGCCTTCGGGTACGGTCCGAAGACGTTGCAGCGGGTGGTCAGGTTCCAGCGGGCGCTGCGGCTGGCCAGGCGCGGCATCGCGGCGGCCGAGGTCGCCGCGGCCAGCGGATACGCCGACCAGGCTCACATGGCGAACGAGGTACGGCGGCTGGCGGGAGTCCCCCTGGGCCGGCTGATCGGACGGTCCGCCGACGGGTACTGACGGGCGCTAGGGAAGCAGCCGGGCACGGCCGAAGTCGACGAACCTGGCACGCAGTGCCCAGCACGCCTCCTCGGTCAGCGGGACGTAGGCGAGGTCGCGTCCCGGCCGCCACCACACCGGGTCGGCGCACTCCCACAGCTGGCGCCGCAGAGCGCTCTTGTCCACCTTGTTGGTGGCGGTGAGCGGCATCTCCGGTGTCAGCCGTACGAAGCGGGGAGCCCATTTGGTGCCGAGGTCGGGCTGGGCGTTGAGGAACGCGGCGAATCCGGCGGGTTCGAAGTCGTCGTCGAGTTCCAGCGCGGCCATGACCTGGTCGCCGGTGCGCGGGTCGGGCACCGCGTAGACGGCGCACATGACCGTGCCCGGGTAGCGGGCGAGGATGCGTTCGACGGGGGCGGCGGCGAAGTTCTCGCTGTCCACCCGGAGCCGGTCGGCGTCCCTGCCCGCGAAGTAGAAGTATCCGGCGCTGTCGCGGTAGGCGAGGTCGCCGCTCCAGTACCAGCCGTCGCGGAGCCGCTGGGCGTCCGCCTCGGCGTTGTTGTAGTAGCCCTCGAAGGAGGCGTCGCGCCGGACGATCTCGCCGATCGCCTCGTGTCCGTTGACCAGCCCGCCGCTGTCGTCGAAGCGGGCCCGCGGGCACTCACGGCCGGTGGCGGGGTCGTGGACGGCGACGTCCATCCCCCGCTGCGGCAGGCCGAGCGCGTCGGCCGGGGTTCCGGGAACCTTGCTGATCGCGATCGCCCCCTCGGAGGAGCCGTACCCCTCGATGATCCGGGCGCCGAACCGCCGGGCGAACTCGGTCAGGTCGCGGGAGGAGGCCTCGGTCCCGAAGGCGGCCCGCAGCGGGTTGCGGGAGTCGTCGTCGCGTTCGGGAGTGGCCAGGATGTACGCGAGGGCGCGGCCGACGTAGTTGAAGTAGGTGACACCGTACCTGCGGATGTCGGTGAGGAACTCCGAGGCGCTGAAGCGGCGGCGCATCGCCACCGTCGCGCCCACGCCGGTGGCCATCGCCAGGTTGGCCATGACGGCGTTGCCGTGGAAGAGCGGCATCGCGAGGTAGGTCACCGACTCCCGGTCGATCCCGAACTGGCCTCCCCTGCCCGCTATGGCCGCCAGCCGCCCCTGGCCGCAGATCACCGCCTTCGGCGAGCCGGTCGATCCCGAGGTGAAGAGCAGCAGCAACGCCTCCTCGGGCCGCGGCGGCTTCTCGGCGTCGAGGGCCGCCCGCGCCTCGGTGCCGGTGCGGCGGGCCAGCAGCGCGTGGTAGCCGTCGGTGTCGGCGAGCAGGACCCGGCCGGGTGGCAGCCCGAGGTCGAGACCGTCGAGCAGGGCGGAGCGCGGGGTGTCGGTGACGACGAGGCGGCAATCGGTGTGCCGGATGTCCGCGGCGAGTTCCGCGCCGCGCCGGGTGGGGTTGATGCCGACCAGGGTCGCGCCCGAGAGGGCCGCGGCGAAGATCCAGAAGACGTACTCGGGGACGTTCTCCAGCAGGACACCGAGGTGGAACGGGCGGCCCGGCTCCCGCATGTCCAGGGCCAGTGCCGCCCGCAGCTCCGCCTCGTGGACGATCCGCGCCCAGCTGTAGCTCTCGTCCTCGAAGCGCAGGCCGGGATGTTCGTCACCGGCCCGCGCCCGGATCAGGTCCGCGAATGTCACCACACCCGGATCTTGAGCAAGTGCTTGGTCAAAGTCAAGTCGCGCCTGGGACTCGGACGATCTCCGGCGCCACCGCTCCGCCGCCCACCCGGCTCCGGCCGCCAGCCGAGGCCATCGGGAGCACCAGTGCCTCCTCCGTGACGGGCCGAAAGCAGGTGGCGACGCCCGTCACGGCGGTGGCAGGTCAGGCGGAGGCCGGGACGGACCGCAGGGGCGGCGGTTCCTCGGGAGCGTCAGGCGCTTTGAAGACGCGGCGCGCCCATGGCATCGCGAGCGCCAGGATCGGCAGGAGCACGATGGAGCCCTGGGACCAGAAGACATGGAGGCTCCGCCAGGTGGCGGAGTCGAACTGGGTCATGTAGAGGTAGCCGTACGCGGCCCAGAAGGACACGCCGATGATGGCCGGCCAGGCGAAACGGGCCGGGCGGGCGACCAGGAACGGCATGAACCACAGGAGGTACTGCGCGCCGAGCCGGGGAGTGGCGACCATGAAGGCGATCAGCAGCGCCGTGGTGAGATCGACCGGGTCTGCGCGGCGCCACAGGAAGGCGGTCACCAGCAGGGTGACGTAGACCAGACGGGTGCCGAAGGTGGCGATCGCCTGGTTCAGATCGTTGACGCCGTTCATGAGGATGGCGCTGTAACCCCACTGGCCGACGATCGGGCGGACGTCCTGGATCACTCGGATGACCTCGGGGATCTGGCTCAGCGAGGTGCCGGCGAAGATCGGCAGGGTGACCAGGAAGAAGACCGGCGCGATGCCGGTGGCCACGAACGCCACGACGCGGGCGCGGACGGTGGGCAGCAGCAGGAGCATGCCGGGGATGAGCCAGATCGGCCAGCTCTTGGCGCAGAGCGCCAGGCCCATCAGCAGCCCCGCGAACAGGGCGCGGCGCAGGGACTGCCGGTCACCGGGGCGAGGGGTGAGCGCTGTGCGCAGGACCGTGCCCGAGGAGCCCGCGGCGTGCCGCACGGCACCGAAGAGGCCTCGGGAGGCGACGTTGTCCCGAACCAGCGCGACCACGTCGGTCGTCATACCTGGCCGGTCGGGGTCGCCGGGCCCCCGGGCGACGACGAAGGCGGCGACGCCGAAGACCAGGGCGACCGGCTCGACCTGGCCGTGTACGGAGGCGACCAGGATGGCCAGCGGGTTGCACGCGTACTGGAAGGCGCGCAACGACGCCTTGGAGCCCCCGGCGAGCTTGCCGACCAGCGGGATCAGCGCGATGTCGGCGACCACGGTGACCAGACGCCCGCCGATCTCCCAGGGGATGCCCAGCCATAGCAGGAAGCCGTAGACGTAGGGGATGGTCGGCAGGAAGTGCCAGCCGCCGTTGCTCCCCAGGACGGGATCCTCACGGTTCAGGACCGCCTCGCCCGCGGGTTTGAAGCTGTTGACGAAGTCGACCGGCTGCCAGGTGTCCATCGCCGAGGTGGTCATGATGAGCACCCTGAAGACGATTCCGACCGCCAGCACGGCCGCCAGCGAAGGCCGCCAGCCCTTCCACTGTGCGACCACGGCGAGCACGACACCTGTGACGAGGACGAACCCCGTGAGAATTGCGTAGTCCATGACGGCCTCTAGCCTGCCGGACCCCACCGCCGACCGGCCACCCGGTCTCTAAAACGAGACCACTCTGCCAGTCTTCGCCACCCGTGGAGTGCGCGCGGTCACGATGAGTGACGGTGGCGAACCGCGACGAGGGAACCTCGCCGCCGGAAGTCCGTCTCTCCCGGCGGCGAGGAGTTCTCAGCCCAGCGCGTCGAGATAGGCCCGGTGGCTCCGGGAGAACTCGAAGGCGTTGTATTTGTCCCAGTTGATGGACCAGGTCATCAGGCCGCGGAGGTTCGGGTAGACCCCCCTGGGCCGGTACGGACCGCAGTTGGTCCCCTTCGCCAGGCAGTCGAAGGCCTTCTGGACCTCCGCCACCGTGGTGAAGCCGTTGCCCGCGTACGCGGCGGCGGGCAGGCCGATGGCGACCTGCTCCTGGCGTAGCGCGGGGAAGACGTTGGCCGGGTTGCCGGCGATCGGGAAGCCCGCGAGCAACATGTCGGTCATGGCGACGTGGAAGTCGTGGGTGCCCATGGTGTGGTACTGGTTGTCCAGCCCGGTGATCGGCCCGGAGTTGTAGTCCTGGACGTGCAGCAGGGTCAGGTCGTCGCGCATCGCGTGGATGACCGGGAGGTAGGAGGCGGCCCGCCGGTTGGCGGAGCCGTTCGGTCCCGGGCCGTAGAACTGGTAGCCCAGCTGGACGAAGAACGTCTCGGGGGCCATGGTCAGTACGAACCGGGCTCCGTACCTGGCCTTGAGGGTCTTCAGCGCGGAGATCAGGTTGACGATGACCGGGGTGGTGGGTGCGGACAGGTTGGTGTCGCCGCTGTCGAGGTAGAGGGAGTGGCCTTCGAAGTCGATGTCCAGCCCGTCCAGGCCGTACTTGTCGATGATGGCGCTCACCGACTGGACGAACTTGTCCCGCGCGGCCGTGGTGCTCAGCTGGACCTGGCCGTTCTGGCCGCCGATCGAGATCAGCACCTTCTTGCCGAGTGCCTGCTTGGCCCGGATTCCGGCGATGAACTCCGCCTCGGACTCGACGTTGGGGCACTCGGCGACCGGGCACTGGGTGAAGCGGATGTCCCCCGAGGTCACCGAGGTGGGCTCGCCGAAGGACAGGTTGATGACGTTCCACTCATTGGGGACGTCGGCCATCCGGATGTAGCCGGAGCCGTTGGCGAAGGAGGCGTGCAGGTAGCCGACCAGCACCCGCTTGGGCAGGCCGCCGGGGGGTGGCGTGTTGGTGACGGTCGCGGAGACCGCGCCGGACTTCGCCGACTCCCCCGAGGCGTTGGTCGCGCTCACCTGGTAGCTGTG
>NZ_JBFAQY010000010.1:6727-11988 GCF_040678965.1 Streptosporangium sp. NPDC049248
TGTGGGTACCCGCCCCGGGAGCCTCGGAGAAGGCGGTCCCGGTGGCGGTGCCGACCTTGGTGCCGTTGCGATAGACGTTGTAACCGGTCGCCCCCGAAGAGGCACTCCAGCTCAGCGAGACGCCGACGCCGCTGACGGTGGCGGCCAGCCCCGACGGTACGGGCGGGGGCGGCGGCTGGTCGTTGCCGACCGTCACGGAGACCGCGCCGGACTTCGCCGACTCCCCCGAGGCGTTGGTCGCGCTCACCTGGTAGCTGTGGGTACCCGCCCCGGGAGCCTCGGAGAAGGCGGTCCCGGTGGCGGTGCCGACCTTGGTGCCGTTGCGATAGACGTTGTAACCGGTCGCCCCCGAGGAGGCACTCCAGCTCAGCGACGCGGTGGTGACGTTGCCGGTGCCGGTGAGCCCGGTGGGCGTGGCGGGGGGCTGCCCCTGGCCCGGCTGACCGTCCAGGACGAAGTCGTCGGCCTGGTAGGTGCCCTGGCCGTACCAGCCGTTGACGTAGATCGTCACCGAGGTGGTGGCGGCGCCGGTGGTGAACGAGGTGGACAGCTGGGCGTAGGAGGACGGCGAGGACACCCAGGTGCTGGGGTCGGTCCCGCCGGTGCCGGTCGCGCCGAGGAAGACGTAGCCGCCCCTGACCCAGGCCGACAGGGTGTAGGCCGAGGACGGCCTGACGCTGACCGTCTGCTGGCAGCGGGCGGTGTCGTTGCCGGCCGGCGTGGCCTGCAGCGCCTTCGTGCCACCGTGCACCGGTGAGGACACCGCCGCGGCCCCCGAGGAGGCCGTGCAGGTCCAGCCGGTCAGCCCGTTCTCGAATCCGGGGTTGGCCGCGATGTTCGCGGCGTGGGCGGGCGACGCGGCGAGCATCGTCCCGCCCAGTGCCAGTACGGCGATCGCCGCGAGTTTCCTGAACCTCATCCGGTGAACCCCTTGAAGATGTTGGTGAACTCCCAGGCCGACTGGGAGATGCCGCTGCAGGTCGGTGAGACCTGGCCGCTCGGGCAACCTCCGTTGTCGCGGGCGCTGGACCAGAAGCCGACGAAGCCGACGTGGTTGGCGTTGGCCCAGGTGAGCAGCTTGCGGGCGTCGGCCTGGGTGGTGGTCATCCCGGTGTCGTTCTTGCCGATCATCGGGGTGAGGCCCAGCAGCTTCTTGAGCTGGGCGTCGGTCTTGGCGGGCCAGACGGTTCTCATCTGGGCGAGGGTCGCCTGTGCGGCGGTGACCATCGCGTCGCCCCAGTTGCCGGTGTAGCCGAAGTTCATCAGCATGGGGTTCACGATCACGTTGAGGCCCTTGGCCGCGGCGTCTTGAAGGATCGACAGTGAGAACGGGTCGACGCCGTAGTCCTGGCCCTGGATGCGCAGCGTGTAGCTGATCACGGTGCCGCGTTCGGCCTGGAGCTGCTTGAGCGCGGTGTTGACCTTGGCCGCGTCGATCGAGGCCTCGACGTCGACGTCGAGGTGGTTGGTGCCGACCGTGTCGAGCACCTTCTTGTAGGCGGCGACCAGCGCGGCGGAGGTGCCGCAGACGTGCTCCAGGTACGGTCCCATCGCGCCGCCGGTCGCCACGATGACCTGGCCGCCCTGGGCCTGGAGCGCCCTGACGTCGTTGACGATCCGGGAGTCGTTGATCGGGATGGTGCCGCCCCAGGCCGGGTTGCATCCGCTGCTGTCGCCGAGGGCGAAGGCGAGGGTGTAGTTCTTCACCTCGGTCGCCGCCGCCGCGTTCACCAGGGAGGGCGTGGGCATGGTGATGTCGATGTAGGGGGCGTAGCGGATCTCGCCGGCCGGTGGGCCGGTGTCGCGGCCGGTCTGGCCGCTCACCGAGGAGGTGTAGGCCGAGCAGTTGCCCGCGCCGTCGCAGGCCCGCACGCGGAAGCCGTAGACGGTGTCGGGGCTCAGCCCGGTCGCGGTGTAGCCGGTGCCGGAACCCGCGTCGGCGGGTGCGCCGCCGTCGCGGGAGACCTCGTAGCGGGCCACGGTGCCGGAGTCGTCGGTGGAGGCCGACCAGCCCAGGGTCAGTGAGTTCGCGGTCGGGCCGCCCACGGTGAGGTTCCCCGGCACGGTCGGCGGGGTGGTGTCGTTGGGCGTGCCGGTTCCCGGCGGGCCGTCGAGGACGATGTCGTCGGCCTGGTAGACGCCCTGGCCGTACCAGCCGCTGACGTAGATCGTCACCGAGGTGGTCGAGGCGCCCGTGGTGAAGGTGCGCGTGAGCTGGGTGTATGCCGACGGGGAGGAGGCCCAGGTGCTGGTGTCGGTCGTTCCGGTGCCGCTCACCCCCAGGAAGACGTAGCCGCCGCGCACCCAGGCCGACAGCGAGTAGGACGAGGACGGTTTGACGCTGACGGTCTGCTGGCAGCGGGCCTGATCCGAGCCCTGGGGGGTGGCCTGCAGGGCCTTGGTCCCGCCGTGTACGGGAGAGGAGACGGCCGTCGCGCCCGAGGAGGCCGTGCAGGTCCAGCCGGTCAGCCCGTTCTCGAAGCCCGGGTTCGTGGCGATGTTGGCCGCGTGGGCCGGTGTCGTGGCGAGCATCGTCCCGCCGAGCGCCAGCACGGCGGCCGCGGCGAGTTTCCTGAGGTGCATCCGATTACCCCGCAAGGATTTCTAGGAGGGTGTCGTGGGGGTACGGCCCGCGCCCCGGGCGGGGTGCGGGCCGTACGGATCGCTCGGTTCAGAAGCCGGCGGTGACGCGGGTGAAGTCCCAGTCGCTCTGGGCGATGCCGCTGCAGTTGGAGACCACACCGCCGCCGGGGCAGGGACGGTCGCGGTTGACCGCCCAGTAGGCGAAGCGGGTCAGGCCCTTGGACTTGGCCCAGTCGCGGATCTGGGTCCAGGCCGCCACCGTGGTCAGCTCCTGCTGGTCGGACAGGCCGTTCATGCCGGAGATGCCCATCCGGGCGTACGCCTGCGCGTCGGTCCAGCCGTTGGCCGCCTTCAGCGCGTTCTTCAGGCCCTCGGAGGCGTTGACGGTGTCGGTGTAGATGTTGGAGGCGCCGAAGTCGAACGGCATGATCGTGTAGTTGTCGATCGGCACGGCCAGCGCCTTGGCCTGGTTGATCAGGCGGATGCCGTGGGAGTTCGGGCCGGTGACGGTGGTGCCGAAGGTGACGACGACCTTGACGTTGGGGTTGTTCTGCTTGACGATCTTCAGGCCGTTGAGGATGCGGTCCTGGACCGTGTAGTTCTCGAACTCGTCGGTGTTCTCGATGTCGAAGTCGACGACCGCCGGGCCGACGGCGTTGATGACCTGCTGCACCGCTCCGGCGAAGGCGGCCGGGGTGGAGCAGTTCGGGCCGAGCTTGTTGCCCTGCCAGCCGCCGAAGGAGATCTGGACGCTGCCGCCCGCGGCCTTGATCTGGTTGATCGCGGTCTGGTCGGCGCCGCCGGTCAGCGGCCGGTTACCGTCCCAGGCGGGGGTGCAGCCGCCGCTGGACAGGATGAACGCCATGGTGAAGGACTTCACGCCGGTGGCGCTCATGACCGTCGCGGGGTTCGGCGGGTTGCCCCAGCCCATGTAGAGGTACGGGGCTCCGGGCATCTTGCCGACCGGGTCGGGGTTGGTGCAGCCGGTGGTGGTGGCGCTCACCGCGCCGCTGGCGGCCGACTCGCCCTGGGCGTTGTAGGCCTTGACGGTGTAGGTGTGCGAGGTGCAGGTGCCGAGCGAGCCGATGGTGGCGCTGGTCCCGGTGACCTGGGCGCGCTGGGTGCCGCCCTCGTAGACGCGGTAGCCGGTGACGGTGCCGCTGGAGGCGCCCCAGGACAGCGAGATCGAGGAGTTGGTGGTGCCGGTGACCGACGGCGTGCCGGGCGTGCCCGGGGTGCCGGGGGTGCTGCCGCCGCCGCAGGCCGCGCCGTTGAGCGTGCAGTTGGACGGAGTGATGCCGCCGGGGCTGCCGTTGAAGCCGAAGCTCGCGGTCGCGCCGGGCGCCAGGGTGCCGTTCCAGCCGACGTTGGTGAAGGTGAAACGCTGCCCGCTCCGGCTCAGCGACGCGTCCCAGAAGGCACCGATGTTGGCACCGGAGGGCAGGTCGAAGGCGACCGACCAGCCGTTGATCGTGGTGGTACCGCCGTTGGTGATCGTGTACTTGCCCTCGAAGCCGGTGCCCCAGTCGGAGACCTTGGTGAAGACGGCGGTGGGGGATGCCGCGAAGGCCGGGGTCGCGACCGTTGACAGGCCGAGTGACATGCCGAGCGCGGCCAGAACCGCGGTCAGCGTTCGTCGAATTCTCATGCTTCTTCCTCGGTTGGGGGGATGTTCGGGGGCTTAGGGCAGGGTCGCGAGGTGCGGCTTGACGGTCCTGGAGAAGTTCCAGCCGTTACTGGCGTCCCAGTTGATGGACCAGGTCATCGCGCCACGGATCCCGGGGTAGGCGCGCGGCGGCACGAAGCCGCCGCAGCCGGTCCTGGTGGCCAGGCAGGTCAGGGCCTGGTTGACCAGTGCGGGGGCGACGATCCCGCCGCCCGCCGCGCCCGGTCCCGCGGGCAGGCCGAGCGCCACCTGGTCGGGGCGGAGGCCGTTCTCCAACTGGATGCAGGCCAGCGCGGTCATGAAGTTGACGGTGCCCTGCGAGTAGGCGGCCATCTGGTCGCAGCCGAGCATGGAGCCGGAGTTGTAGTACTGGGTGTGGACGACGGTGAGGATGTCCTTGATGTCCAGCGCCAGCTTGAAGTACTCGGCGCCGGTGGACTGCATGTCGATGGTCTGCGGCGCCATCGTGATGATCAGGTTCGCGCCGGCCTTGGCCCGCAGCGCACGGAGCGCCTGGCCCATGTAGGTGGCGTTGAGGCCGTTCTCCAGGTCGATGTCGACGCCGTCGAAGCCGTAGTTCTGCATCAGGGCGTAGACGGTGTCGGCGAACTTGGTCGCGGCGGCGGCGCTCGCCACCTGTACCCGACCGGCCTCGCCGCCGACCGAGAGGATGACCTTCTTGCCGCGGGAGTGGAGGGTCTGCACGTCGGTCTTGAACTGGGCGTCGGTGTAGCCGCCGAGGGAGGCCGACAGGCCCGGGTCCACACCGAAGACGACCTCGCCCGGGGTGGCGGTGGCCTCGCCGAAGGAGACCGCGACCAGGTCGTACTCGTTGGGCACCGCCGACAGCCGCAGCTCGACCGCCGCGTTGTCGAAGTTGTGCCAGTACCCGGTGAGGAAGTGCTTGGGCAGCGGGCCCGTGGTGCAGCCGGTGGTGGTGGCACTGGCCGGGTCGCTCTTCGGCCCCTCACCCGCCGAGTTGTACGCCGCCACCGTGTAGGTGTGCGCCTCG
>NZ_JBFAQY010000010.1:12084-297782 GCF_040678965.1 Streptosporangium sp. NPDC049248
ACCCGGTAACCGGTCACCGAACCCGACGACGCACCCCACGACAACGCCACACTGTTCGCCCCGCCCGTCGCCGACACCGCACCCGGCTTACCGGGGACACCCGTGGTGCAGCCGGTGGTGGTGGCACTGGCCGGGTCGCTCTTCGGCCCCTCACCCGCCGAGTTGTACGCCGCCACCGTGTAGGTGTGCGCCTCGCACACCCCCAACCCCGACACCGTCGCACTCGTCCCGGTCACCGTCGCCCTGACCGACGCCCCCTCGTACACCCGGTAACCGGTCACCGAACCCGACGACGCACCCCACGACAACGCCACACTGTTCGCCCCGCCCGTCGCCGACACCGCACCCGGCTTACCGGGGACGGTGGTACCGGTGTCGCCGCCGCAGGCCGCGCCGTTGAGCGTGCAGTTGGACGGAGTGATGCCGCCGGGGCTGCCGTTGAAGCCGAAGCTCGCGGTCGCGCCGGGCGCCAGGGTGCCGTTCCAGCCGACGTTGGTGAAGGTGAAACGCTGCCCGCTCCGGCTCAGCGACGCGTCCCAGAAGGCACCGATGTTGGCACCGGAGGGCAGGTCGAAGGCGACCGACCAGCCGTTGATCGTGGTGGTACCGCCGTTGGTGATCGTGTACTTGCCCTCGAAGCCGGTGCCCCAGTCGGAGACCTTGGTGAAGACGGCGGTGGGGGATGCGGCCTGGGCGGGTAGTGCGACCGTCATCGCCAGGACGAGGGCCGCCAGGGCGACGAGAGAACGAGCGATGGCGCGTAATTTCACGTTAACCTCATGCGTTCTGTGGGGGGTGTGACCGTACGGCCCGCGCCACGCGGGGAGGTGCGCGGGCGCGAACGTGGACGCGAGCCGTACGGCGAGGTGGGCGCGGTCCCGCCGTGGCGAGACCGTTCCGTTGATCAGCGCGGGACGCCGGGGACCGCCGGGCTCATCGAGTCACGGGCGCCGCCACCGTCGCACGCTCCGGGCGTCGCCGATCGGCGGGTGAGAGTGCGGCGACGGCGGCGCCGGAAGCGGCCGGGACGGGGGCGCCGGGCATGGCCGGGGCGAGGGCGCCGGGCGCGGACAGGGCGCGGCGAGGGTTTGCAACTGCTGTCAGGACGAGGAGGGGAAAGGTGCGCCGCATGATCGCTCCCATGGACGTGGAACCTGGGGGGTGAGGCGTCCGGACGGTCGGACCTTCGGTTGCGGCGGCTCACGCCGCCGGGTTTTCGCAGCTCATGATCTGGTCACAGGGGGCGCACGAGCCAAGGGCACCCCCATTCGGCACTTCTTTTAGGAAAGTTTCCTAAGAGTTGTCGTGATCGTAGCCTTGACAGAGTCCTGCCACAAGGCCCAAAAACGTCAATCGCCGCACCGCCGGACAGGAACGTTCCAAAGCCCGGTTCCCCGGCACGGCTTCGGCGTCCGGCACGGCGAACCGCACCGGACGCGCGCCTCACCCGAACCTCAGGTGACGTCGAAACCGCTGAAGAGCAGCAGGGCCAGCCCCAGGGCGACGACCACGTTGACCGCGGTCGCGGCGGCGAAGAGCCCCACCGGGCGCCAGCCGGCCTCCCTGAGCGAGGCCACCCGGAACTCCAGGCCGATGCTGACGAAGGCCAGGATCAGGAACCAGACCCGCAGGTCGTTGACCACCCCGATGGTCGCCTTGCCCGCCGCGGCGGTCACCGTGGACAGCCACCAGGTGGCGATCACCGAGGCCGCGACGAAGCCGAGCACGAACTTCGGGAAACGCCGCCAGAACTCTCCCGGCCCCGGGCGCTCCGCGTCGGCACGGCGCTCGATCCGGAAGGCGAAGTAGGCGGTCAGCGCGATGGTCACCACACCGATCAGCGCGTTCTGGGTGACCTTCACGATGCTCGCCACCGCGAGCGCGTCATCTCCGACGATCGCGCCGGCGGCGGTCACCGCGGCGGTGGTGTCGATGTTGCCGCCGATCCACGCCCCCGCCACCTCCGGGCTGAGCCCGAAGACCCCGGCCAGCCAGGGCAGGACGAAGATGGACGGCAGGGCGAAGGCGATCACCAGGCTGGCGCTGTAGGCGAGCTGTTCGCGCCTGGCCTGGACGGCGCCCGCCGCCGCGATGGCCGCGCTCACCCCGCAGATCGACACCGCGGCCGACAGCAGCGCGCGGAGCCTGTCGTCCAGGCCGAGCCTGCCGCCGAGCCACCAGGTGAACAGGAAAACCGCGGTGATCAGCACGATCGCCTGGATGATCGCGGGACCGGCGGCCGTGACGATCACCTTGAGGTTGATCGAGGCGCCCAACAGGACGAGACCGGTCTTGATGAAGAACTCGGTGCGGAAACCTCCGGCGAGGCGGTCGCGCAGCCCGGTCGCGGTCAGGACCGCGTTTCCCGCCAGTCCCAGGATGATCGCGTACACCGGATACTCGACGGCGGCGCCGATGTCCCCGAGCGCGGTGCCCTCAAGCAGGTCCGGCACGTTCTTGTCCAGGTAGCGGGTGGCCGCGGCCAGCAGCAGGACGACCAGGACGCCGAGCAGCGCCCACCCCCCGCCACTCCCGGAGACGGCCGCGCCGATCTCCACCTTCTCTCGCCTCCCGGCGCTCATCAGGGCACCAGCCCGACGGGGATGACGCCGAGGAGCACCAGCGCCAGGAGCACCAGCCCGACGACCGTCGCCGCCCAGTCCTCGTTGATCGCCGTCCGGCCGTCGTCCGCGGTTGGGGGATCTGTCTCGCTCATCTCACGACCTCACTCGTTGTTTCGCGGTACACCCCCCGAGCTATTTCATGTTAATTCGATAGGAATTAAAGGTAAACCGGGCGACCTAACTTGCCGACCATCGGACCCACCGGCCGGCAGGCACATCTCCGGCGGTACGGTAGCGAGGCATCCCATACCGCCCCCTGGAGCACCACCATGTTCTTTGGCATCACCGACATCTGGACCTACGTGGTCGGCGCCTTCTTCATCATCCTGCTGCCCGGCCCGAACTCGCTGTACGTGCTGAGCACCGCCGCCCAGCGCGGGGTACGCCAGGGGTATCGAGGGGTGATGGGGGTCTTCCTCGGCGACACCGTCCTGATGGTGCTCGCCGCGGCGGGGGTCGCGTCACTGCTGAAGTCGACGCCGATCCTGTTCAACGTCGTCAAGTACGCCGGGGCGGCCTACCTGGCCTGGATCGGGTTCCAGATGCTGCGGGGGGCCTGGCGCTCACGGCGCTCCCCCGAGGCCGCGCGGGCGGCGGCCCCCGAACCGGAGCGGACCGCGGAGAGCCCCTTCCGCAAGGCCCTGGTGATCAGCCTGATGAACCCGAAGGCGATCCTGTTCTTCATCTCGTTCTTCATCCAGTTCGTGGACCCCGCCTACGGCACCCCCGCGCTGTCGTTCCTGATCCTGGGCGCGATCTGCCAGGTGTTCAGCGTGCTCTACCTGTCGGCGCTGATCTTCGGTGGCACGTTCCTGGTCGGCCGGTTCCGGGCTCGCCGCGGCATGTCGACGGCGCTGCGGACGGGCGTGGGCGCGCTCTTCATCGGCTTCGGCGTGCGGCTGGCTACCGCGACCCTTGGTTGACCTTGATCGCGACGCTGACCAGCGAGAGGAACAACTCGGCGTCGGCCCGTCCCTCGATGGTCATGGCCACCCACCCGGCGTCCGCGCCCGGAGTGACCCGCCGGCAGTCGGTGAGCACCCGGGCCCACCGATCGATCACGTCGGTGGTGAGGAGCAGTTCCGCGGTGTGATCGCCGGACATTCTGACGATCTCCCGGCCGCCGGAGCGAAATCCCAGCCCCCGGCGGGTGCGTTTCAGCGCCAGGTCGGGCCAGCCGATGAGCTGGGCCGCCACATTCGCGACGCCCTCGGTGGAACGGCGGGACGCGCGCGTGCTCAGCACTGCCATGTCTCCCATGGTCGCGGACCGGACCCAATCGGGAAAGCTTCCGTTTCTCAACCGTTACCGGGCAAGTGATCGTCTTCATTAATCGTAATAATTCACACTTCCCTCGCACCCGATTGAGATGGTAATGAGCGGTTTTCACGAGAAGGTGGACCTCGGTCAGATACGGTGAGTGGCCGGTGAACAGCCGGAGACGGCGATCTCCGCGATCGCCCTCGACATGGTCGGCATGTGTACGTCGTGCCGGGGTAGGCGCGAACGTCCAAGCGCCCACCATCGCACCAGCCCGTGGAGCGTCATGAGCCATCAGCCCATCGTCCTCCCCCGCCTCGCCGCTCTGGCCAGACAGGCGGCGCCGAGACTGCTTGAGGGCGTCGTCGCCCCCCTCGCCGTCTTCTACGCCGCGCTGGCCGTCCTCGGCCTGCGGGGCGCGCTGGTCGCCGCGGTCACCTGGGTGTACGCGGGGGTGGGGTGGCGGCTGGTCCGGCGGATTCCGGTGCCCGGGACGATGATCCTCGCCGTCATCGCGATCACCGTCCGGGCGCTGCTGGGGTTCTGGACCGGGAGCGCGGTGCTCTACTTCCTCCAGCCCGAGCTGGGGACGATCTGCATCAGCATGGTCTTCCTCGCCTCGGTCCGGCTCAACCGCCCGCTGGTGCAGCGGCTGACCCTCGACTACATCCACCTGCCGTCGGCGGTGCTGAGACACGAGCGGGTCCGCCGGTTCTTCGCCCGCATCACCCTGCTGTGGGCCTTCGTGCTGCTGGCCAACTCCGCGGTGAGCATCTGGCTGCTGCTGCACGAGTCGATCGGCACCTACCTGCTGGTTCGTACCTCGACCGTGGCCGTGATCAGCGGCCTGGCCGTGGCCTTCTCGCTGTACGCCTTCCGCCGGGTGCTACGCCGCCTGCACTACGACCCCCTCACCGCCCCGCCCGCCTGACGGGGCAACCTCCGCGCGGTGAACGCGCGAAAAGAGGGCAGGGAGGTTCGCATGGCCATGGATCGGATACCAAAACGTTGGGCCGGGCTTCCGGTGTTCGTCGTCGCGCTCGTGCTGGTGGCGGTGGTGGGGTCACTGGCGGCCGTCAACGCCGGCGGCGAGTACCTGTCACTGGAGCGCCCGCCGTGGGCGCCGCCGCAGTGGCTGTTCGGCCCGGCCTGGACGGTGCTGTACATCATGATCGCCCTGTCCGGCTGGCTCGCCTGGTCGGCGCGCGGCCTGACCCCGGCGCTCGGTGTCTACGCGGTCCAGCTGATCCTCAACGCGGCCTGGACACCGCTGTTCTTCGGCGCCGGGCAGTACGGCCTGGCGTTCGCGGAGATCGTCGTCCTCTGGCTGGCCATCGTGCTCAACATCGTGCTGTTCTGGCGGATCAGCCGCCCCGCCGCCTGGCTCCTGGTCCCCTACCTGCTCTGGGTGACCTACGCGTCCTCGCTGAATCTCGCCATCTGGCAGCTCAACTGAGCGTTCCCGCTCCGTGCGCGGGCCTCCGTGTCGCTCCCCGACGAAAGTCGGAGGTGGTCGGGGCCGTTCGGGGGATGTGGCGGGCCGTGCCCGGTTCCTAGGGTCGGCGGGACGGATCTCATGGTGATCTCAGGGGCATGACCGGAGACCTCGGGGGTTCTCCCGGATGTCCGGAGATCACCGGGGGTGTCAGCGTTCCGTACGAGGCATCCCCGCCCCCTGACTGGAGCCCGGTGTGACACAGGCAATCCTTGACACCCTGCACGACGCGATGGCGTCTCCCTGGATCTATCCGGCGCTGTTCGCGCTGGCGTTACTCGACGGGTTCTTCCCCGTGGTGCCGGCCGAGACGTCCGTCATCACCGCCGGGGTGTTCGCCGCCGCCACCGGCGCGCCCGACCTGCCGCTGATCGTCGCGGCGGCCGCGCTGGGCGCGTTCGCGGGTGACCACGTCTCGTACGCCATCGGGCGCGGCGCCAACGACCGGCTGCGTAGCGGCAGGCGCAGCCGCAGGACGTTCGCCTGGGCGGAGCGGGCACTGGCGGAACGGGGCGGGCTGATCCTCGTGGTGGCCCGCTACATCCCGGGCGGCCGTACCGCCTGCACCCTCACCATGGGCGCGGTCGCCTACCCCCGGCGCTCGTTCGCCCTCTTCGACGCGGTGGCCGCGCTCTCCTGGGCGCTCTACTCGGGACTGATCGGCTACGTGGGCGGCGCGGCCTTCGAGAACGACCCGGTCAAGGGCCTGCTGCTCGGTCTCGGGATCGCCGTGACGATCACCGCCGCGGTCGAGGTCGTCCGCTACCTGCGCCGGCCTCGGGTCCCGGCGGAGCCGCAGGCGAGCCTGGTCACCTCCGGCGACTGACGCCGTCGGCGTTCATGATCGCTTCCAGATCAGAGTGTGCCACCGGCCGTCCTCCTCCGCCGCCAGCACCAGACGGTCGCCGTCGGCGTTCAGCTCGCGGATCTGGACGGTGCCGACGAAGGCCGGGTTGAGCGACAGCTCGACGTCGTGGGCGACGTACCCGTCGCGGATCTCGTAGCGGCCCGCGTAGGCGAAGAACGAGGTGAACGCCTCGGCCAGCACCTCCGGGGGCGCCTTCCGCGGGCTGACACCGGGTAGCGGGGATCGCCCGGCGCGCGCGATGGTCGCACTCATGTGGCCGTCGGGGGTGTAGCAGAGCAGCCCTACCGCGTCGGCGCCGAAGGGGTGCGAAACCCTTCCTCCGGCACTGACGATCCGCCACTCGACCAGGCGCCAGGCGCCCACGAGATCCATGCCCGCGAAACTATGACAAGAGAAGCCAGCTAGTCAACAGCCCCGATGCGAATCCCGGGGAATTCCCCGAGAAGTCAGGGTTAATCCCGATGGCTCCGGCACCTCCGGCCACGGGACGCTTCCACTGTTCATCGCGAGACCCCCACCGGACGCCTTCCCGAGGCGATCCGGTCATCTCGCCATGGCTTCATCTGGTTGGGAGGAGTGCGCATGACCGTGCTGGCGGCAGGCCTGGCGTTGCTGGGCTCCCTGTTCTTCGCACTCGGCGCCGCGCTGCAGCAGTTCGAGGCGTCGAGCACCTCCCGCGCCGTCCTGAGACACCTTGTCCGCCGCCCCAGGTGGCTGCTCGGTGGCCTGGCCATCGCGGCGGGCACGGCCCTGCACGTCGTCGCGCTGAAGTACGGCCCGCTCACCGTGGTACAGCCGATGGGCGTGGCCAGCCTGCTGTTCGCCCTGCCCTGCGCCGCCGCGCTGCGACGTCGCAGGCCGCGGCCGGGCGAACTGGCCGCCGCCGCGGTGATCTCGATCGGGTTGATCGGCCTGGTGCTGGTCGTGCCCGACCAGGGCGGCGACCCGCACCTCGGCACCGGGGAGGCGGTGGCCCTGCTCGCGGGGGCGGCCGCCGCCTCCCTGGCGCTGTGGACCGCCGCCAGGCAGGCCTCCCCCGCCGCGAGAGCCTGCCTGCTCGCCATGGGCGCGGGCGTGCTGTACGGCGCGACCGCCACGCTCACCCGGGTCCTGGTCGACGGGGGCGGGGAGTTCTGGTTCCTGCTCGCCGTCCCGATGCCCGCTCTGATCGCACTGGCCCTGCTCCAGCGCGCCTACGCAGTCGGCCACTTCGGCGTCGCCTTCGCCGCCCTCCAGGTGTCCGACCCCCTCACCGCCGTCGTCTTCGGCGCCCTCCTGCTCGGTGAACCACTGCCGACCGGCGTGGCGGCGGTGCTCACCGCACTGGCGGCGGCGGCGCTCACCGCCGCCGGAACCGTCTCACTGGCCCGCACCACCCCGATGTCCCCATCGCACGACGTGACAGCGCGATGAACAGCACGATGAACGGAGTCCTGATGGCCATGCCGTCCGCCGCCGCCCTGCCGATCCCCGCGCGGGTCCCCGCCGTCCTTCCCACCCGGCCTCGCCGGGTGCTGATCGCCACCGACACCTACCCGCCGGACGTGAACGGCGCCGCCTACTTCACGCACCGGCTGGCCCGGGGCCTGGCCGAGCGGGACAACGAGGTCCACGTGGTGTGCGCCTCGGCCTTGGGCCCGGCCGGGACCGAGCGGGTGGAGGGGGTGACCGTGCACCGGCTGCGCTCGGCACCGGTGCTGGTCCACCCGACCATGCGCGTCTCGGTGCCGACCCGGCTGGACCGGCTCATCGACGAGATCTCCCCCGACGTGGTCCACACCCAGGGGCACTTCGTCGTCGGCCGCGCGGCGATCTCCGCCTCCCGGCGTGCCGGCATCCCCGTCGTGGCGACCAACCACTTCATGCCGGACAACCTCTTCCAGTTCGCGCACATCCCCGAACGGCTCCGCACCAGGGCGGGCGCGCTGGCCTGGAAGGACTTCAACCGGGTCTTCTCCCGGGCGGACCGGGTCACCACACCCACCAGAATCGCGGCGGGACTGCTCACCGCGAAGGGCTTCGGCCCGCCGGTGGAGCCCGTCTCCTGCGGCATCGACCTGGCGAGGTTCCAGCCGCGTGCCGAGCCGAAGGCGTGGGCGCGCGGAGCCTTCGGCCTGCCCGACCGGGACACCATCCTGTTCGTCGGCCGGCTGGACGAGGAGAAGCGGCTGGACGAGCTCATCCGTGCCCTGCCGCACGTGCTCAACAACGCCGACGCGCAGATCGCGCTGGTCGGCACCGGCGGGCAACGGGCCGCACTGGCCCGGCTGGCCGACCGGATCGGAGTCGGCGACCGGGTGACCTTCCTCGGTTTCGTGCCGGACGAGGCGCTGCCCCAGGCGTACGCCGCCGCCGACGTCTTCGCCATGCCGGGCGTCGCGGAGCTGCAGAGCATCGCCACGCTGGAGGCCATGGCCACCGGCCTGCCGGTCGTCGCCGCCGACGCGATGGCCCTGCCGCACCTGGTACGGCCCGGCGAGAACGGTGGCCTGTTCTCACCGGGCGATGTCCGGGAACTGGCGCGGCACCTGAGTACCCTGCTCGCCTCACCGGGACTGCGTGCCTCGATGGGCACCGCGAGCCGCGCCATCGCGCTGACCCACGACCACCAGGCCTCCCTGGCCAGGTTCGAGGCGATCTACCGGGAGGTGGCGCGGTGATCCCCCGGCGCGGGACGCCGGGCTCCGCGGTGATCTACCAGGACATGGCGCGGTGAACTCCGGGGCGAAACACCGGAGGCGATGCAATGAACCCCGAGACGATTCACCGGGAGGCGGGGCGATGGACTCCACAGCGTTTTACCGAAAGGCCGCACGATGAACAAGGACCTGCCGTCCCGGCTGCCGGGTGTGGCCGGGCCGCTGCTCGCCCTGGCCGCGATGGGCTACGCGCACCTGGCCTCGGCGGACGCGGTGAGCCCGTTGAACGGCCTGGTCAGCGAGTACGCGCTGCGCGTTGACAGTGCCTGGGCGATGACCGGCGGCACGATCGCCCTGGCCATGGGCTGCCTCTGGGTCGCGTACCTGCTGGCCAGGGTGGACCCGGTGCGCGGCGCCGCGGCGCGCGCGCTGTTCGTCGCCTCGGCACTGGGACTCCTGCTCACCGCCACGTTCCCCACCGACGCGGCGCCCGGTGTCACCTCGATCGGCGGGGAGATCCACCGCTGGTCGGCGGCCGTCGTCTTCACCGCGCTGCCCTGCGCGGGGTGGATGCTCGGCCGCCGGTCCGGGAGCCGGGCACTGGCGGGGGCCGCTGTCGCCTCCGTGGTGCTGCTGGCCTGGTTCCTGGCCGCCCACCCGGGCTCGCTGGTCTCGGATCTGATCGGCGGCCCCGACCACTACGGCCTGGCGCAGCGTCTGCTGCTGCTCTCCGAGATGACGCTGGTCCTCCTCGCCGCCCTGCGATCAGGCCACCTGGACGGCGACGACGCGACCGACCGCCTCGGCCACCGGCGGCCCGGGAGCGACCGGGGTGTGACGGTCCCCATCCAGCCCGGCCCGAACGACGCCCGGCGCCCTCACCAGCCGATAGGTCGCCTCTGACGACGAGGCCGCCCCCTCCGCTCGCTTACCGGCGAGTGAATGAGGCGTGTCGCACGTACCCGACAGGGTATTACCTACGCTAACGTAGGTTACGGTTGCGTAGTCTTTGAGGGAGAGGCCTGATGCGAAAGTTCAGTGAGACCGAGCTGCTGCTCGAACTTGAGCCCGTCGTCGCGGGAGAGCTGGACCGGCACCACAAGATGGCCAAGGAGTGGTTCCCGCACGAGTATGTGCCCTGGTCGGAAGGCCGGAACTACGACGGTCTCTTCGAGGGGGACGCCTGGGACGAGTCCGACACCAAGATCCCCGAAGAGGCTCGGATCTCCCTCATCGTCAACCTGCTGACCGAGGACAACCTCCCCAGCTACCACCACGAGATCGCCACGACCCTGGGCCGCGACGCGGCGTGGGGCACCTGGGTGCACCGCTGGACCGCCGAGGAGGGCCGCCACGGCACCGCCATCCGCGACTACCTGACGGTCACCCGCGCGGTCGACCCGGTCGCGCTGGAGCGTGCCCGGATGGTGCACATGGGCGAGGGCTTCACCAACTCCTACGAGGGCGTGCTCGCCTCGGTCGCCTACGTCTCCTTCCAGGAGCTGGCCACCCGCATCTCGCACCGCAACACCGGCAAGGCCTCCCTGGACCCGAACTGCGAGCGCCTGCTCGCCAGGATCGCCGCCGACGAGAACCTGCACATGCTCTTCTACCGGAACCTGCTCAACGCGGCCTTCCAGCTCGCCCCCGACCAGACCATGCGCGCGGTGACCGACGTCGTCACCACCTTCCAGATGCCCGGTACCGGCATCGAGGGCTTCACCCGCAAGGCCATGACCATCGCCAACGCCGGGATCTACGACCTGCGCCTGCACATGGACGACGTGCTGCAGCCGGTCCTGCGCCAGTGGGACGTGTTCAACCTGAAGGACCTCGGGCCCGAGGGCGAGAAGGCCCGCGAGGAGCTCTCCGAGTTCCTCGACCGTCTGGAGACCACCGCCTCCCGCTTCGTCGAGCGCCGCGAGGCCCGTCGCGCCCGCCAGGCCGCGAACGCCTGAAGCCCCCCGCACCCGAAGGACCGCGGAACGCGGTCCCTCTTCCTTGCCACGCTCCGCCTCGGAGTGAGGTGAACAGCTCGAACGTGCCGCCCACGGCTGATCGAACGATCATCACGTGTCCGATCAGCCGCATGATCCGTGTCCCTCTGGACGTGTTCTTCCTGGCGCGAGGACAGGTGGGATCACCGTCCGTCCCGAGTTCTCGCAGCAGGCGGAGAACCGGGGGTGTCTCAGGCGGCCGGGGCCAGTTCGCGGGGCTGGGAGTGTTGGACGGCGGGCCTCAGGGTCCGGAGGAAGATCAGAACCAGCACGGCCGCCAGGCCGGTGGTGATCGGCGGGACCAGGAAGGCCAGGGCCTCGCCGAAGCGGTCCACGAGCTGACCGGCCACGGCGGCGCCGGTCGCGATGCCCAGGCCGATCGCGCCGGTGAGCCAGGTGAACGCCTCGGTCCTGACCTCGCTGGGCACCAGGGTCTCGACCAGCGTGTAGCCGGTGATCACCGCGGGGGCGATGACGAACCCGGCCAGGGCCGCCCCGCCGTACAGCATGGGGATGGACGTGGCGAACATCAGGACGGCGGTGGCGGCGGAGAGCAGCCCGACGCCCGCCACGAGACGGATCGGGGCACCCGCCCGCCAGCGGACGACGCCGTAGAGGATGCCGCCGACGAAGCTGGCCCCCGAGAAGGTCGCGTAGATCGACCCCGCAGTTCCGGCCTGGCCGAGTGCGGCGGTGTAGGAGGTGATGCCGACCTGGAGGCTGCCGAAGACGGTGCCGATGGCGACGAAGGCACCCGCGAGCACGGCCACCCCCCGCAGCCGGAACACCCCGCGCTGGGCACGGACCCGGACCGGCATCGGCTCGGGAGCCCCCTTGCCGACCAGGGCGAACAGCAGTGTCCCGATCACGATCATGATCAGTGCCAGTAGAAGCGCCCAGACCGGTGAGAACCCGGTCGAGATGGCCACCAGTAGCACCGGGGCGAGGGTGAAGGTCAGCTCGTCGGTGATGGACTCCAGGGCGAAGGCCACATCGAGCCTGCCCGAGCCGCCGAGCAGGTGCGCCCAGCGGGCCCGGACCATCGAGCCGATCTGCGGCACCGTGGCACCGGCCAGTGCCGCGACGACCACCAGCGCCGGGGCCGGGGCATGGGCGGAGGCCAGCACGAGCAGCGTGCCCAGCGCGGCGGCGTGCAGACCGACCTGCGGGAACAGCACCTTCGCCTGACCGTGCCTGTCGGCCAGCCGCCCGGACTGCGGACCGGCCAGCGCCGCCGCCACCGCGGCGGCGGCAGCGGCGACACCCGCCACACCGTACGAGCCGGTGGACCACTGCACGAGCAGCAGGACGCCGAGCTGGAGCATCGCGTACGGCAGGCGCGCGGCGAACGCGGGGACGAGGAACCGCCAGGCTCCGGGCGTACTGAGCACGGCGAAGTACGACTTCAACAGATCTCCGTCCAACATCCAGACGGAGACTCCGCCCGGCTCGGGAGCCCACCGGGGGTGGTGGGCTTCGACCGGGGTGATACCGCTGTCGCGGCCGCCGAGCGGTCAGTGCATGCGCCCCTGTGGAACGCAACAGCCATCTACCTTATGCCACGAACCGCCCTTCTCCCGCTCGGCCGAGCACCACGAGCCCTCGCCGCCCCCTCCAGGCCGTCGCTTCAGAGGAGGTCACGGGCACTCAATCGGCCGAACGGTCCAGGGGCTGTCGTCGGGTGGCGCCTATGCTGCCGAGCAGGGTGAGTGCCTGGGCACTGGGGCTGCCGGGTTCGGCATGGTAGATGATCAGTTGCTGGCCGGGCGCGTCGCGTACGTCGAAGGCCTGATAGGTAAGGACCAGGGGGCCGACGTCCGGGTGCATGAGGTGTTTCGCGTCCCGGGTCTTGCCCCGCACGTCGTGGGCGCTCCACAGGGCCGCGAACTCGCCGCTCTGCTCGGTCAGGATCCGTACGAGCTCGCGGAGCCGGGGATGCCCGGGGTCGAAGCCGGCCGCCTGCCGCAGGTTGGCCACGGTGGCCTGGGCGGCCCAGTTCCAGCGAGTGTAGAAGTGCCGCCCGGCGGGGTCGAGGAAGGTCATCCGGGCCAGGTTGTCGGCGGGCTCGAAGGGCGAGAACAGGGCCTCGGCCAGCGCGTTGGCGGCGAGGATGTCCAGGGTGCGGTTGACGACGAACGCGGGAGTGTTCGGGTAGCCGTCCATCAGCTGGCGCAGTGCGGGACCGACCGTGTCCCGGATCTGGTCTGGCCGCTCGTTCGGCGCGGCGCCCGCCAGCCGGTACAGGTGCGCGCGGGCGTCGGCGTCCAGATGCAGGGCACGGCTGAGGGCATCGAGCACCTGGGGTGAGGGATGGCGTTCGCGCCCCTGTTCCAGGCGGGTGTAGTAGTCGGCGTTCATACCGGCCAGAACGGCGACCTCCTCGCGCCGCAGTCCGGCGACCCTGCGGACCCCGTAGGTCGCCATGCCGACGTCCTCAGGCCGCAGGCCCGAACGGCGTGCCCGCAGAAAGTCTCCCAGCTCGTTGTCAGCCATACTCCCAGGTTAGACAGGCGGACGGCGGCCTGCCCGGGTGTGTCACCCCCAGGCAGTGAGCGTCCTGGTTGGCGGCCCGCGACCCGCCCAGACTCGGTGGCGAAGGGCAGATCGCGACGCGAGGGAGAGAACCATGACGAGGACCACCGATGACGGGAAGGTGGACGTGGTCGGCATGTGGGTGACCGCGGACGGCCACATCCGCCAGGAACTGCGAGCGGACGGCCGGTACGACGAGGCACGCGGCGACCGGCGCAGCGCGTACACGGGCCGGTACACGGTGACCGGCGGTCATCTGGACTACGTCGACGACACCGGATTCACCGCCACGGGCGACATCCGCGACGGCGTGCTCTACCACGAGCACCTCGTGCTGTACCGGGAGAAGGAGCAGGTATGAGGGCATCGGCCAAGGTCGTCGCGGTCACCGGGGCGAGCAGCGGGATCGGCGAGGCGACGGCGCTCCGCCTGGCCGCCGACGGCTATCACGTCCTCCTCGGCGCGCGGCGTACGGACCGGCTGGAACAGTTGACGGCAAGGATCATCGCCGACGGTGGCAGCACCTCGTTCCGGCGGCTGGACGTCACCGATGCCGCTGACGTGCGGGCCTTCGTGGCCACCGCGCGGGAGCGGTACGGGCGACTGGACGTGGTGGTCAACAACGCCGGCGTGATGCCGCTGTCACCGCTCGCGGAACTGAAGGTCGACGAGTGGGACCGGATGATCGACGTGAACGTCCGCGGGGTACTCCACGGCATCGCCGCCGCCCTGCCGGTCATGCGAGAGCAGGGCGGCGGGCACTTCGTGAACATCGCCTCGGTCGGCGCCTACGAGGTGTCGCCGACCGCCGCGGTGTACTGCGCCACCAAGTTCGCGGTCCGCGCGATCTCCGAAGGGCTGCGCCAGGAGTCCGCGGGCGACATCCGGGTGAGCGTCGTCTCCCCCGGCGTCACCGAGTCCGAGCTGGCCGACTCCATCTCGGACCCGGTGGCCCGCGAGGCCATGAAGACCTACCGGTCGGTGACCATCCCGGCCGAGGCGATCGCGGACGCCGTCGCCTTCGCGATCAGCCGGCCCGCCGAGGTCGACGTCAACGAGATCGTGATACGCCCGGCCGCCGGCGCCCAGTGACAGCGTCGTGCCGGATGCCGCAGGCCGTCAGCCCCGTGGTCCCACCGGGAGAGCGGTCAAGCGGCTCCCTTGTATGCCGCCGAGGTCGGTCTACGGATTCTTATCTGCAGATATAGGCCATTACCGGGCTAATGCCAGGATGAGGTGATGGACGCGGGGAAGCTGCACGGGAGGAAGTCCGAAGAGGACGCGATCGCCGAACTGCTGGCGGGAGCCCGGGCCGGCACCAGTTCGTCGCTGGTGCTGCGCGGCGAGCCGGGCATCGGCAAGACGGCGTTGCTCGACCACGCCGCCGCGACGGCCGGGGACATGCGGCTGGTCCGCGGTACGGGAGTCGAGTCCGAGGCGGAGCTGCCGTTCTCTGGGCTGCAGTTGTTGCTGCGCCCGGCGCTCGGATCCCTCGCCGCACTGCCCGGCCCGCAGCGCGAGGCCCTGGAGGCGGCGTTCGGGCTCGGGCCCGCGGCCGGCTCCGAGCCGATGCTGGTGGGGCTGGCGGTGCTCTCCCTGCTGGCGGAGCACGCGGGCGAGACGGGACTGCTGTGCCTGGTCGACGACGCGCAGTGGCTCGACCGGGCGTCGCGGAACGCGCTTCTGTTCGCCGCCCGGCGCCTGCGCGCCGAGGGCGTGGTCATGATCTTCGCCGCCCGGGACGGCGAGGGATCCTTCCCTGCCCCCGGCCTTCCGGAGTCGCGCCTCTCCGGGCTGGCCCCGGAGGCGGCCGCGGCCCTGCTCGACCGGCATCCGCTCACACCCGCCGTGCGCTACCGCCTGCTCGCCGAGGCCGGCGGCAACCCGCTGGCTCTGCTGGAGTTGCCGGTCGCCCTGGCCGCCGAGGGCGGCAGCGCGTTCTCGCCGGGGGCGCTCCCCCTCACCGGCCGCCTGCGACTGGCCTTCCACGGTCAGGTCAGCCGGATGCCGGAAGCCTGCCAGAGCCTGCTCCTGGTGGCGGCGGCCGACGAGACCGGAGAACTCGCCGTGATCCTGCGTGCCGCCGCCGCCCTGGGGGCGGCCGTCGAGGACCTGTCCCCCGCCGAGCGGGCCGGCCTGGTGCTCCGCGGTGACGCCGACGACACCACGATCCGCTTCCGCCATCCTCTGATCCGCGCCGCCGTCTACCAGCGGGCGCCGCTCGGGCAACGCCTCGCCGCCCATCGCGCGCTCGCCGCGGCCCTCGGCTCGCCCGAACACGCCGACCGCCGGGCCTGGCATCTGGCGTCCGCCGCCACCGGAGCCGACGAGGAGGCCGCCGCCGCGCTGGAACGCACCGCCGCCCGTGCCCGCGAACGCAGCGGCCACGAGGCGGCCGCGGCGGCGTACGAACGGGCGGCCCGCCTGAGCGCCGAGCCCGCCGCCAGGGCCCACCGCGAGGCCCTGGCGGCGGAGGCGGCGCTGGAGGCGGGGGATCTGGAGCGTGCCAGAGCCCTCGGGGGCCGCGCGGCCCGGCGGCTGGACGAGGCCCCGACGGTGAACGCGCGGATCGCCCAGGTGCGGGCGCTCGCCGACTTCTGGCAGGGCTCCTACCCCTCCGCCCACCGGTTGCTGCTCGACGGCGCCGGGCTCGTCCACGACACCGATCCGGGCCAGGCCGCCGGGTTGCTGATCCAGGCCGTTCACACCTCCTGGTACCTGGGGGAGCGGCAGCTCGCGGCGACGCTGGACCGGCTGGCCGCGCTGCCGTTGGACGACGCGGATCCACTCGCGCCGGCGGGGTCCTACCTCGCCCATCTCGACCGGGGCCGTTCCGAGCGGCCGCCGCCGCTGGGCGACACCCTCGCGGCGATGCGGCGGCGGGGCCGGGCCCCCGACCAGGCGTTGATGATCCTCTGCGGAGCGGCGCTCGCGTTGGGCCAGGACGCCGACGCCTACGAGCTGGCGGTCGCGCTCGCCGCCGAACACCGCGCCCGGGGCGGCGCCGGGCGGCTGCCGACGGCGCTGTTCTTCATGGTCGAGGGCGAGGTCTTCACCGGACGGCACCTGGACGCGCTCGCCACGGCGACCGAGGCGCTGGGGCTCGCCCGCGACACCGGTCAGCGGCAGTGGGTCAGCCAGTTCAGCAGCGTGCTCGCCTACCTTGACGCGGCCAGAGGGGAGGAGGCAGCCTGCCGGCGCAACGTCGAGGAGGGGCTGGCGGGGGCCACCACCGGGGGCATCTCCCCCGGCGCGCCGTGGGCGCACTGGTCACTCGGGCTGCTGGACCTCGGCCTCGGCCGCGCCGAGGCCGCGCTCGCCCGCTTCGAGCGCCTGACCCACGAGCCGATGCGCCATCACATCTGCGCCACCCGTTCCACTCCCGACCTGGTGGAGTCGGCCGTACGGGTGGGGGCGCCGGAACACGCCGCCGAGCCCCTGGCGCGCTTCGAACGGTGGGCCGAGTCGGTCCGGCAGCCGTGGGCCGACGCGCTCGTGCTGCGCTGCCGTGGGCTGCTCGCCGCCGACGACCAGGCCGAGGCCTTCTACACGGCGGCCCTCGAACTGCACGACCAGGACGGCCGCGCGCTGGAGTACGCCAGGACCGCGCTGCTCTACGGCGAGTGGCTGCGCAGGGCTCGGCGGAAGGCCGAGGCCCGCGGATCGCTGAACGATGCCCTGGAGGTCTTCGACCGGATCGGCATGCGGCCGTGGGCCGAGCGCACCCGCGGCGAGCTCGCCGCGACCGGCGCCCAGGACCGGGGCGCCAGGCCCGCCGAAGGCGTGGCCGCCGGCCTCACCCCACAGGAACTGCAGATCGCCCGGCTCGCCGCTCAGGGCCTGTCCAACCGCGACATCGCCGCGCAGCTCTTCCTCAGCCACCGGACGGTCGGCTACCACCTCTACAAGGCCTATCCCAAGCTCGGCGTCGCCTCCCGGAGCGAGCTCAAGGATTTCGCCGATCGGCTGGGGCTGTGAGATCCTGCCTCGATGAGTACTCCGGAACAGGTGCTACCCGGGCAGATGCTCACCGTGGACGTCGACGAGGTCCCGCCGATCGAGCTGGGTCCCGGTGTCCACGTACGGGCGCTCCCGGGCCTGCCGGGGATCAGGACATGGGTGATCGACATCGCCCCGGGTATGGAATGGCCGAGTCCGGATGTCCACGAGACCTACGGCGAGGTGTACTTCGTCGTGAGCGGCGAGGTCATCGAGGGGGACCACATCCACGGCCCGGGCACCTACGTCGCCTTCGGCCCGGAGACGAGCCACCGTCCCCGTACGGAGACCGGCGTGCGGGCCTTCGGCTTCAACTACGACGTCACCGCCTGAGCTCGGCGGCCTTCGCGGACGCGTCATGGCCGGGCCCGACGCCTTCGACGATGATCACCTCGCCCTCCAGATGGTCTGCTCGCAGCGGCAGGATCGCCTGGTAGGCGGCCGACTCGTACCAGTCCCGGGCGTTCTGCCCCGACGGGAACTCAAGCATGATGACGCTTCCGGGCCACCGGCCCTCACGGACGTCCACCGCTCCTCCGTGGACGACGAAGCGGCCGGAGAACGGTTCCATCGTCGGCTGGATCCTTTCCATGTACTCCAGCACCTCCGGATGGAGCTCCTCCGGGTCACGAAGATGCGCGATCACATAGGCGGTCATGGTTTCCCCTCTGTTCCGTGGACGGCCGGGGCGGACCGGCCCGGCGGCCCGCCCCGAGGTGTTCAGGCTCCGGCCGGCACCTTGTCGAGAAAGCCGAGCACCTGGCTGATCCGCCCGTCGTCACCGATCACCGCGACGTCGAAGCCGATGACGATCGGCTCGGCGCCCTCGGGTCCCAGGTGCCAGGTGAACCGCGCGATGTCGTGGTGGGCGTCCACGGCGCCGCCGAGGCTGAAGACCAGCCCGCCGAACTGACCCTGGACCGCCGCGATGGTGGCGTCGAGCCCGTCCCTGCCCCGAACGGAGACCAGCGGGTCGGTGTACACCGCGTCCTCGGCGAAGACCTCCGCCAGAACGGCCTGCCGCGCGGCGGCGTCGGTCTCGTTCCACGCGGCGAGGTAGCGCTGGACCAGCTCGTTCATGTCGCTCATGTCTCTCTCCTCAGTGGTCGTGCTCTCTTGTGACCACCAAGTTAGGAGGACGGGAACGACGGGGAATCTGACACGCTTAAGTACTTTCGCGCACGCCTTCAGTAGTCCGCCCGGTGAACGCCGGGAAGCGAACGATCTCCTTCGACCAGGCGAGACGACCGGCACTGCGAGCCATCCGGGAAGGTCGGCCTGATGGCCGGGTTGTCATGAGGTGCGGCCGGAGGCCTGCTTCGCAGGGGAGAGGTCTCCGGGGTCCCACCAGGAGCCGGTGCGGGCGGCCGCTCGCAGGGCGGGCCAGGACAGGGCCGCGAGGGCGGCGGCCAGGGCGGCGACGGCCACCATCGCACCTGACAGGCCGGTGGCCTCGGCCCAGCGCCCGACGTAGCCGGGGCCGGCGAGGAAGCCGAGGTAGGCCACGGTGGACACCACGGATGTCGCCCTCCCTCTGGCGGCCTCGCCGACCTGGGCGGCGACGACGCCCATCAGCATGGGGAAGAGCACCGCCGTACCGGCGGCGGCCAGGGCCAGCCCGAGCAGGACCACCGGGACTGACCTCGCGCCGGACACCAGCAGGGTCCCGGCCGCGGCCGTCGCGGCGCCCGAGACGAGCACGGTCGTGGCGTGCCGGGAACCGAGCGCGCCGGCGGCGAAGCGGGTGAGGGCGACGACGGCGGCGAAGACCGCCGGACCGGCTGAGGCGAGCGCGGGACCGGCGTCGGCCACATCCGCCAGGTAGACCGCGCCCCAGCTCTGGTGGGCGTTCTCCACCGCGAAGGCCAGCGCGCCCAGGGCGCCGACCACGAGCAGCGGGAACAGCCGCACCCCTCTCCCACCTGATCGGCTCACCGCGTCCCCGTGCCGCTCGCCGTCCTGCACCTCCGCCCGGCCACTGCCCTTTCTCTCACCTGCCCGGCTCACCGCGTACTCCGGCCGCTCGCCGCCCCGGACGGCCCCCGCCGCGACCGGGGCGACCCGCGCGTCGGCGACGACACCGAGCGCCGCGCCGGTCGCGGCGACCGCGACCAGCAGGAACGGTACGACGACCGGCGCTCCCAGGGCGCCGAGCAGCCCGGCGGAGAGGCTGCCGACCACCACCAGGGCGGAGAAGGTGCCGTGCGCGCGGGTGATGACCGGCCTGCCGGAGGCCCGTTCCGCCGAGCCCGCCGCCGAGTTGATCGCGACGTCCGCCGCACCCGAGGAGGCGCCGAGCAGGGCCAGCCCCGCCGACAGGCTCCAGAAGTCGCGTCCGGCCACGGCCACCAGCGTCCCCGCCGCGCCGAGCGTCACCAGCAGCAGCGCGGCGACCCGGAGCCCCCAGCGGTCGACCGCCCTGCCGGTGACGAGCATCGCGGGCAGCGCCCCCGCCCCGATGAACAGCAGCGCCATGCCGAGTTGCCCGTCCCCGAGCTCCGCCTGGGCGCGGATCGCGGGCACCGAGGCACCCCACACTCCCCAGAAAGCACCGAACGCGGCAAAGCCCGCATAGGCCGTACGCGGCCGGGCGCCGCCCCTCTCCACTGACACGTGTGTAACGATACACAAACCTCTTGTGTATCGATACACAGATATCCTCGGCCCATGAGCGGACGGACGGCACGACGCCGGGTGACCATGGCGGAGGTCGCCCGCGCGGCAGGAGTGTCCGTGATGACCGTCTCGTACGCCTACGGCCGGCCAGGACGGGTCTCCGACGAGGCGCGGGCCAGGGTCCGCGAGGCCGCCGAACGCCTCGGTTATCCGGGCCCGCACCCCGGCGCGCGGTCACTGCGCCGAGGCCGCACCGGCAACCTGGGCGTCGTCCTCGGCGAGCACCTCACCTACGCCTTCGACGACCCGCAGGCGACCCGCTTCCTGTCCGGCGTCGCCCAGGTCTGCGCCGACCACGGCATGGCCCTGACGCTCGTCCCGGTCACCGGAGCCTCCTCCGACGTCGACCGGGTCACCGAGGCGGCCGTCGACGCCTTCGTGGTCTGGACGACCGCCGACGACGACCCCGTCATCGACGCCATCGTCGCCACCGGCCTGCCCGCCGTGATCCACGGCGGCCCGCTCCGCGAGGGCCTGTCCTTCGTGGCCGCCGACGACCGCGCCGCCGCCACGGCGGTGGGCCGCGAGGTCTTCGCGGGGGCACGACGTCCGGGAGTGCTGAGCTTCCCTCTCGACCGCGGCCGGATCTCCCAGATCGCCTTCGGCACCCAGGGCTCCCCAGAAGCCGCCCCGGACGGCGCGTCCCCTGGAGTCGACCCCGACGCCTCGACCTTCCGGGTCACCCGGCAGCGCCTGCGCGGCTACCGCGACGCCTGGGCCTCCACCGGCGGCGACTGGTCACAGGTCCTGGTCGCCGTCTGCTCCACCAACAGCGCGCACGAGGCCGAAGCCCTCGCGGCCGAACTGCTCACCGGCCCGTACGCCTGCGACGCGATCGCCGCGATGAGCGACGAGCTGGCCCTCGGCGCGCTGCGCACCGCCGCCCGGCTGGGCCTGAGCGTCCCCGGCGACCTCACCCTCAGCGGCTGGGACGACTCCGACGCGGCCACCCCCGCCGGGCTCACCACGATCGCCCAGTCCCTCCGCGACCAGGGCGCCCACTGCGCCCGCACCGCCCTCGGCCACCCCGCCGGCACTGACGTCTCCTGGCACCTGATCAGCCGCGCCTCCACCCGGCGGCCCTGAGATCCGGCCGAACCGCCAGGGTGAGAAGCCGTTTCAGCAGGGGCGCCAGCGGGCGTTCGACCAGGATGTGGATGACGTAGGCCGCCAGGCACATCAGCGCCACCATGCCGACCAGCAGCACGTACCGCTGCACGATCCCGCCGAGCCGGTCGAAGACGATGAAGCCGACGTGCGCGTGGATCAGGTACAGCGGGTAGGTCAGGGCTCCGGCGACGGCGAACCAGGGGCGGCCGAGCCGCCGGGTGACGCGGAGCGAGACGAGGAACAGCACAATGAAGATCGCGACGATGACGGCGACGACGACGGAGCTCTCGATCTCGGTGCGGTAGCGGGTGCCCACCTTGCCGGCGAACTCGATACCCCGGTAGACGGCGTTGCCGAAAGAGATCAGCACGATCGCGGCGAGCTGCGCCGACAGGCCGAACCGGTAGACCAGGCACAGGGCCATGCCCGCGATGAAGTAGTGCGAGAACTGCGACTGCACCACCAGGTCGGCCACCGAATGGACCGGGGCGGGAAGCACCCCGCTCTGCAGCAGGAAGGTCAGCGCCAACCAGCCCCACAGCACCCCGACGACCCGGCTTCGGGTGATGCCGATCCAGGCGAGCACGAGGACGAGCGCGTAGAACCTGATCTCGGCCCACAGCGTCCAGTAGACGACGTCGATGTTGGGAATGTCGGGCAACGAATTGAACATCGTCAGATTGGCCAGATACTGCACGAGCGTGACGGGGTACCTGCCCATGCTCAGCGTGACGGAGACCAGCGCGGTAATCGTCACCGCGACCCAGAAGGCCGGATAGAGACGGACGATCCGGGACACCAGAAAGGCCCCCGGACGACGGTTCCAGGCACTGAGCAGCACGACGAAACCGCTGATCAAGAAGAACATGTCAACGCCCAGGTAACCGAACCTGGCGAGCTCACTCCCCGCCGGAAAAGCGACCTGAATCGCACCGCCCGCGTACCCGGAGAAGACATAGTGGTATATCGCCACGGAGACGGCCGCGGCGATCCGGAGTGCGTCGATTTCGTAGAGCCGGTCGCGATTCGGGACACGGTTCCGCCCGACCCCTGAAACCAGGCCGGGAGACCTGTCGCTCTCCGCGACCATACTCCGAGAGGGGGAAGGGTTCACTTGACCTCGGCCATCAAACGCTAGCTCTTCGTACGGACAGGCGAAGGGCAGCCTCAGCGCCGATATCCCTCGGACGGTCCACCCCTACTTATCGATACCGGTTGGACACTTTGCCATATCGGCCAGGGATGCGCCGATAAACAGCAGATTCCGTTGATGCCGATGCCATTCAGAGTAACCGTCGAATCAGCATTCGGCCCCGAATATCGACGAACTGTTCGAGATCTTTGACGACCCTTCTCGGACCTATCAGACGAATCATGCCATAAAGATTACCGAACCCGAATATTGTTCTCAGAATCCCCACCGGCCGCACTTCCCGAAATGAAAAATGAAAGATCTTACATAGTTGCCCATCGGCGCAATGATGTTGCCTTTCAGTGCCATGTACCGACGAAAGAGATTGGATGCCACGGCTGCCGGAGGCGTTCGTCAGTGCCGTCCACACGGGTGACAGTCTGGAAGCACGAGGCACTCCGACGGAGACGGGGACCTGCTGTAATCACGGCCAGGTCATCAAGCCGGGGTGTAGCCGACCGGCATCTTCACCTCTTCGAGCACGCGCCCGGCCAGGAGTGCGTCCTTGCTCCCGGCTCGCCGGACATCCCCCATGCGATGGACGCGGTTCGCGCGATCTCCGTCCCACACCCTGGCCCAGCGTTCCCTCGTCGACAGCCTCAGTGTGCAGATCATCGACTGGTCGGTGATCTGCACGGGCGCATCCTGGTGCCGCGACTTATCGACGCGGGTCACACATCGGCCAAAGCGGCTGCGGGCCGCAGTCGTCGGCCGGGCACGGGTAGATGACATCAGCCTCGGCAGGACTCCGAGGGGTCGTCAATGCCGAACGAGTGGATTCCACCCCGGTTATCGAACAGTCTCGTTGCGGCAGCGGTTCGCCAGGCTCACCGCGACCGGGGCGCCTGCTGCGTCTACACCGCTCCCCCTCCGGCCGGTGCACAGCGGTACTCGTATCTCACTACAACGATCACGGCTCCCGGCACGCCGCTCCCATTCCCTCCAGACCGGTCTCATTGCAGCGGCGAGGAGTGACCACTCAAGATGTCAAGCCAGGTTCGCGAGATGGCCGCCCTTGATGCTTGCGAGGAAGGCATCCCACTCGGCGGAAGTGAAGGCCAGCACCGGGCCGCCGGGGTCCTTGGAGTCACGGACCAGGAAGAGACAGTCAGCATCTGTTCTGCGTTCAGGCTCGGCTTGAGGGCTGCTGGCGAGTGCGACTTCCACACAACTGCCGCCGTTCCCACCGCTGAGGGAGATCTTGCGCCAGACGCCGATCTCGACGCACTGGCCGCCGTTGGCGTTGCTCTGGCTGGACTTACGCCAGACCACTTGGGAGAGATCGATCATGGGCATGCTTCTCCATCCACTCGCATATCCCGGATAGCCTGCTCGATCAAGCTGCGGGTCTGGTCTGGTTCGAGGGCTCGTGCGCGCAGATGCTCGAAGAGCAGGACATATGCGTCCACCTCTCGCGAATCCTCCAAATAGACGCTTCCCTGCCAATATTCAACATAAACAGTTTCTGGATCGGACATCTTATGGAAATTTAGAACGGTGAATCCGCCATCCATCGCGGGGTGAACACCAGCCGAAAAAGGCAGGACCTGGAGTGTGACATGGCTCCTCTCGGAGAGTTGGATCAATCGCTGGAGTTGATCCTGCATGGTCTGGGCTCCCCCGACCGGTCTGCGGATGACCGCCTCGTTGAGGATGCACCACATCATGGGCGGATCGGATCGCTCCAGCACTCTTTCCTGTCGCTTCATCCGAATTGAGAGGCGTAGCTCCATCTCTTCAACCGGTGGCAGCACGGGCGCGGATCTCATGACGGCTCGCGCGTAACCTTCGGTCTGGAGCAATCCGGACACGAACTCCGACTGGTATTCCCGGAAGGTCGCCGCCTCTTCCTCCAGGCCGACGTAGCTCTGGACCCATTCTGGGATCGCCTCGGACACCTTGTACCACCACCCGCGCCTGCGGGCATCGCGGGCGAGTTGCATGAGCGCTTCTCTGCGTTCGCCGGTGACCCCATAGAGATCAAGCATCATGGCCACAAGGGCAACCGTGGCCGCACTCGTGGCCGATTCAATCCGCGTGATGGTGACGGGCGAACACCCCACATGCTCGGCCGCCTGGTCACGCGTCAGCCCCGCCTCCTTCCGGAGGCGTTGCAGTTCTGCCGCAAGGCGACGTCTGCGAACCGATGGGCTTCGCTGAGCACCCATGACACTCCTCTCCGTGACCGACCTATCACAGTCTGTCGAAGTGATCTTCATTCATCAACATGCACGATGTTCATTTCGATTCTTATTGCCGACAGAGCAACGGTCATACAGACTGAACACCCAGAGTGACGACTTGCTCATGGAGAGCAATCGGTAACTTTCGGCCGAACAACTTCAAATCGAAAAGGGGTGGCGGGGAGATGAGGGTGCGTGAACCTCAAGAGCGGGCTGGGTGGCTCGTGGAGCTGGCCTGGGAGTTGAGTGAGCTGGGGGTCGACTCCGTGGTCCGGTTCCCGACCGGCCGGCCGCCGAGCATGGAGATCCTTCTGGCTCCGGGACAACGCGGGTCCACGGCCGGGCGGCAGCGTGGCCGCGCTCCGGTCTTCACCTGTAGCCGGAGTCAGAACTGGAAGCGGAGCGGGAGTCGGGGCGTTCGGAGCAGGGCGCAGGCTCGGGAGCGGCTCGGGCGGATCGCACGGGTGGCACGATGAGCACGCTCGGGCTGCTCGGGCAGGTCGAACTCCCCGTGCAGGTCGCCTCCGTCCCGCAGGCTCGTAGCTACGTCCGTGACCTGCTCGACGGTGTGGGTCACCCGTGCGCCGACGACGCGCTGCTCCTGCTCAGCGAGCTGGTCACCAACTCGGTGCGTCACTCCGACTCCGGCCGTACCCCCGACGGCCGGATCACCATAGCCGTCGCGCACCATAATGGAACGCTCCATATCGACGTCATCGACGCCGGATCCAGCGCCGGACAGCGACCCCGGGTCTGCCCGGACGCCGATCCCGACAGCGGCGGCGGACGCGGCCTCTGGCTCGTTCAGCAACTGTCCTCGGACTGGGGCTGGTACGAGACCTCGGCCGGACGGGTCGTCTGGTTCCAACTGGCCGGACGGTGACCACATGGTCCGCTGGGACTGCCCGCCCCGCTGCCTGAGCCCTCACCCGCTTCCCCCGCGATCCCACTGCGAGGCCCTGACCTGGGGTCCGTCACGAGGGGACGAGAAGGTACGAGTTCTCAGACGGACCTGTGACTGCGGCCCGACCTCTTATGAGCTGTGCCAGGTGGACGGGTTGGGGTTCATCCGCCGTACCGAGCGCGCACCGGAAAAAACGTCCGTCGGCGAGAGTGGCCGGTGGCAGGCCGCCGAGGCGGACGCGATGTGGATCGCGTTGCTGCACGGACTCGTGCGATAGCGACGGGAGGTGGTCTGCGCACCACCTCACCCGCGACTCCCGGACTTCGAATCGACGATACGACGTCTCCGCTCCTTGCTTCAGGTGGTGCGGGTGTCGTACGTCGCGCGGTTGGCGAGCACATCGTCCATGTGCGTCTCGGCCCAGCCCTTGAGGCCGCGCATCATCTGGTGCAGCGAGAGACCGAGGTCGGTCAGCTCGTAGGAGACCGTGACGGGCACGGTCGGCGTCGCGGTGCGGGTGATCAGGCCGTCACGTTCCAAGGAGCGCAGCGTCTGAGTGAGCATCTTCTGACTGACGCCGGCCAGCAGGCGGGCCAGCTCCGAGTAGCGCATCGACCGGGGCTCACCGGCGCAGTCGGCGCCGAACCGATGCGAGCCGTCGCTGCCCAGCGCGGCCAGGACCAGAGTGACCCATTTGTCGGAGATCCGGTCGAGCAGCTTGCGGCTGGGACACGCCGCCAGGAAAGCGTCGTATTCCGCCTTGGCCTGTGCCCTCTTCTGGGCCGCCGTCGTCGTCGCCATCGACCGCTCCTCTAACCCGCGGGTACCTTACGCACTCCGAAGTGCCTACTTCCTGTCAGGAAGTTACCTCCCCAGACTGATGCAACGAGCCGTTATGCACCACCACCCAGCTCAACACGAAAGACAGAGGCATGAGCACGCTCTCCACTTCGCTTCCCGGCGGCACCTGGACCCTGGGCGACCTGACCGTCACCCGGTTCGGCTACGGCGCCATGCAGCTCGCCGGCCCCGGGGTCATGGGCCCGCCCGCCGACCACGACAGCGCACTCGCGGTCCTCCGCGAGGTCGTCGACCTCGGAATCACCCATATCGACACCGCCGACGCCTACGGACCGCGCGTCACCAACCGGCTGATCCGTGAAGCGCTGCACCCCTACCCCGAATCGCTGCACATCGTGACCAAGGTCGGCGCGACCCGCGACGAACACGGCGGCTGGCCCCCGGCCCGACGGCCCGAAGACCTGCGCCGCGCCGTCCACGAGAACCTTGAAATCCTCGGCCTTGAGGTGCTCGACCTGGTCAATCTCCGGCTCGGCGACGCCCAGGGACCCCAACCCGGCTCGCTCGCCGAGCCCTTCGAGACGCTCGTCGAACTCCAGCGGCAAGGCCTGATCCGCCATCTCGGAGTCAGCAACGCGACGGCGGAACAGGTCGCCGAGGCTCGGGCGATCGCGCCGATCGTGTGCGTGCAGAACATGTACAACCTCGCCTACCGCCAAGACGACGAGCTGGTCGACGAGCTCGCCGAAGAGGGCATCGCCTACGTGCCCTTCTTCCCGCTCGGCGGTTTCAGCCCGCTGCAGTCCTCGGCGCTGTCGGCCGTGGCCGCCCGGTTGGACGCGACGCCGATGTCCGTCGCCCTGGCCTGGTTGCTGCGCCGGTCGCCGAACATCCTGCTGATTCCCGGCACCTCGTCGGTGGCGCACCTGCGCGAGAACGTCGCCGGCGCCGGCCTCTCGCTCTCCGACGAGGAGCTCGCCGAGCTGGACAAGATCGGCCGCTAGTCAGGCGTACGGCCTCGTCCTCGTGGTCCACACCGGCGTCGCTTCGAGCGTCGGTGGCCGTGCCGGGATCTCGCCGTTGACAGGTTTGGCTAATTGTATTAGCTTTTAGCTAACAGAGTTAGCCAAACCTGGGGGATGTCGTGACCGACTACCTTGCCGTCGACGGCGGCACGATCGCTTACGAGGTGGCGGGGTCCGGCCCGCTCGTCATCCTCGCCCACGGCATGGGCGACAGCCGCGCCGCGTACCGTGCGGTGATCCCGCCGCTGGTGGCGGCGGGTTATCGGGTCACCGCGGTCGACCTGCGCGGCTGCGGTGAGTCCAGCGTCGACTGGCCGTCCTGGAGCCGCGCCGACGTCGCCGGCGACCTGCTCGCCGTGATCCGCCACCTGGGCGGCCCGGCCGTGCTCGTCGGCCACTCATTCTCCGGCGGCGCCGCCACCATCGCCGCGGCGCGGGAGCCCTCGCTGGTCACCGCGGTCGTCGAGCTGGCACCGTTCACCCGCAAGCAGTCGATCCGCCTCGGCGACCTGCGGGTGCGGCGCTTCCGGCAGGGCATGCTGCGACTGCTCGGCACGGCCGTGTTCGGCAGCGTGCCGCTCTGGCGCTCGTACCTCGACGTGGCCTACCCCGGTGTGAAACCGGCCGGCTGGGCCGAGCGGCTCGGCCGCGTCGACTCCCTGATGCGCGAGCCGGGCCGGATGAAGGCCATGCAGGGCATGGGCCGCAGCGCCCCGACCGACGCCGGCGCGCGGCTCGGCGACGTCCGCTGCCCGGTCCTGGTCGTGATGGGCACGCTCGACCCCGACTGGGCCGACCCGCACGCCGAGGGTTCGGCGATCGTCGACGCCCTGCCGTCCGGCCTCGGTCGCCTTGAGATGATCGAGGGCGCCGGGCACTACCCGCACGACCAGTTCCCCGACCAGGTGGGCTCGCTCGTGCTCTCCTTCCTCCGATCGGACGCCGCTCGTGCCTAGGGTCGGCCTGGACCCGGCGGCCGTGGTCGCGGCCGGTGCCGCCCTCGCCGACGAGGTGGGCCTCGCCAACCTGACGATGGGTCTGCTGGCCGAGCGGGTGGGCGTGCGTACCCCGTCCCTGTACAAGCACGTGAACGGCCAGGAGGACCTCAACCGGCGCATCGCGGCCTTGGCGCTGAACGAGGCCGCCGACGCCGTCGGCGGCGCGATCCAGGGGTACGCGGGCCGCGACGCCCTGGCGGCCGCGGCGCGCGCCTTCCGCGCCTTCGTCCTGGAGCACCCCGGCCGGTACGCCGCGACGATCGGCATCGAACCGTCCGGCCCGGACGATCCGCTGGCCGTCGCGGGCCGGCGGCTGCTCGGCGCGTTCACGGCGGTCCTGCGCGGCTACCGGATCGCCGAGTCCGACATGGACCACGCCCTGCGCATGCTCCGCAGCCTCTGGCACGGCTTCGCCACGTTACAGGCGTCCAACGGCTTCCAGTGGAGCGCCGACATCGACGAGAGCTTCGAGTGGCTGATCGCCTTCGCCGACCGGGGCCTGCGCGCCGGTTGAGAACGCCGCCGACGATCGGACTTCAGCGTCGCGCCAGCGCCAGCACGCTCAGTCCGAACATCAGGACGCCCAGAGGGAGATGGACCAACGGTATGTGCGCGATGCCGAGCACGACCTGGACCGAGGCGAGGACAAGGAAGCCGGACGCGTGCCAGATGGGCCGGGGCGAGCCGCCGCCCGGCTTCCACGCCAGCACCGCCGCGAGCACGTACAGCACCGACGCCCCGTACATCACGCGGGCTCCGACACTGTGCAGCGTCTCTCCGTAGGGCGAGGTCAGCAGCAGTCCGGCGGAGACCGCTTGCAGGAAGATGGTCAGGGTCTGCAGGGTGATCGCGATCTGCAGAAACGAGAAGCGGCGCTGTGCCGTCGCCTGGGTCGCCATGCCACGGTCCCCTTTTCCGCCCGGGGGCAGTAGGTCGATAAGGTCTCACCGGTCCGACGACGCGGGCCTGCGAAAGGTAAGGCGAGGAGGCGGCCGGGAGCATGGGGACGGCTGGGACGAGCGCCGACGAGATGGCCGGTGAGCGACGCCAACTGATCAATGTCGCCTACCGGCTGCTCGGTTCACTGGCCGAGTCCGAGGACGCCGTACAGGAGGCCTACGCGCGCTGGTACGCGCTGCCACGAAGTCGGCAGGACGAGATCGTCTCCCCCGGCGCCTGGCTGACGACGGTGACCGGCCGCATCTGCCTGGACGTGCTCGGCTCGGCGCGGGCCCGGCGTGAACGCTATGTCGGCGCGTGGTTGCCCGATCCGCTGCCCGACCGCACCGAGTGGGACCACGGCCATGGCACCGACCCCGCCGACCAAATGATCCTGGACGAATCGGTGAACATGGCCTTCCTCGTCGTCCTGGAGTCGATGACACCCGCCGAGCGGGTGGCGTTCGTCCTGCACGACGTCTTCCGGTACCCCTTCGCCGAGATCGCCGGCATCCTCGGCCGGACCCCTGCGGCCTGCAAGCAGCTCGCGGCCTCCGCCCGGCGGCGGGTGCGCGTCGCGCGAGCTCCGGTGACGGCGGCCGGGCAGGCCGACGCGGTGCGGCATGTCAAAAAGGCATGGGAGACCAGGGACATCGCGGCCCTTGTCGACCTCCTCGCCCCGGCCGCCGTGATGACCGCCGACGGCGGCGGCATGGTCGATACCGTCCTACGTCCGATCGAAGGCGGTGCGCGTATCGCCCGGTACATGGTCGCCATCGCCGACAGGGCTCCGGGGTTCGAACTCCTGGAGCGGTCGGTCAACGGTGTGCCGGGCCTGGTGGCCCAGCGTGCCGGCGTCGTCATGACCGTGGCCTCGTTCGATGTCGCCGACGGCCGCGTCACCCGGATCTGGGCGGTCCGCAATCCGGAAAAGCTGCGCCCGTGGGTGCGGGACGGCGGACTTGTCCGGCCGGTCGCGTGACTAGCCGGCGTCCTCGATGGGTGTGCACGGCCTCACGGATGTGCCCGCCTGGGCCAGCCAGGCGCCGAGTCGCCAGGGCGCCTCCGCGCCCTCGTTCTCCTCGCGGAACTCCAGCACGAGCGTCTCGCCGGGATCGATGTAATCCGGGAAGATCTGGATCTCACGTACGGAGATCGGCCGGGTGACCTTGGGCGAGCGCCACTCGTTCATGAGCGAACGCAACTCGTCCGGATCGGTGACGGGCTGCCCGTTGTAGGCCGCGTCCACGCTGCTGAACCGGCCGTCCGCGCACCGCGTGTTCGGGGCCAGAAACGCCACGTCGGCCTTGATCCCGGCCTCGCCCAGCTTGGCCTGCAGTCCCGTGGGGTCGCGCAGTTCGTTGACGGTCATCGTGATCGTGCCGTCGGGGCTCCTGGTCACCGCGTACGCGGGGGTCCCGGTTCCGACGATCAGCGGTGTGACGGCGGTCACCGCCGCGACACCGGCCGCCACCAGCAGCCGGGGAGCGGTGACGACGCGCCGCCGGGTGTGCATCCCGTTCAGTAGCCGCCGCCTCGCTCCGGCGAGATCCTCCGGGGTGGCCGGTGGAACGGTCTCCCACATGGTCTTCAGTTCGTCCATCGTCATTCTCCTTGTTCCAGGGCTTGGCGGATCTGGGTACGGGCCCGGTTGAGCCGCGAGGCGACGGTGCCCAGGGGGACGGCCAGCGCGTCGGCGACCTCCTGGTAGCTCAGTTCGGCCCAGGCGACGAGCAGCAGCACGTCGCGATCGGCCCGTTTGAGCCCCAGCAGGGCCCGCGCCAGCGGCCGGTTGACGGCCAGGGTGTTGACCCCGTCCTCGACCTGCGAGCCCGGTATCTCCGCCGGATGCACGCCGCTGCGGATGTACGCCTGGTAGAGGCTCCTCTCGGTGCGCCGCCGTTTGCCGATCACGTTGGAGGCGATGCCGTACAGCCACGGGCGGGCGTCGGGGCGGCCCCGGTCATAATCGCCCCGGCGTTGGAAGGCGGCCAGAAAGGTGTCGGCCACGACGTCCTCCGCCTCGCCGGGTCCCAGTCGCCTGGTCACGTAGCGGTGCAGCAGCGGCGCATGCCGGTCGAACAGGACGGCGAAGCTCTCCGGCTCGTTCAGCGACCTCTCGATGAGGGTCGCGTCATCGCTCTCGACGACTTCGCGGGTGATTATCATGCATATTGGCCTTTCCTGGCGTATGCGGTCACCTGTACTTACCGCGCCAGGCCGAAAAGCTTCATGCGCCATTCGACAGTCCGGCTGGTGACCCCGCACGACCACGTCCTACGCCCGGTCCGCGCACGCTCGTCGACGGCATGCCGGACCCGGCTGGACCTCCCCGAACCGCCGCTGGAGGTGTTCGGCGGACGCGATGTGGGTCGCGCTGCCGTACGGACTCGTGCGACAGCGACGGGGGTGGCCTGCACGCCATCTCACCTGCGGATGCCCGGCCGGTTCTCCGCCCGGCCCCACCGGGTAGAGTCAGCGTGCGTGGAGAACGGCCCCGTGGCGCCGTCTGCTCACCGATGCGGGTGTGAACCCGGCCGTGCCCGCGGACGGTCACATTCCAGATGACGTCCCAGGCGAAGACCACCGATACCCAGTGGGAGAGAGCGTGCGCACAGCCATGATGCCAGGCCGCGCCGCCTGCCCGCCGTGACACCTCGCCCGTGATCCTTCGCCCAGGCTGAGTCGGCCCTCGGCTCCGTGACGACTTCCGCCCGCCGCTGTCGTGGGCGATCCGCAGGTGGCCGCCCCGGTCTCCCGCGCGTTTTTCCCCCGCGCGTTCCCGTATCGACGGGGACGCGCCCGAGCACGACAGGTTCATCTCCCCTTGCAGACTTCCCCGCTGTCCCCGGTCGCGCGACTGCGCGGTTTCCGGCCATCCTGGCTGTCTCCGAAGGTCGCGCGCACCGAGGTGCTGGCCGGCCTGGTGGTGGCCCTGGCGCTGATCCCCGAGGCGATCTCGTTCTCCGTCATCGCCGGGGTCGACCCCTCGGTCGGGCTGTTCGCCTGCTTCACCATGGCCGTCACGATCGCCGTCGTCGGCGGTCGCCCGGCGATGATCTCCGCGGCGACCGGTGCCGTCGCCCTGGTCATCGCTCCGCTCAACCGGGAACACGGCCTGGGTCACCTGGTCGCCGCGGTCATCCTCGCCGGCGTCATCCAGGTGGTCCTGGGCTCCCTGGGAGTGGCCAAGCTGATGCGGTTCGTGCCGCGCTCGGTGATGGTCGGGTTCGTCAACGCGCTGGCCATCCTCATCTTCGCCGCGCAGATCCCGGAGATGCGGGACGTCCCCTGGGCCGTCTACCCCCTGGTCGCCGGTGGCCTGGCCCTGATGGTGTTCTTCCCGAGAATCACCAAGGCGGTTCCGGCGCCGTTGGTGTCGATCGTCATCCTGACCGTCATCACGGTGGCCGCCGGGATCGCGGTGCCGACCGTGGGCGACCGGGGCGTGCTGCCCTCCTCGCTGCCGGTCCCGGGCCTGCCCGACGTGCCGTTCACCCTGGACACCCTGAAGCTGATCGCCCCGTACGCGCTGGCGATGGCGCTGGTCGGGCTGATGGAGTCGTTGATGACCGCCAAGCTCGTCGACGACCTCACCGACACCCGCTCAAGCAAGACCCGCGAATCGATCGGGCAGGGCGTCGCCAACATCGTCACCGGCCTGTTCGGCGGCATGGGCGGCTGCGCCATGATCGGCCAGACCATGATCAATGTGAAGAACGGGGCCCGCACTCGGCTGTCGACGTTCCTGGCCGGGGTTTTCCTGATGGTGCTGTGCATCGCCTTCGGGCCGCTCGTCTCCCGGATCCCGATGGCCGCACTGGTCGCGGTGATGGTCCTGGTCGCCTTCGGCACCTTCGACTGGCGCTCCATCGCCCCCGCCACCCTCAGGCGGATGCCCGCCGGTGAGATCACCGTCATGGTCGTCACCGTCGCGGCCGTGATCGCCACCCACAACCTGGCCATCGGCGTGGTCCTCGGCTCCCTCACCGCTATGGTCATCTTCGCCAGGCGCGTCGCCCACCTGGTCAATGTCACCGCCGTCACCGACCCAGCGGGCCACCAGGTCGTCTACTCCGTCACCGGGGAGTTGTTCTTCGCCTCCACCAACGACTTGATCCATCAGTTCGACTACTCGGGCGACCCCGACAGGGTGGTCATCGACCTGACCGGCGCGCACATCTGGGACGCCTCCTCCGTCGCGGCCCTGGACGCCGTCACCACCAAGTACGAGACCCGCGGCAAGACGGTCGAGATCATCGGCCTCAACCCGCACAGCGCCAGGATGCACGACACCCTCAGCGGAGAACTCACCGGCGGCCACTGAACCGGCGTCGAACCAAGCCCTGTCGCGAGAACCGCCCGGCTCGCGGAACCTCGAAGCCGGACCTTGCATACAGCGGCGCCCCGACTCCACCGTTTCCCGGCTCGTCATAAGTGACCGGGTGTGGGGGTGACGGGGCGGGCGTTCGGAAGCGCCGCCGAGTTCATGGCCGTCCCTCCCCGATGCCTTCCTTCGCTGACCGGATCCGGGCAGCCAAGGAAGGACAAGGTTCCCAATATTCCAGACCTTCCCGCTCCGGGATCTTGTTCGCTGAAACGTGCCTTGCGAGGGTCGTTTCGTGGCGAGATCCGCCACTGGTACGACCGTGGAAAGGGAAGGTCCATGAAGGCGACGCTCATCAGGCGGGTAACCGCCGTGGCCGCACTCGTCGCGGTGGGACTGCTGTCGACGGGGACCACCACCAACGCCGCGGTACTGGACGACGCTCCACTCCGCACCGACGTCATCCAGGTCGCAGCGGGCACTGACGGCACGCCGACTGTTACGCCGCAGGCATCGAACGAGAGCACAGAGGCCGAAGCGGCCGGCGCCTTGGTGACCGTGAGTCCCAGCGCCGAGTACACGGAGGACCCGCTCGGCATCGGGCGCGTCGCCTGGACACAGCGCTGCCCGGCGTCCAGATTCTGCACCACTCAGGTGGGGAGCGGTAATCAGAACATTGGATTCCAGTTCTACAGGTGCACCGAGTACGCCCTGACCAATTGGGGCGTCAATGGCGACCGCAACAGTTTGGTGTACAACAATCAGAACGTCACCGTGAAGTACCTTAACCAGCGACACGCTGAGATTCAGTCGACCCCTCCGGGCTATTTCGAAATAATAGATTTCAAGCCGGTGTGGTACATCAGTCTCTGCAACTGACCTCGATCTTCTCGTCCTCGGTAGGGACGGCCGTCTCGGGGTTATGGCAGATCACGAACCGTTCGTGCTCGCCGACCTTGACCTCGAGGTCCGGTCTCCGCGAAGCGCGAGACCCCGCCCTGTACGGAGAGCGGGGTCTCGTGGCGAGTCCGGCCGATCGGAGGGAGCCGGGGGCGCCGTCAGGTCAGCGGACGGCCCTGAGGGCGTCCACGACGCCGTAGCCGTAGAAGCCGTTGCGGAGCTTGTTTCCCTCGCACAGGTGGGTCGTGACGACCGTGTTGCCGTTCGACAGGTGTCGCGTGTAGGTGTACGCGGGCGGGGTGGGGCAGCCCGGCCTGGTGGCCGACGCCTTGAGGATCGTCTCCACGACGGTGGGGTTGAGCGTCTTGCCACCGTGCACCCGGTCGCGCACACCGTACTTGCCTACGATCAGCGCGGCCACGCCCGCGGCGCGCGGGGCCGCCATCGAGGTGCCCTGAAGGTACTCGTAGTAGGCGCAGACGCCGCCCTGGCAGTCGCGGACCAGGTACTTGACGTTGGGCGTGCCGTCGGGGTTGAGCTCGCCCCGCGCCTCGGCGAGCGCCTGGGGGTAGGCCGCCAGCGTCGCCTTGGTGATGTCACTCCTGTTGTCGGGGGTGTCGAAGCTGTCGCCACCGGGGGCGGCCAGGTCGATGAAGCCGTCGCCGTAGTTGGAGCCGTACGCCTTGCGGCCGCTGACGCCGGTCCCGGAGACCGTGATCACGTGGTTGCCCTGGGCAGGCATGATGGAGCAGTTCGACGAGATCGTGCGCGGGTGGGGCCGCTCGCCGGGCACCCGGACGTAGTTGGGGCTGGAGGTGTCGACGTAGTCCTTGGTGATGTCGGCGCCCTCGTTTCCGGCGCCGGCCACCAGGGTCACCCCCCTCGCGTGGGCGTAGTCGAGCGCCCGCTGCATGGCCTTCTTGACCGTGGCCTGCTCCAGGCGCTCGGCCGGGGAGTCGGCCGGGTTGTCGGCGCAGTTGGACAGCCACGGGTCGATGTAGAAGCTCATGTTGGCCACGTCGATGCCGACGTCACCCGCGTAGGTCAGCGCGTCGACGGCCGGCTGCAAGAAGAAGTAGCCGATGTCCGAGCCGACCCTCAGGTTGACGATCGAGACCTTGGGCGCCACGCCCGCGATGCCGAGCCCGTTGATCGGGGAGGCCAGCGCCGAGGCCACGTGGGTGCCGTGGCCGTCCTCGTCGACGTCCGCGGGGTCCTCGCAGGAACCGTCGGGGTCCTCCTCGCACGGCCCGTCGACCTCGTTGCCGTCGGCGTCGTAGGGGATGTCCACGGTGAAGTTGCGGCTCAGCTCGTGGTTGAAGTTCGGCGCGATGTCGGGGTGGGACCCGTCGACGCCGGTGTCGAGGATGGCGACCAGCACGCCGGGGTCGCCCTGCTCGCGACTGTGGGAGCCGTCGACGGTGGCGTGGATCTGCTTCATGTCCCACTGCAGCTCCGACAGCGGCTCGGCGGCGGGGGCCGCCTTGCCCGGCTTGACGGCCTTGGTGCCGCCGGGCGCGTCGCGCCCCTCCTTCTCCGCCGCCCTGGCCTCGACGGCCCCGCGCGCCGCGCCGGTCGCGGGGACGGCTTTGGGGACGCTGCCGACGGACCGGTTGCGGGCGACGCCCTCGATCGGGTCGCTGCCCTGGAGCGCGGCCGTGAAGCCGGGGTTGGTCGAGGTGACGGTGGCGACGCCGACGGCGCCGTTCTCCTTGAGAAGGCTTCCCCCCGCGGCCTGGATGGCCCGCCGGGCGTCGACGGCGCTCACGCCCTGCCGGTAGAGGACCACGTACTCGGTGTTCGGGCCGGTTTCAGCACTTGGCTGCCGTGCCTGCGCCGGAGTCGTCACTGTGGCCGCGGCCAGAGCGGCCACAGTAGCGATAAAGACGACGCGTTTCACTCATACCTCCGCTTGTCAAAAATTCCTTCGCCAATATGGCGACATGGCCGGAAATAATCCAACAGAAAAGGAAATCGCTACCGAAGCGTGACAAGATCCAGAGCAAGCGTTCTCTGGGACGTGCGGCCCGGTGTCTCGCGGGGATCCGTCCGGCCTCCCCCTGGGCCGGCACAACGGTGTGCCGGCCCCGTCGCCGAACACGGCGTGTCGGCCGCTCCGGGATCACCCACGCGTCACGCGGAGGCAGGGGTACGCGTACGGCCGCGGCGCCAGGAGGGCGGCAGGATCCAGCAGCCGAAGCGGCCGGTGCCCTGGTGACCGTGAGCCCCAGCACCGAGTACACGGAGGACCCGCTCGGCATCGGGCGCGTCGCCTGGACACAGCGCTGCCCGGCCTCCAGGTTCTGCACCACTCAGGTGGGGGGCGGTAAGCGGCCGGTCGTCGTGCTCCCCGCAGTCTCGACGCCGGATCGTCGACGGTCGAATCCGGCGGTGTCGCGAAAGCCGTTCGGCTCTCTTTCGCAGGCATGGGCCGGCACCCGTCACGGCCCTTGCCTGTCGACACCGGCTCGGTTGATTCACCGCCTACCGAGCAGACCTTGGTAAGACGAGCCGGCAGAACAGGCTGGGAGCAACGGCGTCCAGCCGGCTGCCGGGGAAGCAGGACGAGCCGCGAAGTCCCGGCTCGTCGCGGAGCGGGGGATCACGTACGTGCCGTACGGATCCGGGAGTACGCGGACGGCTGCCGGGGCACCACGTCCAGGCCGTGCCGAGCGAACGGCAGAGCCCAGCGGCCGAAGACGACCTTCCCGCTGGCCGGTGACCGGTAGTGGCCCCACTCGTCGGTGCAGACGCCGACGAGCTGCAGGCCCCGGCCGCTCTCGTCGTCCTCCCCCGCCTCGGTGATCTGGGGCTCGCCGTCGCTGCTGTCCCAGACCTCCGCGAACAGGCCCACGGTGGTGAGGCGCAGCCGCAGCACGATCGGGTACGGGCCGGCGGCCTGCGAGCAGGCGCAGGGGGCCGAGGGGTGCGGGCAGGCGTAGCCGTCGGGGGTGTGCGGGACGGCGGTGGCCTTGATGGCGTTGGTGGTCATCTCCGAGACGACCAGCACGCAGACATCGGAAAGCTCCCGCAGACCCCACCTGCGCAGCTGCGTACGGGTGAAGTCGCGGGCCTGGGACGCGGCGGCCGGTTGCGCCGCCAGCCGCAGCTCGGCCGCGTCCAGGGACAGCTCGTCGGGGGCGCCCAGATCAGGGTGAAACGGTGAGTGCATCGGTCCCGGCCGTTCGACGGGGAGCACGGTCATGTGATGGCTCCAGGGAGGTTCAACGGAGATTCGGTCACACGTCCCCGGCGCAGATAGGGACGCCCCGCCCGAGCCATGAGATCACGCGAATCCGACGGCTCCGGCGTTGTCTCCACCCTCCTGTGCGGAGCGTGCCGGAAACAGGCGACGAGACCATGTCTGTTCGTCGCTGTCGGATGTCGATTCGCCCCGCACGACGGTGCCGCGGCAGGGATCGGCGATCTGGTCGCTGATTTCTGCACTCTGCCGTCACCGAACGTGATCGGCCAGTAACGTTCGGCCCGAAGAATCACCACCGGAGGAACCGCCGGGAGAGGCCGAGCCGATGCCACGTGCACCGCGCAGCGTCAAGCAGCAGATGGACATCTTCAGCGCTGAACTCCGCGAGCGTGGTTGCACGTGGGCGGAGGTCGCAGCGGAGTTCCAGCGACGTTGGCACCTGAACTCCCGTCAGGGCTTCCGGGAGGCGCATCGACTCACACAAGCCAAGGTCTGCCATCTATGGAACGAGTACTGGCCGAACGAGCCACTGACGACCCGCAAGCTCGGGTCGTGGGAGGCTTGGCCCGGCCCCACCGGCAACGAGCCGCCGATCGCCGGTCTGAACCGGCTGGCCCGTATCTATCAGTGCCGCACCGCCGATCTGGTCGACGGTGAAGACCACCGCGATGCCGACGAGCACAACGCCCCGGCCGTCCGGCTCCGAGGACGGGAACTGGTGGCCGCGGGAGCCGCGGGCAGCCTCTGCCGCGAGGACATCCAGGGGGTGCTGGCGACCCTGCCGGCCCTGCCCGCCGGGCCCGCGCCGGTCGGGGCCACCCGTGAGGAGGAGTACGACGCCCTCGTACGGGCTCTCGCCCAGTGGGCGGCGTCCATGAACCGGCGTGACGTACTGGCCCTGGTCAGGGCCGCGGCGGCCGCGGCGGCGGCCTCTCCGCTGCTGGACCGGCTGAACGACGACGAGCTCGACCGGCTCGCGCTGATCGCCGCCGAGCCGTCCCGGGTGGACCAGGCGACGGTCGACCACATCGACGCGGTGCTGCACCACTGCATGCGGCAGGAGGACAGTCTCGGCCCCCAGTCGGTGCTGGGGACCGTGCTGGCCCAGCAGCACCTGGTGCGGTCGCTGATCCCGGCCGCGTCGACGGACGAGGTGCGCGAGAGGTTGCTGTACCTGCTGGCCAACATCTGCAGGTTCACCGCCTGGGTGCTGTTCAACCTCAACGACTTCAACGGGGCGAACTACTACTACGAGCAGGCCAAGTCGGCCGCGCACCGGGCCGACAACGACGCGATGAACAGCTTCGTCCTGGCCAACTGGTCGCAGCTGGCGACCTGGCAGGGTGATCCCCGCCAGGGTGTCGAGCACGCGCTGGGGGCGCTGGCCTGGGGGCAGCGGGCCGGTAGCAAGCTGCTGGTGTCGTACGCCTGCGACGTCGGCGCCCGCGCCTACTCGGCGGTGTTGCGCCGCTCGGCCAAGACCGATCGCCACAAGGACCACGCCCGGTGCATGAGGAGCCTGGACCGGGCCCTCCGCGAGCTCGGCCACGCGGGTACCGAGGACGTGGGCGGTAAGCTGCTCTACTTCTACGGCGACGGGCAGTATCTGTCGACCAAGACCAAGTGTCTGCTGGACATGGGCGACGCCCAGGCCGCCGTCGAGATGGCCGCCCGCTCCCTGGCCCGGATCGACCCGACGTTCGTCCGCAACCTGGCGTTCAGCCGCCTGGATCTGGCGCGCGGGCATCTACGGCTGCGTGCCATCGACGAGGCATGCGAGCATATCGGCGAGGCCGCCCGCCTCACCTGCCGGAACACCTCGCCGCGGCTGGCCCGCTCGGTGGTGGAGGTCCGCGAGGCGCTGAACCCGTGGGCGAGGACCCGCCAGGTGGCCGCCCTGGACGAGAAGCTGCACGCCCTCCAGCTCATCGCCTGACGAATCGCCTGACGAGTCGATTCACCGGCGGCGTGCCGTGGGCATTTTCTCCAGCACCAGGATGTCGAAGACCGGGGCGGGGATCGGCGGGTCCACCAGCTTGTGGGACACCTTCCGCCATCCCCACCGCCGGTAGATCGCCTGGGTCCGCGCGGCCCTGGGCTGCACCGACAGTGTCGCCCGCTCGGCACCGGATCCGGCGATCAGCTCGTCATGGATCCGATGCCCGACCCCGAGGCCACGCCAGCCGGGCAGCACCCCGTAGTCGATGATGGCGAACGTCCTGGTCCCGGTCTCGGTCGCGAACTCCTCATCGACCGGTTCGGCCAGCCCGGTCCACCAGCGGGCGTCGGCGGGCAGCAGGTACCCGTACCCGAATCCGACGAACTCGGGGCCGGAGCGCGCGGTGGTCAACCGGAATCCAGGCCGGTCGGCCAGGTTGGGAAAGTAGGAGCGCTGGTTGGCGAACTCCGCGCGGTTCCCGTTGAAGGGAGGCAGTGAGAACACCGCCTGGTAGAGGTCGCAGACCGTCCTGGCCAGCGCGAGCGACTCCTGCCGGCCGTGTGTCTCTACGGTCACGTTTTCGGTGGGGGTCATACTCGCCTCCTGCGGATCCTCTTCCCATGGGGCGGTTCCTTATCCGTGGACGGGCGGGCGGGCGTTCCGGTTCCCGTGCCGGGGGCGAGGCCGTGCGTCAGCCCTTCGTGACGTCGCTCAGCGGTACGGAGAGGTCGGCGAGCCGCTCCGGGCGGACGGTCACACCGCTGCGGATCAGGTCCTGGGCCGGTGCGATGCCCTCGTCCCACTGGTTGACGTGCATCCCCGCCACGACGCGCCCGCCGGCGAGCCAGAAGGCGTGGAAGGCGCCCGACTGCAGATCTCCGCGGACGACCACGGAGTCGTACCCGCCGGGCGCGAACCAGCCGGAGAACTCCATGCCGACGTCGTACTGGTCGGTAAAGAAGTAGGGCGGCCGGTCATGGACGACCGGCCGGCCGAGCATGGCCCTGCCCGCGGTCAGTCCCCCGTTCAGCGCGTTGGCCCAGTGCTCGACCCGGATGCGGGTGCCGTACAGCGGGTTGAACGCGTTCGCCGCGTCACCGGCGGCGTAGACGTCGGGGTCCTCGGTGCGGAGCGACTCGTCGACGACGATCCCGTTCTCCACCGCCAGGCCGGCCCGCTCGGCGAGCTCGGTGTTGGGGTTCACGCCGACACCGACGATCACCACGTCGGCCGCGACCTCCCGCCCGTCGTCGGTGGCGACCGCGTGGACGCGTCCGGAGCCCAGCAGTCCGGTCACCTCGCGGCCGAGCCGCAGGTCGACGCCGTGCCGCCGGTGCAGGTCGGCGAAGAAGGCGCCCAGTTCGGGACCGAGCGCGGCGTGCAGCGGCACCGCCCTCGGCTCGATGACCGTCACCTCGCAGCCGTACTCCCTGGCGGCCGCGGCGGTCTCCAGCCCGATCCAGCCCGCGCCCACGACGACCACCCTGCCCCCGCCGCGGATCGCCTCGCGCAACCGCTCCGAGTCGTCGAGAGCGCGGAGGTAGTGCACGCCGTCCAGGTCGGCGCCGGGCACGTCGAGGCGGCGCGGTGAGGCGCCGGGAGTGAGGAGCAGCCTGTCGTAGCGGATGCGCCGCCCGTCGTGCAGCTCCACCTGGTGCGCGGCCCGGTCGAGGTCCGTCACCTGGCGCCCGAGCAGCGGTTCCACGGAGTTGTCCGCGTACCAGCCCTCGTCGTGGACGTAGACCTTGGCCTTCTCCTCCTTGCCGAGCAGGTAGCCCTTCGAGAGCGGGGGCCGCTCGTACGGGAGCTCGGTCTCGGCGCCGATCAGCGTGATCCGGCCCGAGAAGCCCTCCTCGCGCAGGGCCTCCGCCGCCTTGGCTCCGGCCAGGCCCGCTCCGACGATGACGAACGTCTGCTCGGTAGTCATGCTCTCCTTCCTATCCGATTCCCACGCCGGTTCCAACGATCACGAGAGGCCCGGATCCGGTGCGCCGGGCCGGCGGACGGGGCGCCAGAGTGACGGGCCTCCCGGGAGGCGAACGACCGGTTTCCACGCCCGGCCCCGGTACCGGACCGAGCACGCTTGTCGGGACACGTCCCCCGAACGGGCGGTAAATCCGCGAAAGAAGTCTGGGCGGGGCAGGATCCGCCTACTCTCGGGAATTCCCCGGAAAGGCGCCCGGGTCGCCTTCCGGAAAAACAAGGCGGTCCTTCTTAATTCCCTTCTTACACGTCGCGCAGGGTTCCCCATGGCCTGTTCAGGCCCGCGAAACCACAGGCGGCGAGGGCACGCAAGGCCGTCCGCCGATTACCCTGGGAAATTTTCGTTTACCCGGCCGGAAACCAGATTCCGCACTCCAGGAAAGGCGGGCTTATATATTTCCTACGCCATCAAGCTCGCCCCGTGGACGGGAATTCCTACACCCCTGCCCGCGGCGCGCCGTTTTGATAAGGAGCATGCCGCATGCCATTGAATCGACGATTCGCCCGAGTCACGGTCAGCTGCGCGTTCGCGGCGATCGCCGTCCTGAGCCTCGGAGCCTTCTCACCCGCCCCGCCGGCCCCGCCGGCCTCCCCGGCCTCCCCGGGCTACCCGGGCTACCCGGGCTACCCGGGCTACCCGGGCTACCCGGGCGGCTCTCCGGCCTCTCCGGTCTCCCCGGCTTCCCCGGTCCGGCGGGTCGATCCGCCCCCCAGGCCCACGGCGCGCGCCCTGACCGCCGACGAGATCCGCCGGAGGGGGCTGGACAAGTACATCGACATGTCCCGCCAGCAGGAGACCCCTCCCAGGATCATCGACACCAACCAGGGCAAGTTCGCCAGCGGCATCCTGTCGCCCGCCAGGCAGTTCTCCAACACCTCCGGTAACTTCGCGTCGGGCTGCTGGTATCTGACGACCACGTACGGGGCTCCCGGCCTCAACGGGGTCGGTTACCACACCTGGTGCGGCAACGGCTCCCAGATCACGTACACCTCGGCGAGCTGCACGGGAAGTACCAACCTGCCCACCTACATGTACGAGGGCTGCCAGAACATCCAGGCGTACGGCGTCGGCTGGAACGTCTGGGACGTCACGGACGGATGGCGTTTCTGCACCTCCTACAACCCCTACACGGGCGTGTGCTCCTCCCGGGCCTACCCGTGGCAGAAGAACCGCTACGGGGCAGGAGGCCAGGTCTGGCTCCTCGGCTGGGGCAACTAGGCACCGGCTCACGGCGGCGGCGCCGGCCTCACCAGGCCGGTGTCGCCGCCGTCTCGTTTCCCGGCCCCGGGCGGCGGCCGGACCGGCAGGACGCGCCTTGGCCGGACACGACAGATAATTCATCACTTGTTGATTTATTGCCCCTCCCGGCCTAACGTTGCAGCACGCATCAGACGCGGCGACACAGGGAGCGGCCCGATGGACGACGACATCCCGGCCACGACGCTTCCGGCGGGGGCTCGACAGGACGCGCCACCGCCTCTCGTCCTGAGGTTCGAGGACATCGGGGCGGAGATGCTGCCCCTGGTCGGCGGCAAGGCCGCCAATCTCGGCGTGCTCACCACCGCCGGGTTCCCCGTTCCACCGGGCCGGTGCGTCACCACCGAGGCCTACCGCAGGGTCACCGAGCGGACCGCGCTTAAGGACCTGCTCACCGCGCTCGCCACCACGCCCGCCGAGGACGTCGCCACCCTGAGCGCGCTGGCCGCCAAGGCCCGCGAGGCCGTGCTCGCCGCGCCGGTCCCCGACGACATCGCGGACGCCGCGAGGAGCGGCGCGAACGGCCCGGTCGCGGTCCGCTCCTCCGCGACCGCCGAGGACCTGCCGCACGCCAGCTTCGCCGGGCAGCAGGACACCTACCTCAACGTGATCGGCGCCGACGCCGTGCTGGACGCGGTCCGGCGGTGCTGGGCCTCGCTCTGGACCGACCGGGCCGTCGCCTACCGGGCCGCGAACGGCATCGACCACGGCGCGGTGCGCCTGGCGGTCGTCATCCAGGAGATGGTCTCCTCCGAGGTGGCCGGGGTGATGTTCACCGCCAACCCGGTCACCGGGCGGCGGCACGAGGCGGTGATCGACGCCAGTCCCGGTCTCGGCGAGGCCGTGGTCTCCGGCGCGGTCAACCCCGACCACTTCGTGCTCGACACCGCCACCGGCCGGATCACCGAACGCCGCCTGGGAGACAAGCAGGTGGCCGTACGGTCGCTGGCGGGCGGCGGCGTCGAGCACGTCGAGACCCCCGCGGACCCCGTGGCGAGGGCCTGCGTCACCGACGCGCAGCTGGGGGCGCTGGCCGAGCTCGGCGACCGGGTCGAGCGGCACTACGGGACACCCCAGGACATCGAGTGGGCCGTCGACGCCGCCGGTGTGCTCTGGCTGACCCAGGCGCGCCCGATCACCACCCTCTACCCGATCCCCCACCACGCGGAGCCGGCCGCGAGCCCGGCGGGCGACGCTCCCGCGTCCGGAGGTCCCCGGCCCGGCGACATCCGGATCTACTTCTGCTTCAGTCTGGCCCAGGGTCTCCACCGGCCGATCACCCCGATGGGCATCTCGGCCTTCAGGCTGCTCTCGTCATCGGTGTTCGAGACGCTGGGGATGCCGGTGGCCGACAGGGCGGCCGGGGCCCCGCCCGTCGCCGAGGCGGGCGGGCGGCTGTTCTTCGACGTCACCGGCCTCATCCGCAGCCGGGTGGGCCGGGTGGCCTTCCCGAAGGTGCTCGACGTGATGGAGGCCAGGTCCGCGAAGGTGCTGCGCGGCCTGCTCGACGACCCCCGGTTCGGCGTCGCCCAGCCCTCGCTCCGGCCGCCGCTGCGCCGGGCGGTGCGGCTCGCGGCCCGCTTCCGCATCCCGCGCCGCTTCGTACGGGCTCTGCGCGACCCCGCCTCGGCGCACCGGGACGTGGCGCTGCTCCGCGAGCGGCTGCGGGGGCGGCTCCCGGCACCCCGGGGCGCCACTCCGGCCGAGCGTCTCGACCATGTCGAGCGGATGCTGGGCGGCCAGATCTTCCCGCTGCTGCCGGCCATCGCCCCGGCCGCGGCCGCCGGGTTCGCGATGCTCGGCCTGGCCGCCCTGGTGCTGGGCGACCGGGCCCGGCCCGGTGAGCTGGAGACGGTGCTGCGCGGGCTTCCGCACAACGTGACCACCGAGATGGACCTGGCGCTGTGGCGGCTGGCCGCCCGCGTCCGCGAGGACGGCGAGGCCGTCTCCCTGCTGCTCGGCACCCCCGCCGCCGAACTGGCCGAACGCTTTCACGCCGGGACGCTGCCCGGCGTGCTGGGAGACGGCCTGGCGGACTTCCTCTCCGGCTACGGCGTCAGGGCGGTCGCCGAGATCGACCTCGGGTTGCCGCGCTGGTCGGAGGAGCCGGCCCACATCCTCGGCGTCCTCGCCAACTACCTGCGGCTGGAGGACCCGGCCCTGGCCCCCGACGCGCAGTTCGCCAGGGGCGCCGCCGAGGCCACCGTCATGATCGAGACCTTGGGCGGGCGGGCCGGAGGACTGCGCGGGCGTCTCGTCCGCTTCGCGCTCGGCCGGACCCGCGCGCTGGCGGGCCTGCGGGAGATGCCCAAGTACGTCGTGGTGACCGCCCTGGCCGCGATGCGGGCCGAGCTGCTGGCCGTCGGTGCCGAGCTGGTCTCCCGGGGCCTGCTCTCCCGCGCCGACGACGTCTTCTTCCTGACCTTCCGCGAGGCGCGGGAGGCCGTCGCGCCCACGGCCGGCGGTGACGGACCGGCGCCCTCCCTCGCCCCGCCGGAGGCCGCCGCGCACCCGTCCGAGGTGACCGTACGACCCGCGCCGGCAGAGCTCGTGACATGGCGGCGCGAGGAGGCCGCCCGCGAGTCGCGCCGCAGGCACGTCCCCCGCGTCCTGCTGTCCGACGGCACCGAGCCGGAGGCCACCGCGGCACGGTCACCGGTGGACGGCGCGCTGACCGGCACCCCGGCCTCGGCGGGCACCGTCACCGGTGTCGCCAGGGTCGTCCTCGACCCGGTCGGCGCGCGCCTGGAACCCGGGGAGATCCTGGTCTGCCCCTCCACCGACCCCGGCTGGACCCCGCTGTTCCTGACGGCGGGCGGCCTGGTGATGGAGATGGGCGGCGCCAACTCGCACGGCGCCGTGGTGGCCCGCGAGTACGGCATCCCGGCCGTGGTGGGCGTGAGCGGGGCGACCGAGCACATCGTCACCGGCCAGGAGATCGTCGTCGACGGCGCCTCCGGTGTCGTCTCCACCGCCCGGCCACAGGCACGGGATGTCGGTCAGGGGCTCACGGGGTGACGGTGAGAGAGAGAAAGGTGCCCGCCGGGCGCAGGGTCTGGACGGAGGGGCGCGTCGCGGTCGCCGACCACGGGTCCTCGGCGGTACCGGGGTGCGGGGCGAACAGCGGGTAGTCGCTGCAGGAGAGCACCAGCCGCAACCGGTGGCCCGGCCGCAACCGGTAGCCGGTGTGGCCGAGCTCGACCCGGACACCCGCCGACCCGGTGATCAGTGCCTGCCCGCGGGAGATCATGTGGGCGGAGCCGTCGGGGGCCACGTCGTGGAGCTTGACGAACAGGTGCATGCTCGGCGCGTCGGTCTCGACCGCGACCAGGGCGTTGACCGGCCCGGTCAGGTCCAGCGGGCGCCCGGCGGGCTCGCCGGTGAAGACCACCACGTCGGGCCGGTCGTGCAGCGAGCTCTCGTCCGGGTACTCGTGCAGGAAGACCCACGGATCCTTCACGATCGACGGGACCGGATCGGCCGGGTCGTGCGTCCATCTGACGACGCGCGCACCCGTCTCCGGCGTGCTGGCCAGCGTGTTCCCAGACGGGTGCAGGAGCAGTTCCACCGCGTCCCGCGGCGGCCACTCGCCCGCCGTGCGCTCGCCGTCGTGCCCCTGGAACCACGTCGCCCGCGACAGCGAGGTGACCGGCCGCAGCCCTCGTACGAACACGTCGAAGAAGTCCAGCGTCCGGCCGAGGTAGCGGGGCAGGATCCGGTCCAGCAGGGTGACGTCGAGCGCATGGTCGTCCGCGGGGGCGACGGGGGCCTGGGCGAGATGGTAGGTGTGGTGGTCACAGGCGTCGGCGTCGAGGTAGGCGAGGTCCCGCCAGGCCGGTACGGCGAGTTGCGCCGAGTGGTCGCGCATGGACAGGTCGATGAGGTTGTCGAACCAGCCGACCCGGTGCAGCACCGGGACGGGGCGCGCGGTGAGCGGGTGCCGGGAGGCGAACGGGTTGACGGGCGGCCAACCGGCCAGCATCGCGTCCACGGCCGCGGAGCGGGCTCCGATCGCGGAGAAGGCGGGTTCGAAGACCTCCCTCAGCGGCCGGACCGACCAATCGGTCTCGTAGTAGTGGACGTCCCCGTCCACCCACATGTGCGCGAAGTAGGCGGCCTGGTACAGGCAGCTCACCCGGCCGGCGAGGAGCATGTCCGAGATGCCGGTACCGGTCACCCGGGGCGCGACGGCCCGCAGCGCCGGGTGGCCACCGGCGACTCCCGCCCACTGCGTGTAGCCGTGGTAGGAGTCCCCGGTCATCGCGACCGCCCCGTCCGACCAGGGCTGCCCCACCACCCAGTCGAGCGTGTCGTAGGTGTCCTCGACCTCGTGGACGAACGGCATGGTCTCGCCTTCCGAGCGGAACTTGCCGCGTACGTCCTGGGCGACGAAGACGTAGCCGCGCTCCAGATAGCGCGGCGCGATCCTGTCGACGGCCATCCACGCGCTCGCCTTGTCGTACGGCATGCGCGAGACGACGACCGGGTGCCTGCCGGGTGCGGGCGGCAGGTAGACGTCGGTGGCCAGCCGGGTGCCGTCGCGCATGGGCACCATGAACTGTTCGGCTCCCGGATGGAGAGGGGCCGGGCCGATCCTGAGGGTTTCCATCAGGGATCCTCTCTTGAGGTTGATCCGGTGGTCTTCGGCGAGGTCGTCGCCGGGAGGGCGCTCGGGGTCGCCCGCCCGGCTCCGGTCGTGGTCATCGGGAGGTCCGCTCGTGAACCAGGACGCCCTCGACGAAGGTGAGGTCCACCCGCGCGTCCGCGACCTCGTGGGCCGGTTCCTCGAACGGGTCGCGGTCCAGCACGGCCAGGTCCGCGTACTTTCCGACGGCGATCGTGCCGGTGAGGTGGTCGAGGTGGTTGATCCACGCTCCCCCCGCGGTGTAGGCGCTCAGCGCGTCGGCAAGCGCCAGCCGCTGCTCGGGCAGGAAGGGATCGCCCTCGCGGTCGCCGGGGATGAGCCGGTTGACCGCGCCGTGTATCCCCCACAGGGGGTTGGCGCTGGAGACGGGCCAGTCGCTGCCCGCCGCCATCGTGACCCCCGCCTCCCGCAGCGCGCCGAAGGCGTACTGCCGCCGTGACCGCTCCTCACCCAGGAACGGGATCGTCAGTTCGGCCATCTGCTTGTCGCGAACCGCCCAGAGCGCCTGCATGTTGGCCGCGACCCGCAGCCGCCGCAGGCGTGGCACGTCATCGGGGTGGACCAGTTGCAGATGGGCCAGGTGGTGACGGTTGTCCCCCCGGTGGCCACGCCCACGCGCCGGCTCCGGATCGGCGGCCCTGCCCCGCGCGCCCTCGATCGCGTCGAGGGCCTCGCGCACCGCGCGGTCGCCGATCGTGTGGAAGTGGATCTGGAAGCCCTCGGCGTCCAGCAGGCGTACCGCCTCGCCCAGCGCCCCCGGGTCAAGATAGCTGTGCCCCTGCCTCTCCCCTCCCCCGCCCGGCGACCGGTACGGCTCCAGCAACGCGGCGGTGAAGTTCTCGCACACGCCGTCCTGCATGATCTTCACCGAGGTGGCGGCGAACCGGCCGACCGTGCTCGCGGCCCGGCGCCTGACCAGGTCGTCGAGCTGTGCCACGCCCGCGTCCCTGTCCCACCACAGCGCACCCACCACCCGGGCCGTCAGCCGCCCGTCGGCCGCGGCCGCACGATAGGTCTCCAGCGCGTCGGGGTAACTCAGGTAGTCGCCGACCAGGGCGTCCTGCCAGCCGGTGACGCCGAGGGAGTGCAGGTGGCGCTGGCCTTCCATGAGCGCCTGCGCGTACTCCTCAGGTGAGACGGCGGGCAGCAGCCGGGAGACCAGCTCGGCCGCGTTCTCGTGCAGCATCCCGGTCGGGGTGCCGTCGGGGTCGCGCTCGATCCGGCCGTCCGGCGGGTCGGAGGTGTGCCGATCGACACCGGCCAGCTCCAGCGCCCTGCTGTTGACCCACGCGCCGTGCCCGTCGCGGTTGAGCAGGAACACCGGCCGGTCGGGCACGACGCGGTCCAGGTCCTCCCTGCGCGGCGTGCCGCCGGGGAAGTGGTCCATCGACCAGCCGCCGCCGACGACCCAGGGGCGGCCGGGGTGCGCGGCGGCGTAGGCGGCGACACGGGCCAGCGTTTCGGCCGCGCCCGCCGAAGGCGGGGCGGCCAGGTTCCCCTCTCCCGCGAGCAGATCGCACCTGGCACGTCCCAGGCCCCCGAAGACCGGGTGCGCGTGGGCGTCCACGAATCCGGGAATCGTCAGGGTGCCGGCCAGGTCGACCACCTCGGTGGTGCGGCCGATCAGCTCCCTGACGGCCGGCGCTCCCAGCGCCACGATCCGTCCCTGGCGTACGGCGACCGCGTCGGTCCACGACCTGACGGCATCGGCGGTGAAGACCGGGCCGTCGATGAGAACCAGGTCCGCCGGCTTCTCGTTCATGGCCCCTGAGCAAACACCCGGGGCACAGCGATGTCAATGCCTTGGACTATGGTTTGGTCCATGACTTTGAATTCCAGCCGGACGCGGAGGCGACCTGAGATGATGACCCGGTGAGCAATCCTCAGCGACGTCCCCGCCTGCCCCGCGGGGCACTCACCCCCGACCTCATCGTGAGCACGGCGCTGCGCCTGCTCGACGAGGACGGGGCGGCCGCCTTCAGCATGCCCCGGCTGGGCAGGGCGCTCGGCGCCGACCAGACCGCCGTCTACCGGCACTTCAACGGCCGTGACGACCTGCTGCTCGCCGTCGCCGACCGGCTGCTGCAGGAGGCGTTCGAGGGTTTCACCGCGGCCCCGTACTGGGCGGACACCCTTGCCGAGCTCTGCCGCAGGATCCGCGCGACCTACCTCGCCCACCCCGCGGCCGCGGCTCTGTCCGGGCCGCGCACGACCAGGGGAACCGCGGAGATGCGCGCGGCGGACACCATGATCGGCGCACTGATCGGCGCCGGTTTCGACGGCACCCGGGCGGCGATGCTCTACCGCGTCGTCGCCGACTTCGCGCTCCTGTGGTCGGGCGGGGAGGCCGCCTTCCACAGCCTCGCCCCCGAGACCAAGGCGGCCGAGATCGCCGGGGCGAGCCTTGCCTACCGCGCGGCCGACCCCGACTCCCACCCCCACATCCACGCGATCCGCGACCATCTCCCCAAGGTCGATCCGGACGAGCTGTTCGAGACCGCGCTCGGGCTCCTGCTCGACTCCATCGTCCGGGAATCCGGTGATGACGGGAAACGGCCGTGGAACTGATCGCCAGGGGCAGGACCGCGGACGTGTACGCGCTCGGCGATGACCGGGTGCTGCGCCGGTACCGCCAGGACGGGCCGACCCACCAGGAGGTGCGCCTGATGACCCATCTCTCGGCTCAGGGATACCCGGTTCCGCGGGTGCACGACGTCACCGACACCGATCTGGTGCTCCAACGGCTGCACGGGCCGACGATGCTGGAGGCCCTGCGGCGGCGGCCCTGGCGGACGACGGCGTACGGCCGGCTGCTCGGCGAGCTGCACGACACGTTGCACGCGGTCACCGCGCCCGACTGGCTCCCGCGCCGGTTCGCCGGCGAGTCGGACCATCGGGTGCTGCACCTGGATCTCCACCCGGCCAACGTCATCCTCACCGACCGCGGGCCGAGTGTCATCGACTGGTGCAACGCCGCCGCCGGGGATCCCGCGGCGGACGTGGCCCAGACTCTCGTGCTGGTGGGGAGCAGTGACGTCTCGGGGTTCGCCGCCCGGCTTCGCAGGCGTGCCCTGCTGCGGGCGTTCCAGCGGGAATGCCGTACCGATCCGGCGTCGCGCACCGCCGAGGTCGTCACGGCGCGCCTGGCGGACCCGAACGTCACCGCGACCGAGGCGGCACGACTCCGCGCCCTGCTACCGGCGGACCCGTAATCCGCGGGTCGCGGGTTCAAATCCCACCCGCCCTACTCCGTCGCCCCCCATCCGACCTGGGGTTTCTCGGTTCTCCTCGGCCTTGCGCCGAGAAGTTGATCTCGAGTGGTTGCTCACAGCCGCTCTTGTACCCGGTGCGTGCACACGGTAGACCAGCGACGCCGCGGGCGACCTCACTGGTATGGACGCTCTCGTCCCCAGCCCAACCCGACCTTGGGCGGGAAGACGAGCTGGATGAGCGCGTACCCAGCGTGGCTTCGGACACGAGGGCCCCCTTGCAAACGACAGGGGCCATCGCCGAGACGGCACCGTCGGCATGGACGCCACCTACCTGGAGGGGCGCGAGCGCCCCCGCGGCCCGATGGCCCATCCGTACTCGGCGACCTCGACATCCACGGCTGGAACCCCACCTTCGGCGGCGGCGGTCACCCAGTCCGTCCAGGTCGCCTACCCGCGATGGAAGAAGCTCATCGCCGACGCCCTGGCCTCGTCACTCGGGCGGCCCGTACCGGGTTGTGAGTGACCTACCTGGTGTAGGTCACCTCGGGAAAGCGCGGCGTCGGCCTGTCCAGCAGCGGGGACTTCCGCCCGCGCAGGAACCGGTCGAAGAAGGCCAGCGGGTAGGCCCGCTGGAAGGCCAGCGCCCGCTTCTCCGTGATCGTCCCGACGGATCCTGCCAGCTCCTCCTTTGGCAGCCCGATCAGAGGCGCGACCTTCCTGATGAGCCGGGCGTCGTCGCCGAAGGAGTTGTGCGCCGCCCCCTTGACGGTGAGGTTGAGCCGCCAGCCGCGCAGGTTCTTCCAGAACGTCTGAAGGACGGGGTTGGTGGCCAGCCCGCCCTTGCCAGGGGTGTCGACCACCAGGTACGGCCGGTCCAGCCCGGCCTCTGCGACCGGACCGAGCACCGCGCCGTCGAGCCCGAGCCCGGCCTTGATGCGCTTGTCTGCGTACATGGCAGAGGAGGTGGAGGCGCCGCCGAGGGAGTGGCCGAACATCCCGATCCGCTTCATGTCCAGCACCCCCGACAACCCCGCCGGGAGCTTGTGCGCGGCCAGTTGGTCGAGCACGAACCTGGTGTCGTCGGCGCGCACCTTGGCCGCCTTGACGAAGTCGGTGATCTCACCCTTGGGGTTGGTGGCGATCCGGCCGCCGGGGAACTCCACGACGGCCGCGTCGTAGGTGTGGTCCATAGTCACCACCACGTAGCCGCGGCTCGCCAGCTCCTCGACCACCCCGGTGCCGTAGGAGCGCGAGGCGTTGGCGCCCGGCGAGTACAGCAGCACCGGCAGCTTCCCGAGCCGCCGATCGGCAGGGGCGCCCAGATGACCGTCCGTCGCGCCCAGCACCAGCTTGCCCGGCGGCACACCGAGCGCGCGCAGATAGCGGTCGGCAGCCGCCTTCGGCATCCACGGCGCGACCGGGTATCCCGCCGTCTTGCGCGCCGGATACCAGATGCTGATCATCAGTTCGCGCTTGTTCCCTGCCACCCATGGGTCGGTCCTGGACTTGTCGACCAGGTGCAGCGCGACCGTGCCGATTTTGTGCGGGCCGGTGGGGGACGGCGGCTCGAACCGCACCGGGGCCGTGGCCGCGACTGCCGGGGCGGCGGCCACCGCCAGGAGCGCGACGACGCCGATCACGAGAGTTGTTCGTTTCATGCTCTCCACGCTGCCGTCCGGGCAGGCGTACGGCATCGCGCCGCGGAACGAATCTCGCCTCAGCCCAGGACGCTACGCGAAAACCACTGCTCCTCCTCACGGAGGATATTACTTCCCGGCCGGTGACCTGCGCGGATACCGTCGGCTGGTGAACGAGACCCTGGTGGTGCACAGGCTGCGCCACGACCATTGGGTGGCCCTGGACGTGGCGGCCGCGCTGCTGCTGGCCGCCGCCTTCGCCGCCGCAGCCCAGCTGAGGACCGGCCTGCCACCGGCGACCGCGCTGTCCGCCCTGGCCGCACTGCCGGTCGCGACCCGGCGCGGGTGGCCGCTGCCCTCGCTGGCGGTGTCGCTGGCCACAGCCGTCGCCGCGCTGCTTATGGGCGTGGACTCCGCCTACCTGCCGGTTGCCGTCGTGCTCTACTCAGTCGGCGCGCAGAAGCCGCGCAGGCGGGCTGTCACCGGACTGGCCGCGTCCCTCGTCTGTGTGGCGGCCGCCCTGCTCGCCGCCGCCTGGCCGTCCTGGACGCAGGCGCTCGGCAGCGCTGGGTTCGGCCTGGCCCTCATGGGCCTGTCCTGGACGGCAGGCCTGGCCGTACGCGAGAAGAATCTTCTTGCCGCGCGTACGGCGGAGCGGGCCGTGGTCGAGGAGCGGCTGCGGATCGCCAGAGACCTGCACGACGTCGTCGCGCACAGCATGAGCCTGATCACGATGAAGGCGGGGGTTGCCGGACTCGTCGCCGAGACCCGTCCCCAGGAGACGCGCGAGGCGCTGCGGCTCATCGAGACCACCGGCAGGGAGGCGATGCTGGAGATGCGCGCGATGCTCGGCATGCTGCGCTCGCAGACCAGCACCCAGGGCACGGCGCCCGCGCCCCGGCTGCAGGACCTGCACGCGCTGGCCGCGCACGCGGGGGTCGAGGTGGACCTGCGCGTCGAGGCCGAGGATCTGCCCGAGGGGGTCGGCCTGGCTGTCTACCGGATCGTCCAGGAGGCGCTGACCAACGTGGTGAAGCACGCGGGAACCGGCTGTCGGGTGCGGGTCACCGTACCGAAGGCAGGGGTGGTGGAGGTCGAGGTGGCCGACGAAGGCCGGGGCACGCCGCGCGACGGGGGCGGCCACGGGCTGCTCGGCATGCACGAACGCTGCCTCATGTACGGCGGGCAGCTCACCGCCGGCCCGGACCCGGGCGGCGGCTTCCGCGTCCTTGCCCGCCTCCCCTACGCACTGAAGGACACCCCGTGATCAGGGTCGCCATCGCCGACGACCAGCCGCTGCTGCGCGCCACCCTCACCAGGCTGGTCGGCACCGCCGACGACCTGGTCGCCGTCGGCGAGGCGGGCACCGGCGACCAGGTCGTCGAACTGGCCGCGCGCACCAGGCCCGACGTCGTGCTCATGGACGTCCGCATGCCCGACATGGACGGACTGGCCGCGACCCGCAACATCCGCGCCGACCCGGCCCTGTCGCAGGTCCACGTCATCATCCTGACCACCTTCGACCTCGACGAGTACGTCTACGAGGCGCTCCGCGCCGGGGCCAGCGGATTCCTGCTCAAAGACATCCCGCCGGCCGACCTGCTGACCGCGATTCGGGTGGTCGCTTCCGGCGAGGCGCTGCTCGCGCCGACGGTCACGCGCCGGCTCATCGCCGAGTTCGCCCGCAAGGAGGCGGCCGAGTCCCTGATCGCGTGCGAGCTGGCAGCGGTGACCGGGCGCGAGCGCGAGGTGCTGACGCTCATCGCCTGCGGCCTGACCAACCCCCAGATCGCCGCGCACTTGGAGCTCAGCATCTCCACGGTTAAAACCCACGTGCGCAGGCTGCTGTCGAAGCTGGACGTGCACGACCGCGCCCAGCTCGTCATCGTCGCCTACGAATCAGGACTGGTCACCGCCGCCAAGCGGAGCAGGTAGACGATCAGGCCGCCGCGATGGCCGTGAGGAGGCCGAGCCGTGCCGCCCGCCTGGCGGGCAGGAGCGCGGCCAGGAAGCCGACCACCTCGGCAGCCGCCATGTCCTCCTCCGTGAGCTTGACGGCCCACTACTCCGCGATCGTCTCGCGGGCCTTGCGCAAGCCACCAAGGGAGTTCCAGTAAGAGCCGTTGGCGCCCTGCAGTTAACATCTAAATCATATACAGGCAAAGGCGAAAATCCAGTACCATCTGTCTTGATGGCGATCCCACTCCACCGAGGAGAACCCGGACAAAGATGACGGACTGGCAGCTTCTAGCCCCGGACGAGGACACCCTCGCCCTCGCCGACACCGCCCGCGCCCAGTTCCGATCGCTGCACGGCCCGGCGGTCATGCGTGCCACCCTCGACGGCGGTGTGCCGGACGGGTGGGAGACGGTCGCGGACGGCGGCTACGCCGACATCGGGATACCCGAGGACCTCGGCGGGATCGGCCGGGTGATCGACCTGGTGGTCATGCTCGAAGAAGCCGGGCGCGCCCTGCTGACCGCTCCCCTGCTGGCGTCGGCGCTCGCGTTCCGGACGCAGGTCGGGGCCGGGGTGCACCGCGAGGACTTCCGGCGGGCGCCCGCGGGCTTCGGGATCGCCGAGGGGGTCGTCGACGGAAGCGGCCGGTGCCACATCGAGCGGGCGCACGTCCTGGGCGGCCCCGGTGCCGCCGCATTCACGCTGATCGTGAAGGGCCCGGATCGAGCATGGATCGTCGTGGTCGATCCGGAGGCCGAGGGGGTCGAGCCGGTAGGGCAGGGGACCCTGATCGACCCCTCCCGGCCGCTTCCGGCGTTCCGGCTCGGGGGCGAGGGAGGCGTGGCCTGCGCCGAGTGCCGGGAGCTACCGCTCGGTGACCTGGACCGGGTGCTGGCGGGAGCCCGCGTCTGTGTTGCCGCCGACCTGGTGGGGACCGCCGCGGGCGCCCTGGACGCGGCCGTCGGGCATGTGCTCCAGCGCAGGCAGTTCGGCCGGGCCATCGGCACCTTCCAGGCGGTGAAGCACCAGCTCGCGGACGCCTACACGGCGGTCGAGCGGGCCCGCAGCCTCGCCTACGGCGCGGCCCTGAGCCTGGCCGGGGGGCCGCCCGGCGACGCGGCCACCCGGGACTGCCTGCTGGCCAACGCGGTCGCGGCCGAGACGGCCGTCCGGGTCGCGTCGCTGTTCACCCAGCTGATGGGCGCCATGGGGGTCACCTTCGAGGCGGACTGCCACCTGTTCCTGCGGCGCGCCCACCAGACGGCCTGCCTGCTCGGGGAGCCGGACGACCTGTACCTGGCGGCGGCGCGGATCGAAAGGCGGATCTCCCGATGACGGATGTGACCTCTGAGTTCGAGGCGTTCCTCGACGGCTTCCTGCCCGCCGACTACGCCGAGAACTACCGGCGCCACCGCTGCGATGTGAAGCTCCGCACCGAATACCAGGCCGCCGCGTTCGACGCGGGCTGGCTGATCCCCGAGTGGGGCCCGGGCGAGGGCGGGCGCGACCTGGATGTCCCCGACGCGCTGGCCGTCAAGCTCGCCGGCGCGCGCCGCCGGGTGCCGCGGCTGATGAACATCCAGGGCGCCGGGGTCGCGGCGCCGGCCATCCGGGCGTTCGGCACCGCCGCCCAGCGGGAGCGGCTGCTCCGGCCGGCCGCGCGCGGGGACGAGTGGTGGGCGCTCGGCATGTCGGAGCCCGGCGCCGGGTCCGACCTCGCCGCGCTGCGCACGACGGCGACGCTCGCCGACGGGGTGTTCACCGTCAACGGCCAGAAGGTATGGACGACGCAGGCGGACGAGGCCCGGTGGTGCGCACTGTACGTCCGCACCGACCCGGAGGCCAGACCGCACCGCGGCATCTCCTGCCTGCTCCTCGACCTGCGCAGCCCCGGAGTGGAGGTCCGGCCGATCCGCACCGCCGGGCCGGCGGTCGAGTCCTTCTGCGAGGTCTTCCTCGACGACGTGAAGGTGCCCGAGGAGGCGCTGCTGGGCCGACTGCACGGCGGCTGGGGCGTGGCCATGTCCAGCCTCGAACACGAGCGGGACATGATCTGGATCAACACCTGGCTGGAGACCACCCGGGCGCTGGAACCCACGCTGACGGCGCCGGAACTGTCGGAGCACCAGCTCGTCCGGCTGGGCCGGTCGCTGGCGGACGCGGAGGGGGTGCGGCTGACCGGACTGCGGACCGCCGCTCAGCGGTGGGCGGGCCTGCCGTCCCCCGCGTCGTCGATCCTCAAGCTGCTCGGCTCGGAGTCGGTACAGCGCGCGGCCCTACTGTCGCTGGAGACCGCCGGGGCGCGGGCGTTCGACGACCCCGCCCTCTTCGACGAGCGCCTCGAATCGCTGGCCGCCACCATCTACGGCGGCACGTCGGAGATCCAACGCAACATCATCGCAGAGCGTACGCTCGGACTACCGAAAGGCACGCCATGACAGACATCCACCCCCTGCTGGGCAGGACAGCCGTCGTGTCCGGGGCCGGGCGCGGACTGGGCCGGGCGATCTCCACCGCGCTGGCCGGGGCGGGCGCCGTGGTGTGCGGCGTCTCCCGCAACGCGGAGGAGTTGGAGAGCCTCGCGGCGGAGATCAAGGCCGCGGGCGGCCAGGCGTACGCCTTCCCCTCCGACATCCGCAGCTCCGCCGACCTGAACCGGCTGCGCGACGCGGTGCTGGCCGAGGTGGGCGGCGTCGACATCCTGGTGAACAACGCCGGCAACCTGGTGAAGCGGCCGGTCGTCCCACTGCCCGTGGACGAGGCGTCCGGGGAGAAGGTGGGGCAGCCCGGCTCGGGGCCGGCCGGTGTCGCCATGACCGACGAGGAGTGGGACTCGGTGCTGGACACGCACGTCCGCGGGTCGCTCCACCTCGTGAGATCATTCGTTCCTGGAATGCTGGAGCGGAGGCGCGGCCGGGTGATCAACATCGCGTCGAGCAGCGTCGCCCGGTCGGCCAACCTGACGGTGAGCTACCAGGTCGCCAAGGGCGCCATCGCCCAGCTCACCCGAGCGCTCGCCAAGGAGTGGGCGGCGTTCGGCGTCACCGTCAACACCATCGCTCCGGGACACTTCCGCACCAGCATGACGCAGGCTCTTCACGACAGTCCCGAAGGTCAGGCCTGGCTGAAGGAGCGCATCCCGATGCGGCGCACCGGCGACCCCAGGGAGTTGGGGGCGCTGACCGTCCATCTGTCGGGGGACCTCGCTTCGTTCATCACCGGCCAGACCATCTTCATCGACGGCGGTGAAACACTCTGATGACCGAGTCCGAGATCCCACCACGCCCCCGCCGCTTACCGTTGCGGACACCCCGGGTGGCCGAGTCCCTGGCGGCGCATCTCAGGCTGCGCATCCTGGAAGGTGATCTCACCGACGGAGCGGAATTGCCCACGGAGCCGGTGCTGCTCCAGGAGTACCCGGTCAGCCGGCCGAGCCTCCGCGAGGCGTTCCGCATCCTCGAGACCGAGGGGCTGGTGGTCGTCCGCCGTGGCAAGCGCGGCGGCACCGTCATCAAGGCCCCGGCCCTCGGGCCCGCCGCGTACCACATGGGGCTGCTGCTGCACGCGCGCGCCACCTCCATGCGGGACCTGGCGGCGGCCCGCAACCTGCTGGAGCCGCTGTGCGCGGAGCACGCGGCCCGCCGCGACGACCACTCGGCCGTCGCCGAACGGCTCCGTCGGCTCAACGACGAGGCCGCGCAGGTCGTGGAGGACGGGCAGGCGTTCACCGGGGCGTCGGTCAGGTTCCACGAGGGGCTGGTGGACGCGGCCGGCAACGAGACGCTCCGGGTGGTCGTCGGGATGCTGGAGAGCGTCTGGAGCGTGCAGGAGCGGGGGTGGGCCCGCCGGGCGTCCGACGAGGCGAGCTACCCGGCGGTGGAACGGCGGCACGCGGTGCTGCGAGCGCACGGCGCCATCGAGAAGGCCATCGAGGCGGGGGACGCGGCGCTGACCGGCAAGCTCATGCGAGCGCACCTGGAGGCGTCGCAGCTGTACGTCGCCTCGGACGACGCCCCGCCGGTCCAGGTGCTGGACGAGTACGGCAACCCGCGCATGGATGCCCGGGACTGACCGGAGACCACCGAACGGTACGCGAAAGCCGACCAGGCCCTGGACCTGGCCGGCCTTTCCCGTTGCGGGCTACCGCCACGCGGCCACCGGGTAGATGCCGTCGAACCCCTCCGCGGCGACGGCCCGCGCCAGCAGGTCGGTCGACCTGATCCGCCCGGCCGGCCGGTGCAGCACGCTCTGCAGGTGGCGGTCGATCACGGTGAGGTCGTGCTCCTCGCACAGGCCCATGGCGCCCAACACCTGGTGCCCGTTGGCCAGTACCGTGTTCGCCCCCTCGATCATCTGCACCCGCAGCGCCAGCAGGTCGGCGGACCGCGCCTCGCCCCGGCGGACGAGCCACCACGCGTGCAGCGCCAGCTCCTCCAGCCCGTCGAGCGCGAGAGAGATGTCCGCGACGCGCCACCGGATCTCGCCGAACCTGCCGATCGGCTTGCCGAACTGCTGCCGGTCCCGGGCGTGCGTCACCGCCAGGTCGACGGCGGCGGCGAGCGCGCCGGCGACCCAGAAGGCGTCGAGCAGTATGCGCGTCGCGGTGACCCGCGCCGCGTCCACGCCCGGCACCTCGGCGCCGAGGACGACGTCGGACGCGAACGGGTCCAGCGGCGCCGAGCGCGGCGCACCGGCCGTCACCCGGCGGGCGACACCCCGGTCCAGGTCGACGGCGACCGCGTCGCGCAGCAGGTCCGCGTGGTCCAGCCGTTCGGTGTCCCCCGAGATCAGGTGAATGCCGCCGACGTCACCTCGCAGGTCCACGGGTACGGCCAGCTCGTGCGCCAGCGGCCAGGGCAGCACGACGGCACCCGCCGCCCGGGCCGCCAGCATGACGGCGGCCGACTCGTCCTCCTCGCCCCACGGGTCGAGGCCGCGCAGGTCGAGCCGGTCCAGGGCGGGCGCGACGAGCGCCTCCCGCAGGGTCCGGTCCGCCTCGGCGGCGCGCGCGAGATCCACCCCGCCCAGCGCGTCGAAAGCCCTGGTCACGCTCTCCTGGTAGGCGACGGCCGCCTGTGGCCAGTCACGACGCACGCCGGTCCCCCTCGATCGACGACCGGGCGACGAGCATGCGCTGCACCTCGATGGTGCCGGACGCGATGGTCGCCGAACGGGCGTACCGGAACACGTCCTCGACGTGGCCGAGCAGGCCGGCCGACGGGTCGGGAACGAGGGCGTCGGCGCCGGAGATGTCGAGAGCCAGCTGAGCCACCTCCTGGTCGAGTTGGATGGAGGCCAGCCGCGCGATGGAGGCCTCCCGGTCGGTGAGCCGGCCGGCGTCGTTCAGCGCGACGGCGCGGTAGTTGAGCAGCCGGGCCACCCGGGCGTGCATCAGCGCGCGGGCGTACTCGTGCAGCGCGGCCGGTTCGGCCAGGGACGGGTGGCCCGCCAACGCGGCAAGCACCCGCTCGTCCCGGGCGTACCGGGAGATGCCGATCCGCTCGTGCTTCATCACCCGCCGGATGACGTCCCAGCCGCGGCCGACCTCGCCGAGCACGGCATCGGGGCCGACCCGGACGTCGTCGAAGAACACCTCGTTGAGGTGCTGCTCACCCATGATCGAGTCGATCGGGACGACCCGGATGCCGGGTGAGCCCATCGGCACCAGGAAGACGGTGATGCCGTCGTGCTTGGCCGTCCCCCTGCCACTGCGGGCGGCAAGGAAGCACCACTGTGCCAGTCCCGCGTACGAGGTCCAGATCTTCTGGCCGTTCAGCACCCACTCGCCGTCATGGAGCTCGGCGTTCAGCTGCAGCGAGGCGAGGTCGGAGCCCGCGCCGGGTTCGCTGAACCCCTGGCACCACACGGCCGTGCCGGAGGAGATGGCGGGCAGGTGGACGGCCTTCTGCTCCGGTGTGCCGACCTCCATGATCACCGGTCCGACCCAGTTCAGGCCCATGTACTGCGGTCCGCGGGGCTCGAAGTGCGCCCACATCTCCTCCCGCAGGACGGCCTGCTGCCAGATGTCGGTGCCGGCGCCCCCGTACTCCTCGGGCCAGCTGAGCGTGAGGAGCTGCTCCTCGGCGAGACGCTCGACGACCCTGGTCACCACCGACTGGACCGCCGGGTCCGGCGAGAACGACGACGTCCAGTCGTCGGGGAGGAGCTCCGCCAGCAGGGCCCGCAGACGGACGCGCAACGCGTCCGCCCGCGTTCCCAGCCGGAGATCCACTGAAGTCTCCTCGGGCATTACTTCCCCGCACTCACGGTGGCTTCGACACACTTGCCGTCCGAGCACGGCTGAGCGGGTACGAAGACGCCGAGCTGGTCGGCATCGATTCCGATGCGCTTGTCGGGACCGAACGTGTACGTGCCGTTGGCGCCCTGGAAGGTTCCCCCGGAGACGAGCGCCTTCTTGATCGCGTCGGCGTCGGTGGACTTGGCCTGCTGCGACGCCTGGGTCACCAGCAGCACCCAGTCGAAGGAGACCGCGCCCACCGAGTCGAGGGCGTTGAACTCGGTCTTGCCCTTGGCCTTGAGGTAGAGCTTGACGAAGTCCGCCGTGATCGACGCGTCGCCGGTCGAGGACGACAGGAACGTCTTGGCGATGGGCCCGGCGGCGAGGGTCTTCTTCATCCCCTCCGGGATGAGCTCGGTGGTCGCCGGGTCGCCGATGCCGAGCACCGCGGACATCTGCGGGTTCCAGCCGATCTTGTTCAGGCTGGACATGGTGGCGACCAGCGGGGCGCCGTACGACCAGGCGATGAGCGACTCGGCGCCCGAGTCCCTGAGCTTGGTGAGCTGCGCGGTCACGTCCGAGGCGGTGTTCGGGAAGCTCTCGTGCACGATCTTCACGTCCGGGAACCGGCTCTGCGCGATGGCGAGCGTGTCCTTGGTCTGCGAAGTGCCGAAGGCCGAGGAGTCGTCGAGCACGGCGACCGTCTTGCCGGCCGACGCCGCGTACGCCAGCAGCGGCGTGATCGAGGTCTCGCCGGAGGTGCCGGCACCGGTGCTGAACGCGTACTTGTACCGCTTGGAGTCGCCGACGTCGGCCGCGATCGAACCGATGCCGCCGGCGGTGTCGCCGGGCACCTTCACCTGGTTGAGCACGTCCTGCACGGGCGGGAACGCCTCGGTGGTGAAGTACAGCGCGGACACCCCGTCCTGGGCGAGCGCCCGGGTGGCGGCGACGGCCGCGGTCGGCTCGCCCTTGGTGTCCCGCTGCTCGATCACGATCTTCGTGCCGGGGTTGTGCTGCTGCACGTACTCGGCGCCGGCCTTGAGCCCGGCCAGCGAGTTCTGACCGCTCGGGGAGAGCGGGCCGGTGAGCGCCCCGACGAAACCGATCTTGATGGTGGAGCCTTCGGCCTGCTCGCCGGAGGAGCCGTCGCCACACGCGGCGAGCGCGAGCAACGCCGCGCACACCATGGCTGTGCCCACTGTGGCACGTGTCCTCATGGGGTCGTCCTTCCTGGGGGTTTCCGTGGGGGGTTCCGTGAGAGTGGGGTGGGTCAGGAGAGGTAGGCGGCCTGCAGCAGGTCGGGCAGTTCCGGGTCGGTGCCACGCACCCGGTGCGCGACGTGCCCGTGCCGCAGCACCACGACGTCCGCCTCCAGCTTCTGGGCGACTTCGACCCGCTGTTCGACCAGCAGGACGGCGAACCCGGCGTCGCGCAGGTCGGCGAGGATCTCGATGGTCCGGCCGACCAGTTTGGGCGACAGGCCGTTCGTGGGCTCGTCCAACATGATCACGCGAGGTGCGCCGGCCACCGCGCGGGCGATGGCGAGCATCTGCTGCTGGCCGCCGGACAGACCGCCCGCGAGGCGCTGCGACATCGGACGCAGCTCGGGCAGCAGGTCGAGCGGGTCCAGTTCGGAGTTGCGGGCCGCGCGGGCCGCGGCGACCCGGAGGTTCTCGGCCACCGACAGGCTCTTGAACACGTGCCGGCCCTCCAGCACGTGGCCGAGCCCGGCCCGGGCCCGCCTGCTCGCCGGAAGGTTGTCGAGGCGCAGGTCGTCCAGCCAGATCCCGCCGTCGGCCGACTCCAGCCCGCCGACGCCGCGCAGCGTGGAGGTCTTCCCGGCGCCGTTGGCGCCCAGCAGGGCCAGGCAGGTGCCGGGCTCGACGGTGAGGGACAGGTCCTCGACGGCGGTGACGCCGCCGTACCGGACGCGCAGCGCGTCCACCTTGAGCCGGCCGCCGTTCACGCGACCCCCATGTACGCGGCGCGGACGCTGTCCACGCTGTGCAGGTCCCCGGGCTCGCCCTCCCACAGCACCTTGCCGAGGTCGAGGACGACGACCCGGTCGACCAGGCGGCTGATCATGTCCAGGTGGTGTTCGACGATCACGACGGCCACTCCCGCTGCGGCGACGTCACTGACGACGCGTTCGAATCCTTCGATCTCCGCGGCCGACAGCCCGGCCGCGGGTTCGTCCAGGAGGAGGACCTCCGGACAGGTGCCAAGGGCCATGGCGGCCTCAAGGAAGCGAAGCTGGCCGTGGCTCATCACCCGGCTCTCCCGGGTGCCCGCCGCCGGGTCGTGCGGGTCGAGGCCGCCGAGCTCCAGCAGGGTGAGCGCGCCGCGCCGGCAGGCATCCCGCATCGCCTCGTCACGTTTTCCGTGGACGGCCGGGAGCGCGAGGTGCTCCTCGATGCTCATGCCGGGGAACGTCTTCGGGGTCTGGAAGGTGCGGGACACGCCGCGCTTGGCGACGGCGGCGGCGCCCAGGCCGCCGAGGTCCGTCCCGTGCAGGGTGATCCGGCCGGCGGTCGGCGGATAGTGCCCGGACACGACGTTGAGCAGCGTCGTCTTGCCCGACCCGTTCGGCCCGATGAGGCCGACGATCTCGCCGCGCCGCAACTCCATCGACACCCCGCCGAGCGCGTCCACGCCGCCGAAGCTGCGCCGCAGGTCGGTGACCTTCAGGATCGGCTCGCCGGGCGCGCGCTCCGGCACCTCCACCTCCGGAGTGGCGGCCAGGTCGCGCAGCGCCTGGGGGGCGGGCGCCGCGGTGCGGCTGAACAGGCCGCGCGGCCGCAGCCGCATGAGCACGATGAGCAGCGCGCCGTACAGCAGGTTGTTCAGGTGCGGGTACGCGTCGAGGCGCAGCGGGATCAGCACGAGCAGCACCGCGCCGACGATCGGGCCGAGCCGGGAGCCGCTGCCGCCGAGCACCACCATCACCAGGAACAGGATGGACAGGTTGGAGGAGAAGGCGTCCGGCGAGATGTAGGCGGACAGGTAGGAGAACAGCCCTCCACTGAGCGCGCCCAGCGCGGACCCGGCGGCGAAGGCGACGACCTTGGTGAGGTAGCCGGAGACGCCGAGCGCGGACGCGCCGATCGGCTCGTCGCGGACCGCGACGGTGGCCCGGCCCAGGCGGGACGTCCGGTACCGGGCGTGCAGCCAGTAGCTGACGCTCGCCACGACGACGATCACGATCGCCACGACCCACGGGGTCGAGACCGGCTCGCCGCCGAACCAGAAACGGGCGTCGATGCCGGACAGGCCGTTGTTGCCGCCGGTCACCGACTGGAACTGGATGAGCATGTCGTTGACGACGAGCATCAGGCCGAGCGACATCATGGCCAGGCCGATCGCGCCCAGCCTTCCGGCCGGGAACCCGGCCAGCGCCCCGGCGGCGAGCCCGGCCAGCGCGGCGACCGGCAACGCCGCCCAGATCGGCCAGCCGTGCGAGACCACCAGAACGGCGGTGACGTAGGCGCCGATGGCGAACGACGCGCCCTGCCCGAGGGACAGCGCGCCGGCGTAGCCGGTGGTGATGTTGAGTCCCAGCGTGGCGACCGCGTACAGGCACACCAGTTGCAGGACGTAGCCGTTGTAGGACAGCGGGCCCCACAGGGCCAGCAGCGCCGTCGCGATGACCAGCAGCGCCGCGCCGTGCGCGGCGGGCCTGGCGAGCACCCGCCGGACGGGCGTGGGGGTGGCGTCGCGGCCGCGTGCCGCCGCGACGCGCAGGGTCTGGAACAGGTCGGGGAGCCGGTACGACATCACACCGCCCGCACCGGTGCCGCGCCGAACAGGCCGTGCGGGCGCACCAGGTAGACCACGACCAGCAGCAGGAACACCGTCAGGTTCACCGTGAGGCTGCCGACGTAGACCCCGGCGAACTGGCTGACCACGCCGATGACCAAGCCGCCGGCGACGGCGCCGCCGATGCTGCCCATGCCGCCGATCGCGGTGGCCACGAACCCGTAGAAGGTGTACGACAGCCCCAGCGACGGGGTGACGAGCTGGGTGGAGGCCACCAGCACCCCGGTCACCGCGGCGACCAGCGCGGACAGCACCGTGGCGATCTGCGAGGCACGTGCCCGGGAGATGCCGATCGCCTCCGCGCCGTCGAGGTCGTCGGCGATCGCGCGCAGCTCCAGCCCGATCCGGGTGCGCCGGTAGAACACGACGAGCAGCCCGGCGACGACGAACAGCGCGGCGACCGCGGTCAGCTCGGCGGGCGACACCGCCAGGCCGGCCAGGTCGAACCGGTGCTTGCTGACGCCGTACGTGAAGTTGCGGAACTCCCCGCTGTAGGGGATGGCCAGCAGTTCGGCCAGGATCACGCTGATCGCGAGGGTGGACAACAGCCAGGAGGCGGACTGGCCCGACTGCACGAACGGCCGCACCGCGGTCCACTCGACGGTGAGCGCCACCACCGCCATCACGGCGAGCGCGGCCACGTAGGCGAGCCAGACCGGCAGGCCGGCGCCGGCCGCCACCAGCACCGACATGGGCATGAGCATCACCATCTGCCCGTGGGCGAAGTTGATGACGCCGGTCGTCGTGAACAGCGTGGCGAAGCCGACCGCGACCAACCCGTAGATCGCGCCGTCCGCCAGACCCGGCACGAGCACCGTCTGAAGGAACTCATGCATGGGGGGACCTGGTCCCGGCGCGTGATGTGACATCTCTCTTCACCATGGCGCGAAACGTATATATGATTTGGATGACAGTCAAGAAGGGCGTCTCGGCGCCCGTGGGGAGGCGCCCGTGTCGAGGAAGAACGGCCGAGCAGGCCTGGAACGTGCGGATGGGGTGCTGCTCAGCACGGTCGTCGGCGGAACGCTGGTCGTTACCCTCAACCGTCCGGAGTCCGCCAACGCCCTCGACGACGAGCTCATGGACGGGCTGGCGGACCTGTGGCGGGCGGCGGCCGGGGCGCCGGAGTTGCGCGCGGTGCTGCTCACCGGCGCGGGCAAGGCGTTCTGCGCCGGGGCCGACGTGTCCATGCTCTCGGTGCCGAGGGTGAAGGTGGGCGACACCGCGACCGAGGAGCTCGACTTCCTGCCCGGACCGCGCCTGGGGATACCGGTCATCGCCGCGGTGAACGGGGTGTGCGCCGGAGGCGGCCTGCACTTCGTGGCGGACGCCGACATCTGCATCGCGTCGCCGGCGGCCCGCTTCCTGGACCCGCACGTCAGCGTCGGCCAGGTGTCCGCGCTGGAACCGCTGCAGCTGCGGCTGCGGATGCGGCCGGACCTGCTGACCCGCCTCGTCCTGCTCGGCCGGCACGAGTCGCTGTCGGCCGAACGGGCCGAGCGCGCCGGTCTCGTCTCCGAGGTCGTCGAGCCGGACGCGCTCGTCGACCGGGGGATGGAGCTGGCCGCGATGATCGGGCGGAACTCACCGGAGGCGGTGCGGCTCAGCCGCCGGGTGCTGCGCACGTTCGAGGAACGGCTCATCGCCACCGATATGGACCTCGGCTGGGAACTGATCCGGCGGCACCGGTACCATCCGGACGCCGTCGAGGGTCCGGCCGCCTTCCTGGACAGGCGCGAGCCGAAGTGGACGACGTCATGAGGACAGCCGACTGGAGCCGCAGGCCGCGGGTGGTCACCCCCGAGCTCGCGGACGCCTGGCGCCGCCGGGGCTTCCTCACCGAGGAGCGGATCGGCGACCTGCTGGACCACGGGGCGACGCGGTGGCCGAACCGACCGGCGATCATCACCGCGCGCGGTGAGACGAGCTTCGCCGAGCTGGCCGCCAAGTCCGCCGCGGTCGCGCGGACCCTGATCGCCGGCGGGGTGCGGCCGGGTGACGCCGTCTGCTGGCTGCTGCCGACCGGCCCGGACGCCGTCGCCGTCGCGGCGGCGATCTGGCGGATCGGGGCGATCAGCAGCCCGATCGTGCCGCTGTACGGCCCGCGCGAGATCCGCACCGTACTGGGCCAGATCCGGCCGGCGGCCATCGTCACGTACGCCGACGACCGGCGCCGGGCCTACCCGGACGAGTTCGACGAGGCGCTGCGCGACATCTCTCACGAACCCGCCGCACGGCTGCTCACCACCGGCCGGTCGGCGGGCTGGCGAGCGGCGGACGGGGAGGGTCCCGGCGCGCTGCCGTCCGGGATCGAGCCCGCCGCCCCCGCGGACCCCTGCCTGGTGCTGTTCACCTCGGGCACCGAGTCCGAGCCCAAGGGCGTGGTGCATTCCGTGGCGGGCCTGCGGCACGAGCTGCGGATGACCGTCGTGGAGTGGGGCCTGACGTTCCGCGACCGCATGGTGATGGCCTCCCCCATCACGCACATCACCGGCCTCCTGCAGGGCTTCATGATCCCCTGCCGGGTGGGGGCCACCGCGGTGCTGATGGAACGGTGGGATCCGGCCGCGTGCGCCGAGCTGGCCGACCGTACCGGTGCCACCTACATGGCCGGCGCCACGCCGTTCCTGCGTGAGCTGCTCGACGTGTACGCCGCCGAGGGGCGGGACCGATCGCCGCTGCGCCAGTACTGCTGCGGCGGCGCGGCGGTGCCGCCGGCCCTCATCCGGCGCGCCGACGAGCTGGGCATCGCAGCGTACCGGGCGTGGGGCATGACCGAGCTGCCCACCGCGACGCTGCCCAACGAGCTGGACCCGCTGGAGTTCCGGGCGGAGACCGACGGCCGGCTCGCACCGGGCGTGGAGCTGCGCGCCGTGGACCCCTCGGGCCGGGACGTCGAGCCGGGCGAGGTGGGTGAACTGCTGCTGCGCGGCCCGGAGATGATGCTCGGTTACGTGCGCGAGGAGCTGAACGCGCACGCGTTCACCCCCGACGGCTGGTTCCGCACCGGGGACCTCGGCTCGCTGGCCGCCGATGGGCAGGTACGGATCACCGGGCGGCTGAAGGACGTCATCAACCGCGGCGGCGAGAAGTTCTCGGCCAGGGAGATCGAGGACGCCATCGTGAGGCACCCCGACGTGGCGGCCGTGGCGATCGTCCCGGTGCCCGGCGGCCGGCTCGGTGAGCGGATCGGCGCGGTCGTCGTCTCGGACCGGGAGGACCTGACCCTGGAGGAGGTCGGCCGCGCGGTGACCGGCCAGGGGCTGGCCCGGCACAAGCAGCCGGAGCTGCTGCGGGTGGTCCGCTCGCTGCCGACCAGCCCGACCGGCAAGATCAACAAGGCCTCGGTGGTCGAGCTGTTCGACCTGGAAACCGGCTGATGGGCGGCCTGCTGGACGGGCGCTGCGTCGTCGTGACGGGCGGCGGGAGGGGCCTGGGCCGCACCTACGCGCTCGCGTGCGCGGCCCACGGCGCCGGGGTCGTGGTCAACGACGTGGACGGGGCCGCCGCGCACGCCGTGGCCGCGGAGATCGCCGCCGCCGGCGGGCACGCGGTGGCGGAACCGGGTTCCGCCGGGTCGTGGGAGGTGGCTGCCCGGCTTTCCGGGACGGCGGAGCTGGAGTTCGGCCGGCTCGACGGCCTCGTCGCCAACGCCGGGATCACCCACCACGCCCCGCCGTGGGAGGAGGACGAGGCGCGGCTGCGGCGGATCACCGAGGTCAACGTGCTCGGCGTGCAGTTCGCCGCGGTGCACGCCATGCGGGCGATGGTCCGGCGGGGCGCCGGCGGGTCGATCGTCACGATCGTGTCCGGCGCCCGGTTCGGCATCCCCGGCATGAGCGCCTACGGCGCCACGAAGGGGGCGGTGGCCGCGATGACCGCCGGCTGGGCGCAGGACTGCGCGTTCGCCGGCATCCGGGTCAACGCCGTGTCGCCGCTGGCCGAGACCGGCATGGCGGCGCTGGACACCCGGCCCGACCGGCCCGCGCTGGGCGTGCCCGAGGACGTGGCGCCGGTGGTGGTCGCGCTGCTCAGCGACGCCACCCGCGGCGTGACCGGCCGGATCGTCCGCTTCGACGGCACCGATCTCGGCGTGTACACGCCGGAGGCCCTCACCCCGGTCACCGGCTGGACGGCCAGGGATCCCGCCGAGTCGATCGCGGAGGCCCTGACCCGGATCGGCGGCCCCGCCGCGGCCTGAACGCCCCCTGTCCACCCCGGCCCGGGTCCGCGGCCGGACCACCGTTCGAGACGAAAGCCACCGCTGAAATGATCACTACCGCCTTCACCGAGACCTTCGGCGTACGGCACCCGCTGCTGTGCGGCGGGATGACCGGCCTTGGCCGGGCCGAACTGATCGCGGCCGTCGCCGAGGCCGGCGCCCTCGGGTTCCTGACGGCGCTGACCCAGCCGACGCCCGAGGCGCTCACCCTGGAGATCAAGCGCACGCGCGAACTGACCGACCAGCCGTTCGGGGTGAATCTCACCATCCTGCCCACCGTCCGCCCGGTCCCCTACGACGAGTACCGGGCGGCGATCATCGAGTCGGGGATCACGGTCGTCGAGACGGCCGGCGGCAGCCCGGACGCGCACCTGCCCGACTTCAAGGCCGCCGGGATCAAGGTCATCCACAAGGCGGTCGCGGTACGGCACGCCGTCAAGGCGCAGGCGCTCGGCGTGGACGCGGTCAGCATCGACGGCTTCGAGTGCGCCGGCCACCCGGGCGAGGACGACATCGGCGGCCTCGTGCTCATCGCCGCGGCCACCCGGGCGCTGGACGTCCCGGTCATCGCCAGCGGCGGCATCGCCACCGGCGCCGGCCTGGTGGCGGCGCTGGCCCTCGGGGCGTGCGCGGCGAACATGGGCACCCGGTTCATGGCGACGACCGAGGCGCCCGTCCACGACAATGTCAAGCGGCAGATCGTGGCGAACTCCGAACGGGAGTCGATCATCGTCTTCCGTGAGTTCCACAACTCGGCGCGGGTGGCGCGCAACTCGGTGTCGGAGGAGATCGCCGAGATCTCACGCCGGCCGGGCTCGTCCTTCGAGGACGTCGCCCACCTCGCCTCGGGGGTACGGGGGCGGGAACGTGTCCTCGGGGCGGGCGACATGGAGGACGGGCTGTGGTGGGCCGGCCAGGCCCAGGGGCTCATCACCGAGGTGGACAGCTGCCGGAACGTGGTGGACCGGATCATCGCGGACGCCGAGGAGATCATCCGCCACCGGCTGCCGGGGTTCCTGCCGGCGGCCTGACCCGGGCCGGCACTGAGGTGTGGCCGCTCCCGGCATCGGAGACGGTCCCGCCCGTATCCCCCCGGCGCCGGCCGGCAGGGGTCCCCAGCGGCTCGGCGGCCGGTTCCGGTGCCGCCCGGCGGTCAGTCGCCCGGCTGCCCCCACTCGCGCAGCACGTCCGCCGCGTCGGCCGCCGTCCGCGGCACCGGGGCCACCGGGGCGGCCGGGGTGCGGGAGAACCTGGGCGCCGGGGCCGCCTGGAGCACGCCGTCCGCCTCGGCGTACGTGCCGCGGGCCGCCAGGTGCGGGTGGGCGGGGGCCTCGGCGAAGCTGAGCACCGGGGTGACGCACGCGTCGGTGCCGGCGAAGTGCGCGGCCCACTCGTCGCGGGTGCGGGAGGCGAACGCGGCGGTGAACCGCTTGCGCATCGCCGGCCAGCCGGCCGGATCGTTCTGCTCGCCCAGTTCGGCCGGGTCGATGTCCAGCCCGGCCAGCAGCGCCGCGTAGAAGTGCGGCTCCAGCGCACCCACCGCGACGAACCCGCCGCCGGCGCAGGTGTAGGTGTCGTAGAAGGGCGCGGCGCCGTCGAGCAGGTTGCCCTCCCGTTCGTCGCGCCAGGCGCCCATGCCGCGCAGGGCGAGGGTCATCTGGCTGAGCAGCGCGGTCCCGTCGACCATGGCGGCGTCGACCACCTGGCCGCGGCCGGACCGGTACCGTTCGAACAGCGCGGCCAGCACGCCGACGAGCAGCAGCATGGACCCGCCGCCGAAGTCGCCGACCAGGTTGAGCGGCGGCACCGGGGCCCGGTCCGCGCGGCCCATGGCGTGCAGCGCGCCGGTCAGGCCGATGTAGTTGATGTCGTGGCCGACCTGGCCGGCCCACGGCCCGTCCTGACCCCACCCGGTCATCCGGGCGTAGACCAGGCCGGGGTTGCGGGCCAGGCAGGCGTCCGGGCCCACGCCGAGCCGTTCCACCACACCGGGGCGCAGGCCCTCGATCAGTACGTCCGCGCGTTCGGCGAGGCCGAGGACGACGGCCCGCCCGTCGGCGGACTTCAGATCGGCGTGGACCGGGCGCCGGCCGCGCAGCACGGCGTCGGTCGCGTCCGGGGCGCCGAGCCGGAGCCCGCGGCCCGCCGGCCGTTCGATCCGGACCACGTCGGCGCCAAGGTCGGCGAGCACCATGGCCGCGTGCGGGACCGGGCCGAGCCCGGCCAGTTCCACCACTCTCAGTCCCGCCAGGGGGCCGTCCTTCATCGGGTTCCCGCCTCTCTACTTGCGCTTGCCGTTCACGAACGCGTCGAGCCGGGCCCGGCCGCGGCGGACGCGGCGGCCTCGGCGATCATCGCGGCCTCGATGCCGAGCTGGTCGGCCAGCGACCGCGCCGGGGCGTCCCGGAGCAGGCGCCGGGTCCGGCCGAGCGCCGGGAACGGCCCGGCCGCGATCCGCGCCGCGGACTGCCGGGCCGACTCGACGAGTTCCTCGTCGGGGTGGACGTCGGTGACCAGCCCCCAGTCGGCGGCCTCCCCTGCCGTCAGCCGGCGATCGGTCAACGTCAGCGCGAGCGCCCGGCGCAGCCCCACCACCTGCGGCAGCAGCCAGGACGTGCCGCAGTCCGGGGTCAGGCTCGCCTGGGCGTACGCGGTCAGGAACGTCGCCGACTCGCCGGCGAGCACCACGTCGGCCACCAGGGTGAGGGCCAGTCCCGCGCCCGCCGCCACGCCCTGGACGGCGGCCACGACGGGGACCTCCAGCCCGGCGAGGGTCAGCACCGCGCGGTGCGCCGTCCGGGCCAGCTCCAGCACGTAGCCGGCGCGGTCCGCGGCGCCGTGCGTCGCGCTGACGTCCCCGCCGGCGCAGAAGTCGCGGCCGCGGCCGAGCAGCAGCACGCAGCGTACCCCCGGGTCGGCCGCGGCGGCCGCGGCGGCGTCGCCGAGCGCCCGCGCCATGGGCAGGTCCAGCGCGTTGGAGGACTCCGGCCGGTCGAGCTCTATGGTCGCCACCCCGTCGGCGACCTCGTACCGCACCCAGGTCCCGGTGACCGCCTGCTCGTCCACCGGTGCGCTGGTCAGACCGGCGAGGACCAGGTCGGCGAGGTGCCGGTAGGCCTGCGCGGCGTCGAACCCGGTGGCCGACTGGATGGCGCCGCGCTGGATGGAGTTCATGACCTCGGCCACCGCGGCCCCCACGAACGACGCGTGGATCGGACGCAGCACCCCGGCCCTGACCCCCTCCGTCACCAGGCTCTGTACCCGCTCCGCGGCGTACCGGGTGTTCTCCTGGTAGACCTCGTTGGCCGGGCCGAAGGCGGCCACGTCCGCGAGGAACGCGGCCGAGGCGGGCTGCAGCTCCGCGGCGACGGCCTCCAGGTAGACGGCGAGCTGCCGGGCCGGGTCGCCGGAGGCGGCGACCCGGACCCCGATGCGCTCGGCCGCCGCCTTGAAGAACGAGCGGACGGCGGCCACCACGATCTGCTCCTTGCTGGGCGCCACCGCGTACAGGGTGGTCCGGGAGCAGCGCAGCCGCTCGGCGAGGTCGCCGATGTTGAACGACGCGAATCCCTCGGCCAGGAACAGCTCGCGGAGCTGTGCCAGTGTCTCCTCGCGCCGGGTGCGAGTCCTGTCGGGCGACGGCATGACACCGACTCTAGGGCAGCCCCTAGCGAACAGTACAATTTCTGATACTTTAGTACTTGTTTTCGTACTCCAAAGGAAGCTTCGATGCCCGCATCGCGTGTCATGCCAAGCGAAGAGAGTGCCGACCTGATCGAGATCGTCCGGGACCTCGCCGACGGGAAGCTGGCCCCCCGGGTCGCGAAGGCCGAGGCGGACGAGGACTTCCCGCGCGACGTGTTCCGCACGCTCGGCGCGATGGGCGTCCTCGGCCTGCCCTACCCCGAGGAGTACGGCGGCGGCGGTCAGCCCTACGAGGTGTACCTGCAGGTGCTGGAGGAGGTCGCCCGGGTCTGGTCCAGCGTCGCCGTCGGCACCAGCGTGCACGTGTTGTCGTGCTTCGGACTGTTCAACTTCGGCACCGACGAGCAGCGGCGGACCTGGCTGCCCGACATGCTCGGCGGCGAACTGCTCGGCGCGTACTGCCTGAGCGAGCCGCAGGCCGGCTCCGACCCCGCAGCCATGACCACCCGTGCCGTCCGCGACGGTGACGACTACGTGCTCACCGGCGCGAAGGCGTGGACCACGCACGGCGGGCACGCCGACTTCTACACGGTGATGGCGCGGACCTCGGACGACCCCAGGGGCATCTCCTGCTTCCTCGTCCCGGCCGGCGCCGAGGGCCTGAGCGCCGACCCGCCCGAGCACAAGATGGGCCTGACCGCCTCTCCGACCGCGACGATGCGGCTGGACGGCGTACGGGTGCCGGCCGAGCGCAGGATCGGCGCGGAGGGCGACGGCCTCGGCATCGCGCTGGCCGCCCTCGACTCCGGCCGGATGGGCATCGCCGCCGTCGCCACCGGCCTGGCCCAAGGCGCCCTGGACCACGCCGTGACGTACGCGAAGGAACGCTCGACGTTCGGCAGGCCGATCATCGAGCACCAGGGCCTGGCGTTCCTGCTGGCCGACATGGAGGCGGCCGTGCAGACCGCCCGCGCGATGACGCTGCACGCCGCCCGGCTGAAGGACCTCGGCCTGCCGTTCGGCCGGGAGGCGTCCATCGCCAAGATGGTCGCCACCGACAACGCCATGAAGGTCACCACCGACGCCGTCCAGGTGCTGGGCGGCTACGGCTACACCCGCGACTTCCCGGTGGAGCGTTACATGCGCGAGGCGAAGGTCATGCAGATCTTCGAGGGCACCAACCAGATCCAGCGCATGGTCATCGGCCGCTCGCTCGCCAGGAACACCCCACCCGTGATCACCGCGGTCAGCAGGGAGAAGCACTGATGCAGGTCGCCGACACCGCAGTGATCGTCACCGGCGGGGCCTCCGGTCTCGGCGCCGCGACCGCCGACCTGCTGGCCAAGGAGGACGCGCAGGTCTTCGTGTTCGATCTCAAGCAGAGCATCGACGTCGTGGACCCGGTACCGGGGGTGGAGTACATCCCCACCGACGTCACCAGCCCCGAGGAGGTGCGGGCCTCCGTCGCGACGGCCGCCGCCGGCCGGCCGCTGCGCGCGGTCGTCAACTGCGCGGGCATCGGCCCGTCGGCGCGGATCCTGGGCAGGAAAGGCGTGCACGACCTCGACCTGTACGCGCGCGTCGTGCAGGTCAACCTCGTCGGGACCTTCAACGTGCTCGCCCTGGCCGCCGAGGCGATCGCCCGCACCGAGCCGGACGAGCACGGCCAGCGCGGCGTGATCGTCAACACCGCCTCGGTCGCCGCCTACGAGGGGCAGATCGGGCAGGCCGCGTACTCCTCGTCCAAGGGCGGCATCGTCGGGCTGACCCTGCCCGCGGCGCGCGACCTCGCCCAGTACGGCATCCGGGTCAACACCATCGCCCCGGGCATGGTGGAGACGCCGATGCTGGCCACGGTCTCCGCGGAGTTCCGGGAGGATCTGGCGGCCGGCGTTCCGTTCCCGCGGAGGCCGGCCCGCCCGAACGAGTACGCCCACCTGGCACTGACGATCATCCACCACGACTACCTCAACGGCGAGGTCATCCGGATGGACGGCGCGCTCCGGATGGCACCCCGCTGACCTCGGCAGTCACGAAGTCGGCAAAACTCTCCAAAAACCAGAGACGGCCCAATACCCGTCTTCATGTCTCTCCGCACCCGAAGGTCGGAGAGGGGCCTCGACCGGGCGCCTCCCGGAAGAGCATGATGGCCTGATGTCGTACGCTGACGCGTTTGCCCGCAGTATCACCGACCCGGAGGACTTCTGGGCCGAGGCCGCCGAGGCGGTCACCTGGAGCAGGCCTCCGCGCGAGGTGCTGGACTCCGGGGCTCCGCCCTTCTACCGGTGGTTTCCCGACGGCGAGCTGAACACCTGCCACAACGCGCTGGACCGGCACGTCGAGGCGGGCCACGGCGACCGGGTCGCGCTGATCTACGACAGCCCGGTGACCGGCACCGGCAGGCGCCACACCTACGCCGAACTGCGCGACGAGGTCGCCAGGTTCGCCGGGGTGCTGCGCCACCTCGGGGTGGAACAGGGCGACCGAGTGGTGATCTACATGCCGATGGTGCCCGAGTCGGTGATCGCCATGCTGGCGTGCGCGCGGCTGGGAGCCGTGCACTCGGTGGTGTTCGGCGGGTTCGCGCCCAAGGAACTGGCGGCCAGGATCGACGACGCGCGCCCCAAGGTGGTCGTCTCGGCCTCCTGCGGGATCGAGCCCACCCGCGTGGTGCCGTACAAGCCGATGCTCGACGCCGCGCTCGACCTGGCCGGGCACCGGCCCGCGCACTGCGTGATCCTCCAGCGCGAGCAGGCCCCGGCGGAGCTGGTGCCCGGACGGGACGTCGACTGGGCGAGCGCGGAGGCCGAACCCGCCGGCTGTGTGCCGGTGAAGGCGACCGACCCGCTCTACATCCTCTACACCAGCGGCACCACCGGGCGGCCGAAGGGCGTGGTACGCGACAACGGCGGGCACGCGGCGGCGCTGCTGTGGAGCATGGCCAACGTCTACGACATCGCGCCCGGCGAGGTGTTCTGGGCGGCATCCGACATCGGCTGGGTGGTCGGGCACTCCTACATCGTGTACGGGCCGCTGCTGCGGGGCGCCACGACGGTGCTGTACGAGGGCAAGCCGGTCGGCACCCCCGACGCGGGCGCGTTCTGGCGGGTGATCGCCGAGCACCGGGTGAACGCGCTGTTCACCGCGCCGACCGCGTTCCGCGCGATCAGGAAGACCGACCCGGAGGCGGCCCTGCTGCGCGACCATGACATCTCGTCGCTGCGGACGCTCTTCCTCGCCGGGGAGCGTCTGGACCCCGACACCTACCACTGGGCGGCGGAGAAGCTCGGCGTCCCGGTCGTCGACAACTGGTGGCAGACCGAGACCGGCTGGCCCGTCGCGGCCAACCTGCGCGGCCTGGAACCCATGCCGGTCAAGCCGGGCTCCCCCACCGTGCCCGTCCCCGGCTACGACGTGCGCGTGCTGCGCTCCTCGGGCACCGAGTGCGCCCCCGGCGAGGAGGGCGCGATCTGCATCCGGCTCCCGCTCCCGCCCGGCACCCTCCCCACGCTCTGGCAGGACGACGAGCGCTACGTGAAGTCCTACCTGTCGGCCTTCCCCGGCTACTACCTGACCGGCGACGGCGGCTACCTCGACGAGGACGGCTACCTCTTCGTGATGGGCCGCACCGACGACGTGATCAACGTGGCCGGGCACCGGCTGTCGACGGGATCCATGGAGGCGGTGCTGGCCGCGCACCCGGCGGTGGCCGAGTGCGCGGTGATCGGGGTCGCCGACGAGCTGAAGGGGCAGGTCCCCCGTGGCTTCGTGGTGCTGAAGAGTGGGGCGGCGGTCGACGTCGAGACCCTGCGGGCCGAGCTGATCCTGGCCGTCCGCGAGCAGGTGGGCGCGGTGGCGGCGCTGAGACAGGTGGACGTGGTCCCGGCGCTGCCGAAGACCAGGTCGGGGAAGATCCTGCGCAAGACCATGCGCGGCATCGCCGAGGGCGCCGACGAGCCCGTCCCCTCGACCATCGAGGACCCGACGGTGCTGGACGTGCTGCGCCCCATCGTCGGGCGCGGCGTCACCACCCCGGACGACCGGGACGCCGACCCGCTCCGCTCGGGTTCCGGCGACGGCTGACAGACCGGCCCCGGTTCTCGGTCCGGTACGGCCGGCCGGTCTCCTCTCCGGCGGCGAGGGGCGGCCGGCCGAGAGCGCGTCCGCTCCCGGCCGGCCGCCGGGATCAGTCGCCGGAGACGATGCGGGCGTGCAGCCGCGCGGCGGTCGCCGGGTCCCAGCCGAACGCCTCCCGCCCGGCCAGCCACGCCGCCGCGCCCGCGCCGTCGCCCGCGATGACCGTCGCGGCCCCGAGCCTCTCCCGTACCGCGGGGCCGACAGGGCCCTCGCCGGTCAGCACGCTGCCGGCCAGCACGATCGGGCTCCTCTCGCCCGCCGGGCGGACCTCGGCCACCGTCTCGCAGAGCAGCCGGGCGGCGGTGGAGGCGATCTCCAGCGCGGCCGGGTCGCCCTCGGCCGCCGCCCGGCTGACCAGCGGGGCGAGCCTGGCCAGCTCCAGCGTGGGCCGCGACTGGGCGCGGACCACCAGCTTGATCGCCAGCTCCCGCATCTCCTCCGCCGTCCCCCCGGCTCTCTCTCGCGGGAGCGGCTCGCCCCCCAGCAGGGCGTCGACGACGAGGCGGGTCAACGTCCCACCCGCCTCCCCCCTGCTGAGGGCGTGGGCGGCGACACGGGCCGCCTGCCTGCCCAGCCAGAAGCCGGAGCCCTGGTCGCCCAGGAGCCAGCCGAGCCCGTCGGCGATCATCACGGGCTCGCCGTCCTCGATCCTGGCGGCGATCGCCCCGGTCCCGGCGATGAGCACGGTGCCGCGCGGCTCGGCCGTGCCGGCGGCGAAGGCGATGCCCAGATCGCCGGTGAGCCGGGGCCGGACGCGCAGGCCGGCCGAGGCCCACATGGGGTCGAACACCAGGCGGTCCAGCGCCCCGGCGCCCGCCATCCCGATGACCGCCCCCGCCACCGGGACCGGGTCGATCCCGTGCAGGGCCTGCCGCAGGGCCAGGCCGATGTTGGCGACGGCGACGGCGTTGCCGTGGGCCGCCGGGTTACCGCCCCCGGCCACGCCGTATCCGGCCCGCCGGCCGTCGGCGTCGATCAGGAGCGCCCGTGAGGACGTGCCGCCGACGTCCAGTCCGAGGACGTACATCGCGTTCAGAGGTGCTCTCCGAAGAACGTGGCGACCGCCTCGACCGCCCGGGTGACGTGTGGCTCGGTGTCGTAGAGGTCGATATGGAGCCGGGTGTCCAGCCAGACGAGCCTCTTGGGGGCGTCCATCCGCCGGTAGGCCTCCTCGGCTCCCTCGGGCGAACAGAGGCGATCGACCACGCCGTGCACGATGAGGCCCGGCTTGGGGGACAGGAAGTCGGCGCCCGTCATGTTGTCCAGGGTGATCAGCTCTCGGACCGAGGCCCGGGTCACCGTGTTGCCCCAGTACGCCGAGGCGCCTCGGGAGGTGCCGTAGTAGGCGAACGGCTCGTCGCCCGGCATGGCCGCCTCGCCCTCCTCGGCCACCGCGGGCAGATACTCCACCGCACCGCCCCTGTCCTGCCGCTCCAGCACCTCCGTGCAGGAGGCCAGCGCCCGCTGGTACCCGTCGGGCGACATCCCCGCGCGCATGCCGTAGGGGTTGCTGTACGCCCCCGCGACGCCCGCGAACGCCTTCACCCGGGGGTCGAACGCGGTGAACCTGAGCGCGTAGCCCGCGCCGAGGCAGATCCCGACCGCGCCGATCCTGCCGCCGTCCACCTCGGGCCGCGAGCGCAGCAGCGAGACCGCGGCCCGCAGGTCCTCCAGCTTGCCCTGCGCGTCCTCGTGGTTGCGCGGCTCACCGCCCGACTCGCCCCAGTTGCGGTGGTCGAACGCCAGCGTCACATATCCCGCTCCGGCCAGCCGGGACGCGTACAGGCCGGTGACCTGGTCCCGGGTCCCGGTGAACGGGCCGGTGAGGACCAGGCCGGGGTGCGGGCCCGGTGCCACCGGGACCCGCAGGTCGCCGGCGAGGGTGACCCCGCCGGCGGTGAACTTCACCTTTTCCGACATGGTGCAAGTCTGTACGGCCCGCGTGCCGGAAGCCAACGACTGTCCCCGGCCGAGGCCGGGGACAGTCCCTAGGAGTCGAACCCGAGGCCCATCCGGTCCAGGGTGCGCAGCCAGAGGTTGCGGCGGCCCTGGTGCAGGTCGGCCTGGGCGATCGACCAGCGGGTCATCTGGATCCCGACCGAGCGGACCGGCTCGGGCGGGAACGGGACGGGCTTCTCCTTGACCATCCGCAGCTCGGTCCGCTCGGTCCGCTCACCGGCGAGCAGGTCGAGCATGACGTTCGCGCCGAACCGGGTCGCGCCGACGCCCATGCCGGTGTACCCGGCGGCGTAGGCCAGGCGCCCGCCGTGCGACCGGCCGTAGAAGGCGCTGAACCGGCTGCAGGTGTCGATGACCCCGCCCCACCTGTGGGTGAAGCGCAGCCCGGACAGCTGGGGGAAGGTGGTGGAGAAGTGTTCGGCCAGCTTGACGAAGGTCTCGTCGCGCTGCTCGTACTCGGGCTTGATCATGCCGCCGTTGTAGTAGACCGCGTCGTAGCCGCCCCAGAGGATCCGGTTGTCCTCGGTCAGCCGGTAGTAGTGGAACTGGTTGGCCGCGTCCCCGACTCCCTGCCGGTTCTGCCAGCCCACCGAGGCCAGCTGGTCGGCGGAGAGCGGCTCGGTCATCAGCGCGTAGTCGTAGACCGGCACGAGGAGGTGCCTCAGCCGCCGCAGCAGCGGCTGGAACACCCCCGTGCCGAGCGCGACGTTGCGCGCCCTGACCATGCCGTGCGGGGTACGCAGGTCCAGGCTCGCCGGGGTGTCCTTCATGGTGCGTACCGGCGTGCGCTCGTAGATGCGCACGCCCATCGAGAGGCAGGCCTCCCGAAGCCCCCAGGCCAGCCGGGCGGGGTCGAGCATGGCACAGCCGTCGCGCTCCCAGTGGCCACCGATGTAGGTGGGCGAGTTCACCTCCGCCCGGATCTCCTCCGCGTCGAGGACGTCGAAGCGGGCGCCCAGCTCGCGGGCGATGTCGAGGCTCTGGTTCATCTCCTCCAGCTGCCACGGCTCGGTGGCCACGTGCAGTTCGCCGGTGCGCTCGTAACCGCAGTCGATGCCGTACCTGGCCACGGCCTCGCCGAGCTCGTCGAGGTTGTCGACGCCGAGGCGTTCCAGCGTGGAGATCTCCTCGGGCCAGCGCTCCAGCCCGTTGGCGATGCCGTGGGTGAGGGTGGCCATCGCGAAGCCGCCGTTGCGGCCGGACGCCGCCCAGCCGACCCTCCGTCCCTCAAGCAGGACGACGTCGAGCGACGGGTCGCGTTCCTTGGCCATCAGGGCGGTCCAGAGCCCTGAGAATCCTCCGCCGACCACTGCCAGGTCGGCGCTCGTCTCACCGAAGAGCCGCGTCAGCGGCTCGGGTTTCGCCGGACTGTCGAGCCAGTACGGCTTGCGCTCCGCATCAGCAAGAGCCTTCAGCGGATCCACAAATCTCACTTCCCTACGTGAGTCAGGTTTTCTCTGTGTGTATCGCGTGGTCGTGAAGATCACGCGCGGGTTCCCCCCGCCTGAATCCGATCTCGCCTCCCTGTTCTGTGCCGTGGACCGTCCGGGGTCTGGGTACACCGAAGCCCCGCGCCACCCGGTGAGGGCACGGGGCTTGACGGCGGCTAGGTGCGGCGGCGCGAGCTGACCGTGTTGAACACGGCGATGGCGACGCCTACCGCGAATATAAGCGTCCCGAGGATGTTGACCTGAGGCGGCACCCCGATACGGGTGGCACCCCAGATCCACAGCGGGAACGTCTGGGTGGCACCACTGGTGAACTGGGTGATCACGAAGTCGTCGATGGAGAGCGCGAAGGCCAGCAGCGCGCCGGAGACGACACCGGGCAGGATCATCGGGAAGGTGATCCGCCAGAACGTGGTCCAGGTGGACGCGCCCAGGTCGCGCGCCGCCTCCTCGATCGACCGGTCGAGCCCGATCACCCGGGCGCGCACGGTGATCGCCACGAAGGAGAGCGAGAAGAGCACGTGCGCGATGACCACGGTCGCGAAGCCGGTCTGCACGCCGGCGCTGATGAACAGCGAGAGCAGCGAGGCGCCCATGACGAGTTCGGGCGAGGCGATCGCGGCGAACATCACCAGGTTGGTCGCGCCCTGCCCGCGGAAGCGGTAGCGGCCCAGGGCCAGGCCCATGAGCGTGCCGATCAGCGTCGTGATCACCGTGGCGAGCACGGCGATCTTGAGCGAGTTGAGCACCGCCGTGACCAGTTCGGGATACTCGTCCAGGCGGCCCCACCACCTGAGGGTGAAGCCCTGCCAGGTCACGTTCGACTTGCTCTGGGTGTCGTTGAAGCCGAAAACGATCATGACTGCGATCGGCAGGAACAGCCAGGCGATGATCAGCCAGACGTAGGCCCGGAGCAGCCGGTCACCCAGCCGCCTCGTGTTCAGCGGGGACCTCCGCCTGGTGGGCGCCTCGCCGGGGACCTCGGTTTCGCGGGCGCTCACCCCGCGGAGGGTGTCAGGGCTCATCGGGCCGCCGCCTCCAGGACGTTCTCGGTACCGAGCGCCTTGGCGTAGGCGAAGATGCCGATCAGCATCGCCGCCATCAGCGTGAACGACAGCGCGGCGGCGGTCGGGTAGTCGTTGTTGACCAGGTACTCGGTCTGGATGATGTTGCCGATCATCGTGTTCTCCGGGCCGCCGAGGATGCCGGCGTTGACGTAGTCCGCGGTCATCGGGACGAACGTCATCAGCACCCCGGCGAACACGCCGGGCAGCGAGAGCGGCAGCACGATCTTGGTGAACGCCTCGCGCTTGGCCGCGTACAGGTCCTGGGCGGCCTCGACCACCTTGGGGTCCACCCGCTCCAGCGCGACGTAGATCGGCAGGATCATGAACGGCAGGTAGTTGTAGACCAGGCCGCCGATCACCGCGAACGTCGTCTGCAGCACGTGGAAGTCCTCGGGCAGCAGTCCTGCCGACTTGAGCGGCGAGAGCAGCATGCCGTCGTCGGCGAGCAGGAACCGCCAGGACACCGTGCGCAGCACGAAGGAGACGAAGAACGGCAGCAGCACCAGCAGCAGGTAGGTGGACTTGCGGTTGCCGCCCTTGAACGCGATCCAGTAGGCCATCGGGTAGGCCAGCGCGATGGAGACGACGGTCGCGACCAGCCCGTACCCGGCCGAGCGCAGGAACTGGGTCCTGTACTGCACCAGGGCGTCGCCGTACACCGAGAAGTTGAACGTCTGGACGAACCCGTTGACCACGTCGCCCTCCTGGGTGGAGACCGAGGCCATGAAGACCATCGGCACCACCAGGAAGATCGCCAGCCAGAGTCCGCCGGGCAGGATGAGCAGGTAGGGGGCGAGGCGTTTCACCGGCCGCTTGCCCCTTCCCGTCTGGTTCGCTCTCTCATCGGCCTAACCCTGCGTGATCGGCTGGAAGATGTCCTCGAAGACCTTCTCCTCACCCGGGTTCAGCTTCTTGTACGACCGCAGCTTGGCCATGTCCGCCTCCGAGGGGAAGATCATCGGGCTCTCGGCGATCTGCTCCAGCGCCGCCTTCTCCTTGCCGGTGGCCTTGGCGGCGTCGGCGAGGACCAGGTCCTTGGCGGAGGAGACCGGCGTGATGTAGTTGATGGCCTCGACCAGCATCGTGGCGATCTTCGGCTGGTAGACGTAGTCCATGAAGGTCAGCGCGTCGACCGGGTTCTGCGAGGTCTTCGGGATGCACAGGTTGTCCGTCCAGATCGTGCCGCCCTCCTCGGGCACCACGAACCTCAGGTCCTTGCCCTCGGCGACCTGCTGGAAGATGTCACCCGACCAGGCCATGGTGATCCAGATGTCTCCCCTGGCCAGGGCGTCGACGTAGTCGTTCTCGTAGTACTTGCGCACCAGACCCGCGTCGCGCTGCTGCTTGAGCTTCTCCCCCGCCTTCCTCCAGTCGGCCTCGGTCGACTTGTCGGGGTCGATGCCCAGGGCGAACATGCCGAAGTTGGCGACCTCCTGGGTGTCGAGCATCATGCCGACCTTGCCCTTGTACTTGGGGTTCCACAGGTCGGCGACGCTCTTGACATCGTCCACGTACTTGGGGTTGTAGGCGATGCCGGTAAGGCCGCCCGCCCACGGGACCGTGTGGGCGTTGTTCGGGTCCCAGGTGGGGTTCTTGACCACGGAGGTGGCGTTGGCGGCGAAGTTCGGCAGCTTGGAGTGGTCGAGCGGAACGAGGTAGCCCAGCGCGATGGCCTTGGACAGCTGCAGGCCGTTGGTCAGGACCATCAGGTCGTAGCCGATGTCGTTGTTGGCGGCGAGCAGCGGCTGGATCTTGCCGAAGAACGTGGGGATGTCCTGGATGGCCTCCGTGTAGGTCACCTTGATGCCGGTGTCGGCCTCGAACATCTCCAGGGACGGGTACCGCTTGCCGTCCTTGTCGATGTAGAGCGGCCAGTTGGCGAAGCGCAGCGTGCCGTTCTTCTTCTTGGAGCCCCAGTACTCGGCGACGGCGTCCTGCCGGGGCGCCTCCACCTTCTTGCCCTGCACGCCGCAGGCGGCGAGGGCCAGACCGGCGGCCGACATTCCCCCCAGGCGGAGGGCGTCACGGCGGGTGACGGAGCGGCTCTGCGTCATGCCACGCAGGAAGGCGGGGTTCATGCGGGAGTACATAGCGGACTCAACTTCCGATCGCGTACGAGTGCTGCGGCCGCCACGACAGCCAAACGGCGTCGCCACGCTCCGCCGTACTCGTGCTGTCGAGCGCGTTCTGCTGGAAGACGGTCATCTCTGCCCCCTGGGCCAGACTGACCGTGTAGGAGTTGTAGAGCCCCAGGTAGACCACCTCGGAGACGACGCCTCGTACGACGCTGAGGTCTCCGGTGGGCTCCTCGGTGGAAATACTGATCTTCTCCGGGCGCACCGTGATCGCGATCGCTTCCCCGGCCGCGAACGATCCGCCCTCGGTGAGCACCTGGTCCTCATCGCCCAGCCTAAGCACCGCGAAACCGGACCGGAGACGGTCGACGGTGCCGCTGAGCAGGTTGGACGTGCCGATGAAGCCGGCCACGAAGGTGGTCGCCGGCCGCTCGTAGATCTCTCTCGGGGTGCCCAGCTGCTCGACCATGCCGTCGTTCATGACCGCGATGCGGTCACTCATGGTGAGCGCCTCGCTCTGGTCGTGGGTGACGTACACGAAGGTGATGCCGACCTCACGCTGGATGCGCTTGAGCTCGATCTGCATGGCCTGGCGGAGCTTGAGGTCGAGGGCGCCGAGCGGCTCGTCCAGCAGGAGCGCCCGGGGCTTGTTGACCAGGGCCCGCGCCAGGGCGACCCGCTGCTGCTGGCCCCCGGACATCTCACGGGGGCGGCGCTTCTCGCGCCCGGTGAGGTCGACGATCTCCAGGATCTCGCCGACGCGGCGCTTGATCTCGGCCTCGGCCACCTTCTTGCGCCTGAGGCCGAAGGCGACGTTCTCCCAGACGTTCATGTGCGGGAAGAGGGCGTACGACTGGAAGACCATGTTGACGTCGCGCTTGTTGGGGGGGACGTTGGTGACGTCCTGGCCGTGCAGCCGCACGTTGCCCCGCGACGGATCCTCGAACCCGGCGATCATTCGCATGGTGGTGGTCTTGCCACAGCCCGAGGGGCCGAGGAGCGAGAAGAACTCCCCCTCGGCGATCGTCAGGGTGACCCCCTTGACCGCCTGGACGACCTCGCCGTGGGAGACATACTCCTTGACGACCCCATCAAGTTCGATCGCGGGCGTTTGGGGCGAGCGAGAGGCGGCGTCGGCCGCCTCCGCACCCACCTGGATTTCGGTCATGCCAGGCTTATCCCTCTGTTCGCGGCTATTCGCCGATGTAGTGCATGACGTGCTTGACGCGAAGGTAGTCGTGCAGGCCAAAAACGGACAAATCCTTGCCGTAACCGGAGTGCTTGAAGCCTCCGTGCGGCATTTCTGAGACGAATGGGATGTGAGTGTTGACCCAGACGACACCGAATTCGAGACGGTTCGACACCCGCATCGCCCGACCGTGGTCGGAGGTCCACACCGAGCCCGACAGGCCGTACCTGACGTCGTTGGCCTTGGCCACCGCGTCCGCCTCGTCGGAGAAGGTCTGGACCGTGATGACCGGCCCGAACACCTCGTTCTGCACCATCTCGTCGTCCTGCCTCAGGCCGTCGACGAGCGTGGGAGCGAAGAAGTAGCCCCGCTCGCCGACCCGGTTCCCGCCGGTCAGGACCTTGGCGTGGCCGGGGACCCGGTCGAGGAAGCCGGTGACGCGGGCCAGCTGCTCGGCGTTGTTGAGCGGGCCGTACAGGGCCTCCGTGTCGGAGAGGTCGCCCGTCACGGTGCTCGCCACCGCCTCGGTGAGCGCGGTGACGAACTCGTCGTGGGCGTCCTCGTGGACCAGCACGCGGCAGGCCGCGGTGCAGTCCTGGCCGGCGTTGTACAGGCCCGCGGTGGCGATGGACTCGGCGGCGGCCTTGAGGTCCTTGACGTCGTCGAACACGATGACGGGCGCCTTGCCGCCCAGCTCCAGGTGGACCCGCTTGAGGTCCTCGGCGGCGCTCCTGGCCACGGCCATGCCGGCGCCGACGGAACCGGTGATCGCGACCATCGACGCGGTCGGGTGGCCGACGACCAGCGCGCCGGTCTCCCGGTCGCCGACGACGACGTTGAAGACGCCCTTCGGCAGGACCTCGCCGAGGATCTCGGCCAGCTTGACCGTGGAGACGGGGGTGGTGTCGGAGGGCTTGAGCACGACGGTGTTACCCGCGGCGAGCGCCGGGGCGATCTTCCAGACCGCCATCATCATCGGGTAGTTCCACGGCGTCACCTGGCCCACCACGCCGATCGGCTCGTGCCTGATGACCGAGGTGTGCTCGGCCAGGAACTCACCGGAGGTCGGCCCCTCCAGGGTGCGGGCGGCGCCGGCGAAGAAGCGGAAGTGGTCGGCGGCGACCGGGGTCTCGTCCTCGGCCATCCGGGCGCGCGGCTTGCCGGTGTTGAGGCACTCGGCCTCGTTCAGCTCCTCGGCCCGCGCCTCGATCGCGTCGGCCACCTTCAGGAGCAGGTTGGCGCGCTCGCCCGGAGTGGTCCGCCCCCACGACTCGAACGCGGCGGCAGCGGCGGCGTAGGCGGCGTCGACGTCCTCGGCACCGGAGATGGGAGCACTAAGGTAGGTCTCTCCGGTGCAGGGGTCGATGACGTCGGAGAACCGGCCGCTCCGGGCCTCCACGAGCTCACCGTTGACGTAGTTCTTCAGGCGGGGGAGCTCACTGGTCTCAACCGGGGTGGTCACCGTCGGCCTCCTATGGATCGGGGCTGAGTTGTCGCGACTCTTACAGAGCAAGAGCCGTACGACAAGGGATTTCGTTGTTAAGATACCAAATTGCTACGAAATCGCTTGACAGACGGCCCGAAAGTGACAGCATGTCGCATCGGAGCCGCAACACGCCGGAAACAGCCCCGCAATATGACGCCAGGGAGCGCGGATGACGACGCCACCCAAGGTACGCCGCGACAACGACGCCAGGTCAGGCCCCGTCGTCCTCGACGAGATCTCCAAGCAGATCATCGAACAGCTGCAGGCGGACGGGCGCAAGCCCTATGCCGCCATCGGCAAGGCCGTGGGGTTGTCCGAGGCGGCGGTACGCCAGCGGGTCCAGCGCCTGATCGACGCGGGAGTCATGCAGATCGTCGCGGTGACCGACCCGTTGACCCTGGGCTTCTCCCGCCAGGCCATGATCGGCATCAAGTGCGAGGGCGACCTGGAGATCGTGGCCAACGAGCTGTCGGCCATAAAGGAGATCGACTACGTGGTGCTGACCGCCGGGTCGCTCGACATCATGGTCGAGGTCGTCTGCGAGAGCGACCAGCACCTCCTGGAGATCCTCGGCAAGATCCGGGCCATCCCCACGGTCCGCGCCACCGAGACCTTCGTCTACCTCAAGCTGCACAAGCAGACCTACTCCTGGGGCACCCGCTGACACCTCAACGGCCGAGGCGGGCCTCAAGGACACCCGCCAGGTCGGCGAGGAACTCGTCGACCTCGCCGACCGCGTAGCCCGGCCTCAGCAGCACCGTGGCGAACCTCGCTCCGCGCACCTCGTCGGGGGTGAGGGGCTGGTCGGTGGTGCCGCGCAGGGTGGCCACGATCCGGTCGAGGAAGGTGTCGACCTGGTCCTCGTTGTAGCCCATGCCGAGCCGTCCGGGCCTGAAGGCGGCCCGCTCGACCCGGACGGCGTGCTCCTCGATCTCGTCGGCGCCGAGCGGTTCCGGCGACCCGCCGGCCACCGGCTCCCACCCGGCCGCTCCAGGATGCCGGGCGACGGCCACCGGTTCCCGCTCGGTGGCTCCGGGATGCCGGGCGACCGGGGCCGCTTCCGGATCCCGGAGCGGCGGCTCGGCGCGCTGTGCCCACTCCTGTTCCTGGGGCGCGGTCGGCCAGGGCACGGGCTGCCGGCGCGCGGGAACGATCGGACGTCCGTCCGCCCCGGTGGGCCGAGTCTCGATCGCCACGATGAAGGCCTCCAGCGCGAAGTCGACGGCGATCTCGTGGTAGCCGCCGAGCTTCGTGCGGAAACGGGCGTCGCGGATCTCGTCCGCGGTGATCGGCTCCCCCTCCGGGGCGCCCCTGCCGAGGGTGCCCTCGATCCGGCGGACCAGCAGATCCACCTGATCGGGGTCATATCCCGTACGCACCCCGAGAACCCGTGGAAAGCGGTTCAACCCCGCGTCCTTTCGCCTCTCGCCTATTGGCCTTTCAGTCGATGACCTCCATTCTGAGGGGAATTGCCGGGTAAAAGCGAGTAATCGGAACAGTGTCGCGAACGGGGTCGAGGGCCGTGGCGGGCGTCGAAACCGTGCGGGAGCGGAGCGTTCCGGCGCGGCCGACGTGACGCCGGAGATTCCCCCGATAAGTGAATGATCCCGGTATGGTGACCGCTTATGCGGCTCTCCCAGGTGTCCTTCCGATACTCCCGCCGAGGCCCCTGGATCCTGAAGGACGTCGAGCTCTCGCTCCACCCGGGTTCCGTCACCGAGGTCACCGGCCACAACGGCGCCGGGAAGTCGACGCTGCTGCGGCTGCTCGCGGGATTCCTCCCCCCTTCCCACGGCTCGGTCTCCGACCGGCCCGGCACCGTGGGCTACGCCCCCGACGTGTTCCCCACCGACCAGCCGTTCACCGTCGCCGCCTACCTGGCCCACATGTCCAGGATCCGGGGCGGCTCCCCCGCCTCCGCCGTGGAACTGGCCGGACGCCTGAACGCCTCCCACCTCCTGGAGCAACCGCTGGGCGACCTGTCCAAGGGCAGCGCGCAGAAGATCGGGCTCATCCAGGCGCTACTGACCCCGCCGGACCTGCTGATCCTGGACGAACCCTTCGCCGGACTGGACGAGCAGACCCGCGCCGAACTTCCCCTGATCATCGACGAGATCTCCTCGGCCGGCGGCATGGTCGTGGTCAGCGACCACCAGAACCAGCTCCAGACCTTCCCCGGCGCCGTCCACTGGCTCGTCGCCGACGCCACCGTCACCCCGCACACGCCCGAGCCCGGAGCGCGCCCGGCCGACATCCGGCCCGCTCACCCACGGGACGCCGACCGCCTGCCGCCCCGGGTGCCCGAGCCGTCGGCACGCCAGGCGGTCATCGAGGTGATCGTGGACGCCGGCGACGCCGACGAGGTGGAACAGAAGCTCCGCGCCGACGGCTATCTCACCAGGCGGTCATCATGATCCATCTCGCGCGTTTCAAGCTCTCCGCCTACGCCCGGTCGCACCGGCTGTTCCAGCCGGTGATCGGGCTCCTGATAATGCTGGCCATCTTCTCCGCCACGCTGACCCCGCCCGGCAAGGAGCTGTCCGCGTACGCCGACTCGGCCGGAATGCTGATCCTCATCTTCGCCTGGGCCTCCCGCGGGCTGCTCGACACCGAGCCCCCGACCCAGCGGCTGATCTCCATGACGGCGGCCGGGCGACCGGGCCGTGAGATCGGGGCCGGACTGCTCGCCGCGCTGACGGTCAACCTCGGCCTGGCGACGATCGCGATCGGGCTCCCGCTGATCCACGGCTTCGCCGCCACGCCCGCCCCCGCCGACCTGGCAGGCGGCATCGCGCTGCACCTGCTCGGCGTGAGCGCCGGGACCGCGCTGGGCGCGCTGACCAGCCGGTCGATCCTGGCCTCCCCCGCGGTCTCGATGCTCGCCCTGTTCGGCGGCTACCTCGCCCTGCTGCTGATCAGCCTGACCCCCGTGGGCCGCCTCTCGGTGCCGATCATGCCCTGGATGCGCGCCGCCAACGACGGCCTGCTCGACGAGGTGCTGCTCCCCGTCTCCGCCGCCACCCTGTTCTGGACCGCCGCGGGCCTCACCCTGTACGCACGCCTGCGCCGCCTGAATCCCTAAAGGACCCGGCTCACGAAGCGCCGACCTCCCAGAGAGTGCTCACCGGCATGGCACGCATCCGCTCACCGAACGGAAGCGTCTGCGTCCCGGTATAGAGAACAACCCCCACCGCGAAATCATCACCAAGCCGGTTCGCGAGGTGGCGCAATCCCTTGAAGTCATCCGGCCGCACGGTAGAGGATGCCTTCACCTCTATGCCGACCACGAGTCCCTGCCTGTTCTCCAGGACGGCGTCCACCTCCACCTTGTCCTTGGTCCGGTAGTGGAACAACTCCACGCGCTCTTCGGACCAGGTGAGCTGGCGAGCCAACTCCATAAGAACAAAGCCCTCCAGAAGCGGGCCGAACGCGCCTTCGGGACGGACCAGGCTCCGTGAGTCGGCTCCCAGAAGGTTGGCCGCGATCCCCGAGTCGACGAAGGCCATCTTGGGCGTCCCGATCGCACGGCTGCCGAGGTTGCGCGACCAGGCGGGGATCCGCTTGATCAGGAAGACCTCTTCCAGCAGCCCCAGGTAGCGATGGACCGTGCTCGCGGACAGCCCGATCCCGTTGCTCAGGGAACCGGGGACCAGCAGCTGGCCCGACCTAGCGGCCAGCAGCCGGATCAGAGCCCGCATCTCCGCTGTTCGCTCGATCTCCGCCAACTGACTCACGTCTCGCGCAATGAGGTCCGCGACGTACGAGTCGAGGAACCGCTCCCGTCTGCGGACGTTGGATCGTGACACCGCCTCGGGAAATCCACCTCGGACAACCCGCTCCGCGTACTCGGCGCGGCTGGTCTCCGACGTGTGGTGCAGGTCATCGCGCTCGGCGAAGAGCGCGTCCACGAACCCATCGGCCGTGCCGTCGATCTCGCCTTGCGAGAAAGGCCACAGCTCGATGGTCTCCATCCGGCCGGGCAGGGCGTCAGGAAGCGCCCGGAGCCCGAGCACCCGGGCTGATCCGGTCAGCAGATAGCGGCCCGGTCTCGGGTCGGCGTCCACCTGTTCCTTGATGGCGAGCAACAGCTCGGGGACCCGCTGGATCTCGTCGATGACCATCAGCTCGGGGAACGCGACGAAACCGGCGGGGTCGGTGATCGCGGCCTGGCGGGCGGCAGGGGTGTCGAGATTGCGCCACTCTCCCGCGCGCCCCTTGGCGAGAAGCCGGACCAGAGTGCTCTTACCGCACTGGCGCGCCCCAGTGACGAGGGTGACGCGGGTGTCGGCCAGAGCCTCTTCAACGGCTCTTTCCGCATGCCGTGGAAGGACCCTGCCAAGAGGAGTCCGTGAGCCGCTGACCATCGGATAAGCATGGCACAGCCAAAGCCTGCTGACAGGATAGCCGCTAGTTTGCTGACAGGTTAGTCGCTGGGTCGCTGACAGATCGGTCGCCATCTATGTGGCAGGGCGGTCGCTATTTTCCTGACCGCTGGCCGGCTCGGGCGTGGACATGCCGGGCGGGGTGGGGATCCATTCGGATCAGGCCGGGCCGCACGGCGATGCGCTGACCGGATCGACATGGCCGGCACCACGTCCGGACGAGCCGCGCCGCGCCGCGCCGCGCCGAACGACGATGTGGCGGGGAGCGCGGACGGGAGAGGAGCGCCGCCCGGCGGGAGTACGCCGGGCGGCGGTCGGCGCCTCGGGGGCGCAGCCGTAAGAGAAAGGGAGGTTACTCGGCGGCGGCGAGCTGGCCGCAGGCGCCGTCGATCTCGCGGCCGCGGGTGTCGCGGACCGTCACCGGCACACCGTGGAACTCCAGGCGCCGGACGAAGGCCCGCTCGTCCTGGGGCCGGGAGGCGGTCCACTTGGAACCCGGGGTCGGGTTGAGCGGGATCAGGTTGACGTGCACGAGCTTGTTCTTGATCAGTTTGCCGAGCAGGTCGGCCCGCCACTCCTGGTCGTTGATGTCCTTGATCAGCGCGTACTCGATGGAGACCCGGCGCTTGGTCCTGGCCGCGTAGTCCCAGGCCGCGTCGAGGACCTCGGCGACCTTCCACCGGGTGTTGATCGGCACCAGGGTGTCGCGGAGCTCGTCGTCGGGGGCGTGCAGCGAGAGCGCCAGCGTCACCGGCAGCCCCTCCCCGGCGAGCTTGCCGATCGCCGGGACCAGACCGACCGTGGAGACGGTGATCCCCCGGGCGGAGATGCCCAGGCCGTCGGGCGCGGGCTCGACCATGCGGCGGACGGCGCCGACCACGGCCTTGTAGTTGGCCAGCGGCTCGCCCATGCCCATGAAGACCACGTTGCTGACCCGCCCGGGACCGCCGGGAACCTCACCGGCGGCCAGCGCCCGCGCTCCGGCCACAACCTGCTCGACGATCTCGGCGGTGGTCATGTTGCGGGTCAGACCCGCCTGGCCGGTGGCGCAGAACGGGCAGTTCATGCCGCAGCCCGCCTGCGAGGACACGCACATGGTCGTACGGTCGGTGTAGCGCATCAGCACCGACTCGACCAGCGCGCCGTCGAAGAGCCGCCACAGCGTCTTACGGGTGGTGCCGGCGTCGGTGGTCATCTCCCGGACGGAGGTCAGCAGGCTGGGGAAGAACGCGGCGGCGAACTTCTCCCTGGCGGCGGCCGGAAGATCCGTCATCAGCGCGGGGTCGCCGTTGAGCTTCTCGAAGTAGTGCCGGGAGAGCTGGTCGGCACGGAACGGCTTCTCGCCCAGCTCGGTGACCGCCGCCCGGCGCTCGGCCATGGTCAGATCGGCCAGGTGGCGGGCGGGCTTGGCCCGGCGCGGCGCCACGAAGGTGAGCTGGCCGGGTACGGGGGTCCCGGACGGACTGGCAGTCGACACGTCCAATGCCTTCTCTCGACGGTTACGCGAATACTCGAAGCGGTGCCCGACCGTAATCTAGAGTCCGGAGGTATGGCGACAAACCGCCCCACGGGAGAGCGGGGAGACGGCGTCGAGGTCGTGCTCACCGACGTCAATCCCTACCGGAGCCGCACCCTGGTGGTCGAACGCGACGAGACTTCCTCGGTAGCTTACCTGTGCGGTTCGCAGGGGGAGGTGCACGGAGCCGTCTGGCTGGCCAATCACGGCCCCGCTCCCGAAGGGCTCGACCGGGACCGGCTGGACTCCGCACTCCCGCCGACCGCCCCTCGGGCGAACACCCGGCACCCTGACGGCAGAGGCCCCCTGGGCGCGCTGCGGGCGCTGTGGTTCGAGGAGGGCGACGGCGTCGCCCTGTACGAGAACGAGGAGTTGCTCGCGGTCATTCCCGGCTGGGCGGACATGAACCGGGGAATGCCCGGCTACTGCCGCGACGCGCTGGGCGAGTCCCCGCTCGCCTGGTCGCTGGAGGAGGCCCACGACGGCCTGGCCTCCCGGATCGCCAAGGCCCGCGCCTACTGGGAGTGGCGGGGCGGCGACGGCGCCTGGGCGTCGTTCCAGCAGTTCGTGATGGGCCATCTGGACCGCAGGGCCGGCACCGCGGGCCGGTTCTGGGACGCCGGAGGCGAGCGGATGCCCACGGTGGGCATCACCGAGCGACCGCCGGAGCGGGACCGGGAGTACACGATCCTGTCCACCGTCGGGATGAGCTGCCAGCGGATGCCCACCGTCGAGCAGTACATCGACCGGCCCGACGCCTACGCCCGGGTCGAACTCGCCGTCGCCACCCCCGGCGACGCCCGTGACGCGGCCCGGCTCTTCCTGTGGCTGGCACAGTACCCCTGGCACTCGGTCACCTGGCTGGGTCACGGCCACACCGCCAGGTGGTACCACCGGCCGGAGACCTTCCCGCTCGGCTCCGCCTACGGCGGGGTCATGATGCTGACCGGACTACCGGGGCTGCCCGACCTGTCGGGCTTCTCCTTCGGCGGGGACTCCGTCCAGTGGCTCTGGCTCATCCCGATAACGCCGGACGAGCTGAACCTGGTCTCGGCCGAGGGGTACCGGGCGGTGCTTCCGCGCCTGTCGGCGACCCGGCTCACCGGGACCGGATGAAGCCCCCTCACAGCAGCAGGGTGAACAGCACCCAGACCGGAATCAGCGCCACGACGAGGGAGTCGAGGCGGTCCATCATGCCGCCGTGGCCGGGAAGCACGCTGCTCATGTCCTTGACGCCGAGGTCACGCTTGATCACCGACTCGACCAGGTCACCGAGGGTGGCGAAGACCACCACGACCGCGCCGAGGAGGACACCCTTCCAGATGTCGTCCTTCAGCAGCCACGCCACCAGCCAGCCGCCCACGGCCATGCAGGCCAGTGCCGAGCCGGCGAAGCCCTCCCAGGTCTTCTTCGGACTGATCGTCGGGGACATCTTGTGCCTGCCAAGGGATATCCCGGCGAAATATCCACCGATGTCGCTCGCGACCGTGGTGGCGATGAAGACGAGCACCAGGTCCGCGCCCTTGGTCGGGTGGGCGAGAAGCAGCGCCGCGAACCCCGCGAGCAGGGAGGGATAGACGACGACCAGGACGGTCGCGGTGATGTCGCGGACGTAGTTCTCGGTGCCCAGGAACATCCGCCAGATCATCAACACCAGCACGGTCATCGCGAAGACGCCGACCAGAGCGGCGGGCCCGCCCCAGTAGGCGCCGGTCAGCATGGCGGCCATGCCGACCAGAACCGGGATCAGCGGGATCCTGATGTCCCTTTCCTCGAACGACCTGACCAGCTCCGTCACTCCGACGCCCACCGCCGCGATCACCACGACGAGGAAGAGCACCTTTACGAAGTAGAGTGAGGCTATGGTGACCGCCGCCAAGGCGAGACCTACCGCCACCGCAGCGGGGAGATTCCGGCCGGTACGGCTACTGCCCGCCACGGGTTCCACAGGGGGTCCTACTTTCATACATACACAAAATCCTTGTCCCGCACGGAGCGCCCGCGCGGGACAAGGATCATGGATCAAACCTCAAGCAGCTCGGATTCCTTGTGCTTGAGCAGCTCGTCAATCTTGGCGACATGCTTCTGGGTGAGGTCGTCAAGTTCCTTCTCCGCCCGGCGCACCTCATCCTCACCGGCCTCGCCATCCTTGACCAGCTTGTCCAGGATCTCCTTGGCATTACGACGAATGTTACGGATGGAGACCTTGGAGTGCTCCGCCTTGTTCCTGGCGACCTTGATGTACTCCTTGCGGCGCTCCTCCGACAGCTCGGGGAAGGCCACCCGGATCACCGCTCCGTCGTTACCAGGGTTCACACCGAGGTCCGAGTTGCGGATCGCCTTCTCGATCGCGGCCATCGAGCTCTTGTCAAAAGGCTGGATAATGACCATGCGCGCCTCGGGCACGTGGAACGAGGCAAGCTGCTGAATGGGAGTGGGCGTCCCGTAGTACTCAGCGCTGATCTTGTTGAACATCGACGGGGTGACCCGACCGGTGCGGATGCCTGCGAAGTCTTCCTTCGCCACCGACACGGCCTTGTCCATCTTTTCCTCGGCTTCGAGGAGAGTATCGTCGATCACAGCGGCTCCCTGTCTTCTCGGTCACTCACCATCCTCGCTCACTTCGCGGGGCGCTCCTACCTCGCGCTCCACTCCGCTCGCTACGTCGGGCTCGCTCCCTGTCTCCTGGTCGCTCCCCACTCCTCACTCACTTCGCGGCACGCTCCTACCTCACGCACCACTCCGCTCGCTACGTCGGGCTCGCTCCCTGTCTCCTGGTCGCTCCCCACTCCTCACTCACTTCGCGGCACGCTCCTACCTCGCGCTCCACTCCGCTCGCTACGTCGGGGGTGCTCCCTAACGTGCCGGACTTACCAGCGTGCCGATCTTCTCACCGCGCACGGCCCGCAGGATGTTGCCCTCACCCATGAGGTCGAAGACCACGATGGGAAGATTGTTGTCCATGCACAGGCTGATGGCGGTGGCGTCCATGACCCCCAGGCCGCGGGTCAGCACCTCACCATATTCGAGATGGTCGAACCGGACGGCATCGGGGTTCTTACGAGGGTCTGCATCGTAGACGCCGTCCACCTGGGTGCCCTTGAGCAGAGCCTCGGCACCGATCTCCAGCGCTCGCTGCGCGGCGCAGGTGTCGGTGGAGAAGAACGGCGAACCGAGCCCCGCACCGAAGATGACCACTCGGCCCTTCTCCAGGTGACGGATGGCGCGGCGGGGCAGGAACGGCTCGGCGACCTGCTGCATGGTGATGGCGGTCTGGACGCGGGTGTCGACACCCCGCTTCTCCAGGAAGTCCTGAAGGGCCAGGCAGTTGATGACCGTACCGAGCATGCCCATGTAGTCGGCCCTCGCCCGGTCCATGCCGCGCTCGGAGAGGGCGGCGCCCCGGAACATGTTGCCGCCGCCCACGACCACCGAGACCTGGACACCACCTCGGACGGCCTCGGTGATCGAGTCCGCGAGGTGACCCACGACCGCCGGGTCGATGCCCAGCGGCTCGCCGCCGGCGAACGCCTCACCGGACAGCTTCAACATCACCCGCTTCCAGCGAAGCGGATCCGAGTACGAAGAAACCGCCGACGTGGCGGGTCCTGGATTCTCCTGCACGGCGGCGGCCTCCTCGTTTGGTGCTCTGCGCAAAGAGCGGATGTCTGGAATTAGGCCTGGCCAACCTTGAAGCGGACGAAGGCCTGGACCTTGACACCATTCTCGTCCGCGAACTTCGCGACGGACTTCTTGTTGTCCTTGACGAAGGACTGCTCAAGAAGGGTGAAGTCCTTGTACCAGCCGTTGATGCGGCCGTCGACGATCTTGCCGATGGCCGCCTCGGGCTTGCCCTCCTCGCGGGTCATCTCCTCGAAGAGCGCGCGCTCCTTCTCGATGACGTCGGCCGGCACCTCGGCGGGGCTGAGGTACTTCGGGGCCATCGCGGCGGCGTGCTGCGCGATGTCCTTGGCGACACCGGCGTTCGGGGTGTCGAGCTGCACGAGCACGCCGACCGCCGGGGGAAGCTGGGGGTCGGTCTTGTGCATGTAGGAGCCGATGAAACCGCCCTCGAGCACGGCGAACCGGCGGATCTCGATCTTCTCACCGAGCGCGGCGTTGGCCTCGTCGAGGTGCGTCTTGACGCTCTTGCCGTCGAGCTCGGACTCGAGCAGCGAGGGCACGTCGGTCGGCCTGGAAGCCAGGACGTGCTTGACGACCTGGGCCGCGAGCTCCTGGAAACGCTCGCCCTTGGCGACGAAGTCGGTCTCGCAGTTGAGCTCCAGCAGCGCGGCGGCGGAGTCGCCGTCCTGCTCCAGGGCGACCAGGCCGTTGGAGGCGGTGCGAGCCTCACGCTTGCCGACGTCCTTGGCGCCCTTGAGACGGAGGAGCTCGACCGCGCGGTCGAAGTCGCCCTCGGACTCCTCAAGAGCCTTCTTGCAGTCCATCATGCCGGCGGCGGTCAGCTCACGAAGCCGCTTGACGTCGGCCATGTTCACGGAAGCCATTGTCTTTTCCTCGTGGGAATCGTCGTGGATCGGGTGGGTGCCCCCGACTGAGCGGCACCCACCCGGAAGGGTCTTGCGGGTCGTACGGCCAGGCCGTACGGAGATGACCTAGGCCTGCTTCTCGGCGGTCTCGGTGGTCTCGGCCTCGGCGGCGGGAGCCTCCGCGGTCTCGGTCTCGGCAGCGGCCTCCACGACCTCGGCCTCGGCGGCCGGGGCGCTCTCGGCACTACCGGCCAGCAGCTCCTGCTCCCACTCGGCCAGCGGCTCGGCGCCACCGGCGACGGCCGGCTTGTCGTCGCCACGGCCCGCACCGGCGCGAGCCATCAGGCCGGCGGCGACGGCGTCGGCGACGACGCGGGTCAGCAGGCCGACGGCGCGGATGGCGTCGTCGTTACCCGGGATCGGGTAGTCGACCTCGTCGGGGTCGCAGTTGGTGTCGAGGATGGCCACGACCGGGATGTGAAGCTTGCGAGCCTCGCTGATCCCGATGTGCTCCTTCTTGGTGTCGACGACCCACACCGCGCTGGGAATCCGGGACATGTCCCGGATGCCGCCGAGGGTGCGCTCAAGCTTCTCCTTCTCGCGACGGCGCATGAGGAGCTCCTTCTTCGTGAGCCCCGAGGCGGCCACGTTGTCGAAGTCGAGCTCCTCCAGCTCCTTCAGGCGCTGGAGCCTCTTGTGCACGGTGGAGAAGTTGGTGAGCATGCCACCCAGCCAACGCTGGTTGACGTACGGCATGCCGACGCGGGCGGCCTGCTCGGCGATGGCCTCCTGGGCCTGCTTCTTCGTGCCGATGAACATGATCGTGCCGCCGTGCGCGACGGTCTCCTTGACGAAGTCGTAGGCCCTGTCGATGAAGGCCAGCGACTTCTGAAGGTCGATGATGTAGATGCCGTTGCGCTCGGTGAAGATGAAGCGCTTCATCTTCGGGTTCCAGCGACGGGTCTGGTGGCCGAAGTGCACGCCGCTTTCCAGCAGCTGTCGCATGGTGACGACGGGGGTGGACATTGATAGTCCTCCAGATCGGGGCGCCCATCTCTGGGCGCTGTTCTCGGTTGGCCGCGACAACCTGCGGCTGTCGCCCTGATGCCCCGAACCGGATCCAGCCGGGCTCTCACCCGGACCGAGGGATCTCGGCTCTTGACGGGGCATGCGAAGTCGGCCCATGACGAATGGGCCACCAAAAATTGTACCCGTAACCGGGCCTCTCCCTGACCTTCGGTCGTCAAGCGCCCCTTACGCGTCACTGGGAAGGCCGTGCGGCCGGCGTCGGGCCCGGGGAAAGAGATTGATCTGCGCCTCGGCGATCCGGGCTCCGGGCGGAGCGTCCGCCCGGTCCCTGACGGTGGTCTTGTAGGGGGCGAGCAGCTCGTCGATCCGCTCGTTCAGCCGCTTCAGCTCATCGGCGTCGACCAGCAGGACGGCGCGGTTGAACAGCGCGGCCTCGCGCCACTCCAGGGACTCCCGCTCCATGTTCTCCATGGCCCGGGTCACCTCGTCCGCGGCCTGGTCCCGCAGGGCTTTGATCAGGAACTCCTTGGCGCTGCGTACGTCCGGGCCGTCGTCCGGATCGGGAGCGACGCTCAGGCCCACGGAACTGGAGCGCCACAGCCGCTCCCTGCCGTCGCCGCGCGCGGGCGCGTCCTCGACGAAGCCGTACTTGGCGAGCATGCGCAGGTGATAGCTGGCCGCGCTCGGTGTGACCCCGATGACCTCGGCGACCTCGGTCGCCGTGCAGGGCCCCTCGGCCTGGAGCCGGTTCAGGATCGCGAGCCGCGCGGGGTGGGCCAGCGCGCGCATCGCCGTGGGATCGGTGAGGGACCTGTGCTTCCGTGCCTCGGTCATGTGCAGACCGTACCCAGTCCAAATCTGAAGTATTGCCTTCATAGTTATGAAGGGTTAGCTTCATAACTATGAAGCATTCCCTTCAGGCTTCCTCCGACGCCGCCCCCCAACCGGTCCCGCTCAGGAGACAGCGCGACTACCGACTGCTGCTCTCCGCCCGTGCCGTCACCGAGACCGGCGCCGAGGTCTCCCGGCTGGCGGTGCCGCTCACCGCCGCCGTCCTGCTCGGTGCCTCCCCCACCCAGATGGGCCTGCTCACCGCCGCCACCTCGCTGCCCTACCTGCTGGTCGGGCTCCAGGCGGGTGCCCTCGCCGACCGGCTGAGGCGGCACCGGCCGGTCATGGTCGCCTGCGACCTGGTAGCGGCCGTCGCCATGACCACCATCCCGGTGGCCTGGATCACCGGGACGCTGACCGTGCCCTGGCTGATCGCGATGGCATTCGTGGTCGGCACCTGCTCAGTGATCTTCAGGGCGGTCAACTTCCCGCACCTGGCCACCGTGGTCCACGAAAGCCAGCGAACCGAGGCGCTCGCGGGCTTCCAGTCGGCCTTCGCCGTGGCGAGCGTCAGCGGCCCCGGCCTCGCCGGAGTGCTCGTCCAGCTGATCACCGCGCCGTTCGCGATCCTGGTCGACGCCCTGTCCTTCCTGCTCTCGGCGCTCCTGATCCGGAGGGTCGCCGCGCCGGAGACCCACACCCCCGCTCCCCCCCGCGGCATGTGGACCGAGATCCGCGAGGGCCTGGGCACCGTGCTCCGGCACCCGGTGCTCCGCGCGCTCTGCGGCAGCGGAACGACGATCAACTTCTTCGGCGGCGTCTACATGGCACTGTTCGTGATCTACGCGCTCAACGTGCTCGACCTGCCCGGGGGCCTGGTCGGCGCGATCACCGCCTGCTTCGGCATCGGCGGTCTGCTCGGCGCCGCCGTGGTACCACGCCTGACCAGACGATTCGGTGAGAACCGGGTGCTGGTCTGCGCCACCCTGCTCTTTCCCGTCGACTACGCGGTCGCGGCGCTCGCCGGCGGCCCGGCGTGGCGCAGCCTCCTGCTCATGTCCACCACCGCGGTGACCTCCGGCATGGCCATCGTGGCCTTCTCCGTCTGCATGGGCGCCATCACCCTGCGCGAGACCCCCACCGAACTGCGCGGCCGGGTCAACGCCACGATGTCCTTCACGACCCAGGGCGTACTCACCCTCGGCAGCCTGGCCGGTGGCCTGCTCGGCGAGTTGCTGGGGCTCCGCCCGGTGCTGTGGATCTCCGCGGCCGGGGTGCTGACCACGCTCGTGTGGATCGGCCTCTCCCCCCTCCGCCACTCCTCCAGCGCTTCGACACGGTGACCGGATGCCCCACGCGGCCGCCTCACCACCAGGCGGGCGGGTGCTCGCCGTTCTCCGGAGGCGGGCTCGCCCAGTACGGCGAGACGCCGCCGACGGTGCCGGGGGGCCGGAGATAGGTCAGGCGGCCGAAGGCGCTGTCCGTCTCCTCGATCAGATCGGCGACCTCCGGCTCCGGGGTGGCCGCGCCGTCGACCCGGCCGAGGCCGTCCAGCCATCGCGCGGTCCCCGCCAGGGAGAGCTCGACCCTCCAGGAGCCTCCCTCGGCGGAACGGCGGAGCAGGGCGGCCATCGCCCCGAAAGCGGCCAGGTAGCCGGTGGCGTGGTCGAGGACCTGGGCGGGAAGCGGGTGTGGCCGTGACCCGTCGCCCCCCTCGTGCGCGATGCCGCAGGCCATCTGCACCAGGCTGTCGAACCCGCGCCGGAGCGCCCACGGCCCGTGCCCCCCGTACGCCGAGACGTCCACGCAGACGATCCCCGGCCTGATCGCCGCCAGTTCCCCGGGGCCGAACCCCAGCGATCGGAGGGCCCCCGGCCGGTAGGACTGCACGAACACGTCCGCCCCGGCCACCAGATCGCGCAGCGCGGCACTCCCGGCCGCCGTCCTCAGGTCGAGGTGACAGGACCGCTTGCCGAACGCGGTGCCGATCACCAGCCCCGGCACCTCGGGAAGGTGCCCGGCGCCCACCCTGAGCACCTGGGCACCGTGGGCCGCCAGCGTGCGTGTCGCCACCGGTCCCGCGATCACCCTGGTCAGGTCGAGCACCCGCACCCCGTCCAGCGGCCGCCTTCCTCCCCTCCTCGGGGCCCGCACACCGCCGGGGTCGCCGAGCCGGGTGTCACCGAGCCGCGTCAGGCCGACGAGCGGCGCCGCGGCGACCCCCCGGGCCTGGGGGTGCTCGCGCCATTCGGCACGGCTGCGCATGGCCGCGGCGCATCCCCCCGCGGCCGTCACCGACTCCTCGACCTCGACGGCGGCACGGCCGGCGCAGGCGCGCACGACGGCGTCCCTGCCCGCGTCCGGGGGAAGTCCCAGCGCCGCGAGAGCCGCGTCACGGTGGTGGTCGAAGTTGCAGTGCAACCGGACCCAGCCATCGGCCGCGCGGTAGTCCCCCGAGAGAGGTGCCCACAGCTCCCCGGCGACTCCGTCGATCCTGAAGTGACGCTCGTCCCTGAAGGCCGCCGCCGCCTCCCGTACGTCCACCGCCACCTCACGCCCGCCTCCCCCGAGCGCCGCGGCCGCCGCGGTGGCGGCTCCGACGGCGACGGCGGCGGCGCCGCCCACCCGGAAGACGGAAGGCAGTACCGGATCATCCCCGGTCACCCGTACCGGTGGCAGCTCGATCCCCACCTCGGCCGCCAGCTCGCGAATACGTTCTTCGACCACGTGATCCCTCCACAGCCTCGGCCGCCTATCCACAGAATCCAGTTCGGCCCATATCCGCCACACCGCTGGTCCGCATGCTCGCAGGCATGAGACCCTTCCCCGCCATGGGGCTGCGAGCCGTGCTCTGCTCGCTGATCCTGGCCATTCCGGCAGCCGGAGCCCACCACGCGACCGCCCTCGCGTCCCCCGGCGGAGAAACCGGCGGAGCAACCGGCCGCGGGGCCGCACTCGGCACGGCCGGGTCGACGCGTCCGGTCTGGGGATGGCCGCTCGCCGGGCGGCCACGGGTGCTCAGGGAGTTCGCGCCACCGGCGCAGCCGTGGCTGGCCGGCCACAGGGGCACCGACCTCGCCGCGTCACCCGGAGCCGAGGTGCGCGCCGCGGGAGCCGGAACGGTCGGCTACGCGGGCCCGCTCGCAGACCGTGGAGTGGTGACCGTGCTCCACTCCGACGGCCTGCGGACGACCTACCTGCCCGTCCGGCCCTCGGTGGGACGCGGTCGGGCGGTGGCCACCGGCGAGGTGATCGGCGTCCTCCAGGACGTCCCCGGGCACTGCCCCACCGCCTGCCTGCACTGGGGTCTGCTCCGCGACCGCGCCTATCTCGACCCCCTGCTCCTTCTCGGTCACGGCCAGGTCCGCCTGCTCCCCCTGTGGCCCGGCCGGGATCTCGCCGGCCATCCCGCACAGCGGTGATCACCGATGGGCGGGCCGGATGCCAAGGCGGCCACCTCCGGGACCGGGCGGGTGTGCCCGCCCGGTCCCGGAGGTGGCTATCCGCCGAAAGGACGATCGGCGCGGAGACGCCAGCCCTGGGAGACGCGCTCGACGTAGCCCGCGGCGGCCAGGCCGCCGAGACAGGAGAGCACGGTCTCCAGGTCGACGCCCGCGGCGACGGCTATCGTCGCCGGCCCCATGCCGATCCGGGTGGACATGGCCTCGACGACCTTCCTGCTCTCCGGGTCGAGCCGGTCACGGGGGAGCACCGGCCCGCGCGCTTCGGGGGCCAGGTCGGTGCCCATCGTTCCGGCGAGCTCGATCACCTCCTCGGCACCGGTGACGCAGACGGCTTTGCCCTGGCGGATCAGCCGATGGCACCCTGCCGAGGCATCCGAGGTCACCGGGCCCGGCACCGCGGCCAGCTGCCGGTTGAGCACGACCGCGTGCCCGGCGGTGTTGAGCGCCCCGCTGCGCACGGCGGCCTCGACGACCACGGTGCTCCGTGACAGGGCCGCGATGAGACGGTTCCTGACCAGGAACCTCGGCCGGGTCGGGTGCGCGCCCATGGGACTTTCGCTGACCAGCACCCCCTGCGCCCGAACGGCCGCGAACAGCTGCTGGTGCGCGCTGGGATAGGCGACGTCGGCGCCACAGGCGAGCACGACGACGGTCGGTGCCTCGCAGGCGAGCGCACCGCGGTGGGCGGCGCCGTCGATGCCGTAGGCGCCGCCGGAGACGACCCCCCATCCCCTCTCGCCCAGTCCCGCCCCGAGCTCCGCCGCCACGTGCGTGCCGTATGGCGTGGCGGCCCGGGAACCCACGACGGCAACGGATCTGAGGCAGGAGAATCGCAGGTCGGCGTCGCCGTGCAGCCAGAGCGCATGGGGCCGGGAGTCTCCCAGGTCATCCAGCTGGCTCGGCCACTCGGCATCGCCGGGAATCACCAGCCTGGCGCCTATCCGCTCGCCCTCGGCCAGATCGCGCTCGGGGTCGGCCGTCCTCAGCCGGGCCGCCCAGGAGGCGACCATCCGGTCGAACCTGGCCGCGAGCCGTCCGTCCCACCCGGCCCTCCTGCCACCGCCCGCCCCTGAGACGCTGCCTGAGACGCCGTCGGGCACACCGGCCCCTCCCCCACCTCGGTCCGAGCCCCTGCCGTACCGACCGGAGTCCTCGTCGCAGGGACCGGGACCCCCAGCCGGGCGGCCGTGGGTGTCGGCGAACCATCGGGTGAGATCCGCGTCCGCGGCGCCCTCCCGGACCAGTGCGACGGCGGCCTGCGGGCCGCGCAGGGCGACGAGCGCGCCCATCGCGGTGTCACCCGGTTCGGCCAGGCGCATCAGGGTGAGACGCGCGAGCCTGTCGTTCAACGTTCCTCCCCCAGCCACAGCCCGAGGGCGGAGTTGGTCTCGTGCGGCTCCGGCCGGTCCTTGCCGGCGAGATCGGCCAGGGTCCAGGCCAGTTTGATGATCCGGTCAAGACCCCGGGCGCTCAACAGGCCGCTGTCGAGATACCGGAGCAGCGGTGACATCGCCGCGGGCGGCGGCCGGTACTCGGCGTGGAGGGCGCGAGCGGGCATCTCCGCGTTGCAGCGCCACGGCGTGTTCGCGAACCGCTTGGCGGCGCGCTCACGGGCGAGCAGCACCCGCTCCGCCACCACCCTGCTGGGCTCGATGAAGCGGCGGTCGGCGAGGAGTTCGCGCCGGGTCGACCTGGCCAGGCTGACCTTGACGTCCACCCGGTCGAGCAGCGGGCCGGAGAGCCTGGCGAGATAGCGGCGGCGGGCGGCGGGAGCGCACCCGCACGGATCCTTGGGGGTGGAGGGCCGCGCGCACGGGCACCTGTTGGCCGCCAGCACCAGCGCGAACCTGGCGGGGAAGGTCACCGCCCCCAGCGCCCTGGAGACCGTCACCCGGCCCGATTCGAGCGGCTGCCTGAGCGCGTCGAGAACGGTCGTCGAGAACTCGGGGGCCTCGTCGAGAAAGAGCACTCCCCGGTGGGCCAGCGAGACCGCACCGGGACGGATCATCCCGCTGCCCCCGCCGATGACGGACGCGACGGTCGCGGTGTGGTGTGGCGCCACGAACGGCGGGCGGACCAGCAGGGGGCGATCCCTGGGCAGCACTCCGGCGACCGAGTGTATGGCGGTCACCTCCAGGGCCTGATCCCACTCCAGGGCCGGCAGCAGGGTCGGCAACCGCTCGGCGAGCATGGTCTTGCCGGTGCCGGGAGGACCGAGCATCCAGAGGTTGTGGCCACCGGCGGCGCAGACCTCCAGCGCGCGGCGGGCGACGGGTTGCCCGGCGACGTCTCCCAGGTCGGGACCGTCCTCGGCGCCACCGGCGGCGCCGTCTCCCAGGTCTCCCAGGTCGTGCCCGGGGACGGTCTCGCCGGGACATCCCGACGGGAGCGGGCGCGCGGCCCGGTGACCGGGATCTCCGGCACCGTCCAGGACGCCTCCCGGCGACTCGCCGCTCCGCAGCCCGCTCACCAGCGCCCCCAGGGTGGTCGCGGGGATCACGGTCACGCCCGGCACCAGGCCCGCCTCGGCGGCGTTGCGCGCGGGGACGACGACGGTGCGGGCACCCGCGGCGACGGCCGCCAGCACCGCGGGGAGAACACCCCTCACCGGCCGCACCGAGCCGTCGAGACCCAGTTCACCCAGGAAGAACGGCTCGGCGACCCTGGCCGCGGGCACGAATCCGGCCGCCGCGAGCAGGGCCATCGCGATCGCCAGGTCGAAGAGGCTGCCCCGCTTGGGCAGGCTGGCGGGAAACAGGCTGACGGTGATCCGGGCGTCGGGCCACGCGTACCGGCTGTTGACCAGGGCGGAGCGGACCCGGTCGCGGGCTTCGCTCAGCGCGGTGTCCAGCATGCCGATCAGGTGCAGACCCGCGACACCGCTGCCGATGTCGGCCTCGATCTCGACGAGACGGCCGGTCACCCCGACCAGGGCGACGCAGCGCGTGCGTGCGACGGCCACTCACCTCACCTCCCACCGGGCGGGACGTGGGGAACGAACGATCCAGGACAGGCCAGGGGACATCAGCACACCCCCCGCTCGTGGCGGATGGCGAAATCCCCGGCGAACCGCTCAAGGGCCACGACGTCGACGCGGATCGCATCGAACGTCTCCCGGTGCTCGGCGACCCATCTGGCCACGAGCATGCGCAGACGCGCGATCTTCGCATCGGTGACCGCCTCGAAGGCGGTGCCGTGACGGCGACCGGAGCGGGTCTTCACCTCCACCGCGACGAGCGTGCGCCCCTCCCGGGCGACGACGTCGATCTCCCCGTCCGGGCATCGCCAGTTGCGATCCAGAATCTGCAGGTCGTGTGCGAGCAGATAGTCGACGGCGACCTGTTCGCCGTACCTGCCGAGCTCGTCCTTCGCGGCCATGGAACCACCTCCGGTTCCCGACCTTCGCTCAGCTCACCGCGCCCCCGACGAGCCGAACGGGATTCTGTGGACAACCGGCCGAACACGAGGCGCGCCTGTGGACAGCGTTCTCCCCGGTTCGGCAATGGTCAAAAGGCCGTAAATCCTCTCAGGAGGAGAAGCCCTCCTTCGGCATCTCCAGGTCGGGTTTGGCGAGTTCCTCGACGTTCACGTCCTTGAAGGTCACCACTCGGACGTTCTTGACGAACCTCGCGGGCCGGTACATGTCCCAGACCCAGGCGTCCTGCATCTTCACGTCGAAGAACACGTCGCCGTTCTCGGCGGTCCGCACGTCGAGATCGACGGAGTTGGTGAGATAGAAGCGCCGCTCAGTCTCCACGACGTATGTGAACAGGCCGACAACGTCGCGATACTCACGGTAAAGCTGCAGCTCCATCTCGGTTTCGTACTTCTCGAGATCCTCTGCGCTCATACCGGTCCTCCTGTTAAACGCACACCCCGGCCCGCCCGATCAGACGGCACCGGCCCCCAGTTCATTCTCACCCATCACCTCGCCCGCTCCTGACCGTGCCACCGTCGAGAACGAGAAGCGGTGGTCCGGACACGGACCGTAGGTGCTGAGAGCCCTGCGATGATCGACAGTGCCATACCCCTTGTGCGCGGCGAATCCGTACCGGGGATGACGTTCGTGTAACGCGACCATCATCTCGTCCCGCGTCACCTTGGCCACGATCGAGGCCGCGGCGATGCAGGCCGCGACCTGATCTCCCTTCCACACCCCCAATGACGGCACGGGCAGCCCGGGAACGGGAAACCCGTCGGTGAGAACGTAGCCGGGCTGACGGGAGAGTCGCGCCACGGCCCTGCGCATCCCATCGATGTTGGATCTGTGCAGACCGCGGGCGTCGATCTCACCCGGCGGGATCACCATCACGCTCACCGCCTCCGCGGTCGCCGCGATCCGCTCGTACAGCGCCTCGCGCCGGGAGGCCGTCAGCTGCTTGGAGTCACCCAGGCCGTCGATCCGGCCGCCCAGCATCACGGCGGCGACCACCAGAGGCCCGGCACAGGCGCCCCGGCCCGCCTCGTCGACCCCCGCCACGGGACCGAGCCCGCGGCGGTCAAGGGCCCGCTCGTAGCCGTACAGCCCTAGATCGCGCCGGACCACGCTGGGCCTGGGGCGAAACGCAACCGTCATGACACCTCGGGTGACACAGCGACCATGACCAGAGAGTACGCCCCCTCCGGTGCATTCGGTACCGCTATCTCACCTTGAGAAAGCTTTCCGGCCTCGAAAGGATCGTGGCCCGGGAGAACGGCCAGTAGATCGCCACCGCACGGCCGACGACGTCGTCCTCGGGGATCGTGCCCTCCTCCTTCTGCTCCTCGTGGGCGCGCGAGTCGGCGGAGGCGGTGCGGTGGTCGCCCATGACCCACAGTCTCCCGGCGGGGACCACCTTCTCGAACGCGTCCCCCGAGGGGAGGTCGTCGGGGTGCAGGTAGGAGCCCTCTTCGAGCGGCACTCCGTTGACCGTGATCCGCTTCTGGGCGTCACAGCACTTCACCGTGTCACCGCCGACCGCGATGACCCGCTTGATGGTGTCCTCGTCGTTCCAGCCCTTGAAGACCACGATGTCGCCACGCTCGGCGTCGCCGTGCAGCTTGTTGACGACCACCCGGTCACCCACCTGAAGGGTGTTCTCCATCGACTCCGACGGGATCCAGAACGACTGGAAGACGAAGGCCTGCAACAGCAGCGCCACCGCCACCCCGCACACCAGCAGGAACAGCGACTCGCGCAGGTTGCCGCCCTTGCCGGACTTCTTGTTCTTGTCAGCCTCGGGTTCCGCGGTCATGAGGTTCGGCTACCGCCTCGAAAGCCGGCGACGGCGCCACAGCACCAGCGGCACCGCGCCCGCGAAGCCCGCGAGGAACGGGGTCGCGCCTCCCACAGCCGCGGCGGCCTTGAGAGCCGGCTGACCGAAGGTGTCGGGAATGGGAATGGTCGTGGCCCTGGAGAACGGCCACACGATCACGAAGGCCCGGCCGATCACCTTGTCCACCGAGATCGTCCCGCCGCCGGGATCGCCCAGGTGGGAGCGAGAGTCGAGGGAGACCATCCGGTGGTCGCCCATCACCCACAGGCGGCCCTCGGGGACCTTGGCCTCGAAGAACTTCTGGGACGGCACGTCACCCGGATAGAGGTAGTCCTCGTCGAGGGGGACCCCGTTGACCGTCACCCGGCCCTGGGCGTCGCAGCACTTCACCGTGTCGCCACCGACGCCGATGACCCGCTTGATGTAGTCCTTCTCGCCGGGGACCACGCCGAAGGCGGTTCCGACCCAGTGGAAGAACCCCGCGACCGGGTTGGACGGCTCCTCGAGGTCGATCTCGGGATCCCAGGAGTCGACCCCGGAGAACACCACCACGTCGCCGCGTTCGATGTCCCGGACGCGGTAGACGAGCTTGTTGACCAGGACCCGGTCGTTCGTGAGGAGGGTGTTCTCCATCGACTCCGAAGGAATGTAGAACGCCTGGATCACGAAGGTCTTGATTATGAGAGCGAGCACCACCGCCACCACGATCAGAACAGGCAGCTCCTTCCAGAAGGAGCCCTTCTTCTTGTCCTTGTCGCTCTTGGCGTTCTTCTGGGTGTCTTCGGCGACCACGTCCACCTCGTCCTCGACAGGTCGACGCGAGACTGCGCCGTACTCCCGGTCTTCGCTAGTCATCGCTGACGAGCCTAGATGATGGGCGGCACCAAGTGGTCGAGTGACGGGGTACCGCATAGCCATGCGTATTGCCATAGGAGGTCAAACCTCCTTACATGCGACTGGCCCGCTCCCCGGAAAAGAGGGCGCGGGCCAGGGCGGCGACTGGCGCGCGCCTAGCGGGCCTCGCGCTTCTCGCGAATACGGGCGGCCTTGCCGCGCAGGTCGCGCATGTAGTAGAGCTTGGCCCGGCGGACGTCGCCACGGGTCACCAGGACGATCTTCTCGATGACCGGGCTGTGCACCGGGAAGGTACGCTCGACGCCGACGCTGTAGCTGACCTTGCGAACCGTGAAGGTCTCGCGGGCGCCGCCGCCCTGGCGGCGAAGGACGAAGCCCTTGAAGACCTGGACACGGGACCTGCTGCCCTCGATGACCCGGACGTGGACCTCAAGCGTGTCACCGGGCCGGAAGTCCGGGATGTCGGTGCGGAGCGCGGACTTCTCGAGCTCGCTGATCAGCGTGTGCATGGCAGTGGTACCTCGTTTTTGAACGCACCCGGAGGTCCATCCGGCCGCGACGGGGCGGCGTCGTGATGGACACGCGTGCTGAAGTGGACTGTGTCTCGGGAGCCGGGTCGCTCTTCCGGCAGTGCGCGCCGACCCATGGACGGTCGGCGGCAACGCTTCAGTCTGCCATATTTTCCCGACCGACCGGAAATCAGCCGGTCAGGGCGACCGTACCAGCCCTCATGGCGACTCTGCCGGTCAGGGGACGTAACCGGTCAGGGAGCCGGGTCGGCGGGTCCGGTCCCGGGCCGGTCGAGCTCGGACAGGAGCTGCCTGTCGTGCTTGTCCAGGCTCTGCGGGGCGAGCGCCGCCAGCAGTTCGGGCCGGTTCCTCGCGGTGCGGCGCAGTGCCTGGTCCCGCCGCCATCGGGCGATCCTTCCGTGATGCCCGGAGAGCAGGATCTCCGGCACCTCGTGCCCCCGCCACTCGGGCGGCTTGGTGTAGACGGGACCTTCGAGAAGGTTCTCCATCGCACCGGGCGCGAAGGAGTCGTCCACGGCCGAGTGGACGTTGCCGAGTACGCCCGGCAACAGCCGCCCGATGGCCTCGATCATCACCAGCACGGCCACCTCGCCTCCGGCGAGCACGTAGTCGCCGATGCTGACCTCGTCCACGCGCATGCGCGCGCCGTACTCGGCCATCACCCTGGAGTCGATGCCCTCGTAGCGGGCCGGGGTGAACAGCAGCCAGGGCTCGGCGGCGTACTCCATCGCCAGCTTCTGGGTGAAGGGCACACCACTGGGGGTCGGCACGATCATCCGCGGCGGGGCCGTGGGATCCGCGGCGAGGACCTCGTCGAGGGCCTCTCCCCAGGGTTCGGGCTTCATGACCATGCCGGGGCCGCCCCCGTAGGGGGTGTCGTCCACGGTGCGGTGCACGTCGTGGGCGTGGTCGCGGAGCTGGTGGAGACGGACGTCGAGGATGCCGCGCTCGCGGGCCTTGCCGATGAGGGAGACGTCCAGGGGGGCGAAGTACTCGGGGAAGATCGAGATGACGTCGACGCGCATGTCAGACGATCTCGTCCGGATCGAGCAGTCCCGCCGGAGCGTCCACGACGAGGATGCCCTTCTCAAGGTCGATCACCGGGACCAGCGCCTTGACGAACGGCACGTAGACCTCCGCCTTCCCGCGCCGTACGACGAGCAGGTCCTGGCCGTGATGGAGCACGTCGGAGACCTCGCCCACCCGCTCGCCGTCGGTCTTGACCACGGCGAGGCCGATGAGCTGATGATCGTAGAACTCGTCGGGATCGTCGGACGGCGGGATGTCCGCCGAGTCGATGACGAGCATGGTGCCGCGGAGCTCCTCGGCGTGGTCCCGGTCGCTCACGCCCTCGAACCTGACCAGCAGGATGCCCGAATGCCAGCGGCGGGACTCGACGACCAGCGGGCCTGCCGAGGCGGGGTCGGTGGCCAGGGCCGTGCCCGGGGCGAAGCGCCTGTCAGGCTCGTCGGTGCGTACTTCCACGGACACGTCTCCGCGGAGTCCGTGCGGGCGGCCGATCCGCCCTACGACGAGCTGCACGCCCGCCTCCTCACATAGTGGTGCCGGTGGAAAGCAGACGGGCCACCCGCGCTGGGCGGGTGGCCCGTTCGCTCGATTGGACGCGTCCGGCGGCTAGCGGGCCTCGTTCAGGTCGAGCAGATCGACCCGGACGTACTTGCCGTCGCCGAGGGCGTTCACGACCGTGCGAAGCGCCTTGGCCGTACGGCCACCGCGGCCGATGACCTTACCGAGGTCCTCGGGATGCACCCGGACCTCAAGCACACGCCCGCTGCGGATGCGGCGAGCGTGCACCTGGACGTCGTCGGGATATTCGACGATGCCCTTCACCAGGTGCTCGAGGGCCTCCTCAAGCACCTCAGGCCTCGCCTTCCGGCTTCTCCTCGGCGGCCGCGGTGGGCTCAGCCGGGGCCTCGACGGGGGCCTCTTCAGCCTTGGGAGCCGCCTTGCGGGTCGACTTCTTCGGCGTGGTGGCGGCTTCCAGAGACAGCGCCTCCTTGGCCGCGGCCTCGTAGACGGCGTGACGGTCGGCCTTGGGCTCGGCGACCAGGAGCGGAGCCGGAGCCGACTCGCCCTTGAACTTCTGCCAGTCGCCGGTGAGCTTGAGGAGCTTGAGAACGGGCTCGGTCGGCTGCGCGCCGACACCCAGCCAGTAGGCCGCCCGCTCGGAGTCGACCTCGATGCGCGAGGGGTTCTCCTTCGGGTGGTAGAGGCCGATCTCCTCGATCGCCCGGCCGTCACGCTTGGTGCGGCTGTCGGCGATGACGATGCGGTACTGCGGGTTGCGGATCATGCCGAGCCGCTTGAGCTTGATCTTGACTGCCACTGGTGTGGTCTCTCCTGCATTAGAGCGTGGGTGAGCGGTGTCTCATCGAGTGGGGCACGAGGAGAGGACCGATCGAGGGACAGGCATGGCACGCGGGAGTGAGAGGGCAACCACGTGTCACGATGTTCCAACATGTCATTGTGCCAGACGCGCGGGGGTGCCCGGCCAATCCACGGCCATCCCCTGCGGCGGCCGGAGGGCAAATCTCGGTAATCCACGTGTGTCCGGGCCCCCGGCGGGTCCGGCCTGCTGCGCTAAATGGCCGCCGTGGCAACCACCCTCAGATCTCTGCTGCTGACCGCGACCGGATCCATCACCGTGCTGGGAGCGGTGCTGACCATCAGGGCGGTCCCCGCCGGTCAGGCCGACGCGCCGCCGGCGTCCGCCCCGCCCCCCGCCGTGATCACGGGAGGAGGAACGTCCCTGCCTCCTCAGGCCCCGCTCCTGCCCGGGGCTCCGGCGCGGCCGGGAGCACCCGCCCCGCCGGAGACACTCGAACCCCCGGGGACCGCCTCACGGTTCGGAGCCCCCGTCCTGCCCGAGGCGCCGATCCTGCCGGGAGCCGCCCAGGCGCCGGAGATCCCCGCACCCCCGGGAGCACCCGCGCGGCCCGCCTACCCGCCGTACGATCCGTCGGCCGGGATGCCGTGGTGGGAGCGCTACTTCGGACGTACCCCGAGCAGTTCGAGCACGGCCACCAGGATGAACCCCGAGACGATGATCACCCAGATCCATCTGGCACGCGCGTGGAAGGGTCCATCGCTCATTTCTGACCGGGGAGTTTGAACTTCGAGGGGTCGAAGCCCGGCGGCAGCTCCAGGCCGGGAGGCAGCTGCTGCCGGGAACCGAGCTTGCCGAGGAGGCCGTTCCCCGCCGGGGTCGCGGGCTCGCCGGACTTGTCGGGGGCGGCCTTGCCGAGGGCCGCCTTACGCGGGTCACCGCTGACCCTGCGTCCCTTGGCCGCCTTCTTCTGCGCGGCCTTGGCCCCCTTGCGACCGCCGGGCATCCCGGGGATGCCCATGCCGCCGGCCATCCGCTTCATCATCTTCTGAGCGTCGAAGAAGCGGGTGACCAGGCCGCTCACCTCGGTCACCGTCACACCGGAGCCCTTCGCGATACGGGCACGGCGTGAGCCGTCGATCATCTTCGGATTGTGACGCTCGGCGGGGGTCATGGAGCGGATGATGGCGGCGATCCGGTCGAGGTCGCGGTCGTCCACCTGGTTCAGCTGATCACGCATCTGCCCCATACCGGGCATCATGCCGAGCAGGTTCTTGATGGGGCCCATCTTCTGGACCATCATCATCTGCTCGAGGAAGTCCTCCAGGGTGAAGCCCTCGCCCGAGGTGAGCTTGCTCGCCATCTTGGCGGCCTCGGCCTCGTCGAAGGTCTTCTGGGCCTGCTCGATCAGGGTGAGGATGTCACCCATGTCGAGGATGCGGGAGGCCATCCGGTCCGGGTGGAAGGCGTCGAAGTCCTCGAGCTTCTCACCGGTGGACGCGAACATGATCGGCCTGCCGGTGATGTGGCGGACCGACAGCGCGGCGCCGCCGCGGGCGTCACCGTCGAGCTTGGTCAGCACGACGCCGTCGAAACCGACGCCCTCCATGAACGCCTGGGCCGTGCCGACGGCGTCCTGGCCGATCATCGCGTCGACGACGAAGAGGACCTCGTCGGGCGAGACCGCGTCGCGGATGTCCGCCGCCTGCCTCATCAGCTCCTGGTCGATGCCCAGGCGGCCCGCGGTGTCGATGATGACGATGTCGTGCTGCTGCCGCTTGGCGTGGTCGATCGACTGGCGGGCCACCGCTACCGGGTCGCCGACGCCGTTTCCCGGCTCGGGCGCGTAGACCGCGACGCCCGCGCGCTCGGCCACGACCGAGAGCTGCTGTACCGCGTTGGGCCGCTGGAGGTCGGCGGCGACCAGCAGCGGCGTGTGGTTCTGCTCACGCAGCCAGCGGGCGAGCTTGCCGGCCAGGGTCGTCTTGCCCGCACCCTGCAGACCCGCGAGCATCACGACGGTCGGCGGGTTCTTGGCATAGCGGAGCCGCCGGGTCTCGCCGCCGAGGATCTCGATGAGCTCGTCATTGACGATCTTGACGACCTGCTGCGCCGGGTTCAGCGCCTGGGAGACCTCGGCGCCGCGGGCGCGCTCCTTGACCTGGGCGACGAACGCCTTGACCACGGGCAGCGCGACATCGGCCTCGAGGAGCGCGATGCGGATCTCGCGGCAGGTCGCGTCGATGTCGGCCTCGGAGAGCCGACCCTTGGATCGAAGGGAGGAGAAGACCGATGTCAGCCGGTCGGAAAGCGTCTCGAACACGTGATTGGCCAGCCTCTGCGCTACAGGTCTGCGACTCGACCTCCCAGCCTATCCGCTGGGAGGTGCGACTGACGCCCTCCCGGGGTCAGCGGCCCCAGCCGGGAACGGCCATTCGCATGGTGAGCGCGTGCTCCACAAGCGTGATGAGCGTGGCCTTCACCGCGTCGCGCGAGCGGGCGTCGGTCCTGGAGATGGGGATGTGAGGCGCCAGCGTCAGCGCCTCGCGTACCTCCTCCTCGCCGTGCAGGTAGTTGCCGTCCCACCCGTTGACCGCGACGACGAAGGGGAGCTTCGCCTCCTCGAAGTAGTCGATCGCCGGGAAGCTGTCGGCCAGCCGCCGGGTGTCGACGAGCACGATCGCACCGATCGCGCCCTTCACGAGGTCGTCCCACATGAACCAGAACCGGTGCTGACCCGGCGTACCGAACAGGTACAGGATCAGGTCGCGGTCCAGCGAGACCCGGCCGAAGTCCATCGCGACCGTGGTGGTGGTCTTGTTCGGGGTGAGGCCGAGATCGTCGATCCCGGCGCTGGCGTCGGTCATCACCGCCTCCGTGGTCAGCGGCAGGATTTCCGACACCGCCCCCACGAACGTGGTCTTACCGACACCGAATCCCCCGGCGACGACGATTTTCGTCGATGACAGGCCGCCGCCGCGGCTAGAGCCTGCGAAGTCCACTGAGCACCCTTTCCAGCAGGTTGAGATCCGGCTTGCCCGCGTCCAGCTGAGGCTGATGCAGCTGGATCAGACCCTCGGCGGCCATGTCGGCGACCAGGATCCGGGTCACGCCGAGCGGGATGCGGAGCATCGCGGAGATCTCAGCGACCGAACGCACTTGCCGGCACAGGGCACTGATCGCCTGATACTCCGGAGTGCGGGTGGATAAATCGTGATGTATGGAGGTCGCCGAGGAGACCAGGGCCTCCAGGGCGAGTTGGGTCCGGGGGGCGGTACGCCCCCCGGTCACGGCATACGGACGGACGAGGGAGCTCTGCTCCGACGGCGCCGGCTGCATGAGATGCGAGGGCCCCACCTGTTGCCGGTGGGGGTCGTCCATCGAATGGTAGGGAAACCCGCCGTGCGGGTCGCCCTCACCGGTCCAGCCGCGGCCTGCCACGACAGCCTCCTAGCGTCATCGCCGTCACCGTGAGTGGGAAGACTGCAGTTCCGCGCGGACGGCCGGGGTCAGCACCTGGCCTGCCCGCTCGACGAGCATCGTCATCTGGTAGGCCACCAGTCCCATGTCACAGTCGGCGGCGGCCAGCACCGCCAGACAGGAACCGTCACTGATGGACATGATGAGGAGCAGCCCTCGTTGCATCTCCACCACGGTCTGGGTGACCGCACCGCCTTCGAAAACCCGCGAGGCGCCCTGGGTCAGGCTGATCAGGCCGGCCGCGACCGCGGCCAGCTGGTCCGCCCTGTCCCTGGGAAACCCGTCGGAATACGCCAACGGCAGACCGTCCGCCGACACGACGACTGTGTGCGCCACACCTGGGACGTTGTTCACAAAGTCAGTGATCAGCCAATTGACCCCCCGGGCGGCCTGGCTCATTTCGCGCACGTGTCATCCTCCTTGGCGACCATGATGAGCTCGCTCACCGGTCCTCCTTGTTTCCTTCAACGTCCCGTCCGAAGTCGGGATACGGCCGTCCGTCCGCGGCTCCGCCCCTGGCGGCCGCGCGGCCCTGCCGTACGCCCTGCTGGAAGCTGGCCAGCCTGTTGCGCACCGCCTCCGGGGAGACCGTCGGCCGGAGCGCGGGAGTTTGGGGAGCCGCGCCCAGGTCGGGCGCGGCCGTGCCGGGCACCAGGTTCGCCTTGGGCACCCGCTTGGGCAGCCCGGAACCGGTGATCCCGCCGAGTGAGGGCTCGCTGGCGGCCTTGGCCGCCTGCCAGCCCACGTCGGCGGGTGACGACCAACCGTTCCCCTGCGGGGGGGCGGCGGCCTGCTGTGAGAGCTGGACGGTCTCCTGAACGGCCTGGGACGGCTGGGCCGCCTCGACCTCCTCGCCCCGTTCCTCGGCGGCCTGGACCGGCTCGACCTTCTTGAACCAGTCGGACTCGACGGCCGCGAAGATCGGCAGGAACTCCTCCTTCGCCTCTTCCATGGGCGAGGAGGCGGGGATCACCGGCAGCGGGCCGGTGTTGTCCGCCGCGTCGAACGGGCGTCGCCCGAACGGGCCGGAGTTGCCGCTGGACGGCCAGCCTCCGGAGTCGCCGCCGCGGAACGAGGAGCTCGACCAGACGTCGGAGCCGCCGTCCCTGTTCTGTCCGCCGGGCCAGACGGGGGCGTCACCGCGCGCGGGCGCGCCCGATCCCCCCGACCACGTTCCGGCGTCGTTCCTGGACGGGGTGCCCTGACCCTGGTGCCACGCGACGGGGTCGGGCTGGGAGGCGTCCGGCCAGCCGTGACCGGGGGTGGCGCCGGGCGGCGGAAGCTGTCCCGGCCATGGGGTGTCGACGGGTGCCTGCCCGAACTGGCCACCGCCGAAGGGAGGCTGCGAGGCCTCGAAGGAGTTGAACTGCTGCCCCAGGTCGAAGGAGGCGAACGAGTTCTGGTGGGCGGCCTCGAACGAGGCGAAGGACGGCATCTGGGGAGCCGCGGGGCTGGCCAGCACGGGCGGGCGGTCCATGGAGGCCATGGACCCGGCCCAGTCTCCGCTCTGCGGCATGGCACCGGGACCGCCTCCCGGGCGGGCGGTGACGGCGAGCAGGTTCTCCGGGAGCAGGACCATGGCGGTCAGGCCGCCGCTGTCCTGCTGCCTGAGCTGGACTCGGATGCCGTGCCGCAGGGCAAGGCGGCCGACCACGAACAGGCCCATCCGGCGGGAGACCGAGACGTCCACCACCGGCGGGTTGGCCAGTCGCCAGTTGGCCTGGGCGAGTTCCTCGGCGGTCATGCCGATGCCGATGTCGGTCACCGAGACCATCACGCCGCCGCCGTCGATGCGGTTGCTGGAGACGATGACCTTGGTCTCCCTGGGGGAGAAGGAGATCGCGTTCTCCACCAGCTCCGCGATCAGGTGGACGACGTCGTTGACGGAGGTTCCGGCCACGGCCACGCCCGCGGACAGCTGCAGGTCGACCCGCTCGTAGTTCTCGACCTCCGACAGCGAGGCGCGGACCACGTCGATGAGCGGGACCGGCTGGCTCCACCGGCGGGCGGGCTCCTGACCGGCGAGGACCAGGAGGTTCTCCGAGTTGCGGCGCATGCGGGTGGCGAGGTGGTCGAGGCGGAAGAGGCTGCCGAGCCGGCCCTCGTCCTGCTCGCCCTGCTCCAGGCTCTCGATGAGGGAGAGCTGGCGCTCCACCAGGGTCTGGCTGCGCCGGGAGAGGTTGACGAACATCGAGTTGACGTTGCTCCGCAGCGTGGCCTCCTGGCCCGCCAGTCGCACGGCCTCGCGGTGGACCTCGTCGAAGGCCCGGGCCACCTCACCGATCTCGTCGTCGGAGGCGACACCGATCGGGGTGATGTCCGTGGTCGAGACCTCGCCGCTCTCACGCATACTCTGGACGGTCTCGGGGAGACGCTGACCGGCGATGGACAGCGCCTCGGTACGGAGCCTGCGCAGCGGCCTGACCAGCGACCGCGCCATGACCGCGGTGACGATCAGGACGAAGATGAGCAGCAGCACGCTCAACCCGGCGGCGATCAGCGCCCCGCGCTGCTCCGACTCCTGCAGGACCCGGCTCTGCGTGATGAGGGTGTCGGCGACCTGCTCCTCAACCGTGCGCATGCGCTCGATGATGTCGCTGGAGGCGTCGAACCACGTCGTCTGGTCACCGAGTCCGGTCCTGGAGACGTCGACGTTCCTCAGTGGCTGGCCGTTGAGGGCCAGGAAGATGGCGCGGGCGCGCAGGGCCGCCGCGCGGTCCTTCTTCTGGCTGCTGACCGTGTCGTCGTAGAGCTGGCGCTGGGCGACCGAGGCCTCGGAGCGGAAGGTCGCGAGCTCGCTGTCGAACTGCGCCCGGGCGGCCAGCATGGCGTTCAGGCCTTCCGCGCTGAACCCCCTGACGGCGAGGGCGATGGCGAGGTTCGCCCGCTCCCTGGAGGCCTGCTCCTTGGCCCTGGCCAGCGCGGCGAACGCGACCGCACTGGCGGTGATCTCCTGGTCCGCGACGCCCTGAATGATCTCGTCGTGCAGGGCGAGCAGGTCCGTGATGGTACGGGAGTACGCGGCGATCGTGGGCTGGGCCGGTAGCTGGGTGGCCGTCGCCGCGTCACGCAGGCTCTTGAGCTCGTCGATGCGGCTGCGGATCTGCGTGAGCTCATTCCTGCTCCGAGCCCCGAACGACTCGATGACGCCGCTGTCGTTGATGATGCCGTTGATGCGGGTGCGCACCTCGCCGGCGACGCCATCGACGCTTTCGTACTGCTTGCGCAGATTCGACTTGCCGGTGCTCAGCCGGCCCTGTGCCACGTACCGGGCCGACAGGTCACGCTCGATCTGCAGCTCGTCGACCAGGCGGCTCAGGCCCGCGGTGAGTTCGGCGGTGGTACGCACGCGCTCGTACTCGGCGGCGCTGCTGATCGAGGTGGTGACCCGCAGGCCGCCCAGCACGATCGCGGCGGCCGTGGGGATGACGATGAGCGCGATCAGTCGCGATCTCACCCGCCAGTTCTTGAGCGCGAGCTTGCCGCCGTTCCTCGCAGACCTCTCGGAGCCGGAATCGTCCCGGTCCTGGCCCGGGCCGCTCTGCGGCTGCCCCCCCTGGTTGTCGAATCCCAGGGCAGGTGCCAGCCCGGATTCGCGTTCGCTGGGGATTGACGCTGTCCTCACTGGCCTCCGCTGCCTCTCCTCGGATCGTCTGCTTGGAGGGGATCGCGTCACGCAATGATGTGCGAGTGACGCCGACGCATCCATGGGGTAGGGGTTATTGGAGCACAGCCGGATGAGTTCGGCCAACAGCACATAACTCACATTTCCCACCGAACGGGCACACCACGTCCGTAATCGGGCGATGACTCTCCGCCCCGTAACCACAAACTTCCACAAAGTTGCGAAACAGATTTATTGACATCTTTGCTTATGCCCGCTATGCGGATCTATCTGTTGATTGTTACGGGTGTGGCAACTGGGTGGCGTATGCCTGCTTTGTAGCTTCGGGGCGATAGGGGCGAAAGGGGTGATATTTGTAATTTGACTGATCTACTCCGCTACTCTGATCCGCGGTCGGCAAACCCCCCCTTGACCAACATGCCTCCCGGGACCCCCTTCATGTCGCCCGATGAGTCACCGCGAGTTCCGGCAGGGGCGGTCAAATGCAGCTAATGCAGCTAAGGAGACCCATGAGGTTCACACTTGCGAGCCGGGCCGTCATCGCAGGAGTCACCGCCGCCCTGGTGCTGAGCGCCTGCGGAGGTTCCGACAAGTCCACTGACACCACCGCCGCGAACGCGGATGGTCTGGAGAAGACTCAGATCAAGATCGGCGCGCTGCCGATCCCCGACTCGGCCGCGCTCTACATCGCCAAGGACAAGGGCTACTTCAAGGACGAGGGACTCACCGTCACCATCGAACCGGTGGTCGGCGGAGCCCAGGCCCAGCAGTCCCTCATCGGCGGGTCTCTGGACGCCACCCAGACCAACTACGTCTCGGCCTTCCTCGCCGTCGCGGCCGGCAACAAGATGAAGATCATCTCAGACCTCTACCAGGCCGCGCCGAACTCGTTCAACCTCATGGTGCCCAAGGACTCCTCGATCAAGACGCCCGCCGACCTCAAGGGCAAGAAGATCGCGGTCAACAGCAAGAAGAACATCGGCACCCTGGCGGTGACCTCGGTGCTCAAGACGCACGGCCTCACCGAGGCCGACGTGCAGTTCCTGGAGTTCCCCTTCCCCGAGATGGGCGCCCAGCTGGCCAACAAGGTCGTCGACGCGGCCTGGATGACCGAGCCGGCCCTGACCGCGGTGCAGAAGAACCTCGGCGCCCAGAAGCTCGCCGACACGATGGTCGACTCCACGGCGGACTTCCCCATCGCCGGTGTGGTCGTCATGGAGAGCTTCGCCACCGAGAACCCCAAGACCGTCGCCGCCTTCCAGCGGGCGATCGCCAAGGCCCAGCAGATCTCCGCCACCGACCGCAAGGCCGTCGAGCAGATCCTGCCGACCTACACCAAGATCGACGCTGCGACCGCCGCCGTGATCACCCTCGGATCCTTCCCGACCAGCCTTGACGAGACCCGCCTGCAGCGGGTCGCCGATCTGATGGTCGAGCAGGGTTACCTGAAGAGCCCGATCCAGGCCAAGACCCTCCTTCCCGGCAACCTCGGGTGACACGGCACAACCCGCTCGACAACAGACTGCTCTGTGGCGCCCTCGGCGTCGCAGGGCTGTTCTGCGTCATGGAGGTCGCGGGCCGGACCGGGTTGATCGATCCGCTCGTTTTCCCGCTGGCCTCCACAGTGCTGGGTCGAGCAACCGCACTCGTGACCGACGGCGAGTTCCTCTCCGACGTCGCCTCGACCCTCGGGGCCTGGGCTCTTGGACTGCTGCTCACGGTCGCGCTCGCCGTACCCGCCGGATTCCTGCTCGGCAGCCTGCCCCGGGTGGAGAGCGCGCTCCGGCCGATCCTCGAGTTCCTGCGCCCGATTCCGTCGATCGCGTTGATCCCGCTGGCGCTCGCCGTGTTCTCCGACAGGTTCGACATGAAGGTCACCCTGATCGTCTACGCGGCGACCTGGCCCGTGCTGATCAACACGATGTACGGCCTCAAGGACGTCGACCCGCTCGCCAAGGAGACGCTCCGCAGCTTCGGGTTCGGGAAGTCGGCCGTGCTGTGGCGCGTCTCCCTGCCGAGCACGGCGCCCTTCATCGCCACCGGTGTCCGGCTGGCGTCGGCGATCGCGCTCATCGTGGCGATCAGCGCGGAACTGCTCGGCGGCGGCGCCCAGGGCATCGGCAGTTACGTCCTGGAGAGCGGCGGCAGCGCGGACGCGGTGGAGTACATCATCGCCGCCGCCATCTGGGCCGGGATCATCGGCGTGATCACCAACGGCCTGTTCGTGCTCGCGGAACGGCGGATCTTCCGCTGGCACACCGCCCGTACGGAGGTGGTCTGATGAACGGCCTGCTGCGCGGCGTGGTCCGGCTGTGGCCGGTGCCCGTCGTGCTGTTGCTGTGGGAGCTGATCACCCGCGGCATCGAGATGCTGAGCTTCCCGCCGCCGTCGCAGATCGCGACCAGCATGTACACGATGTGGCTGACCGGCCCCGCGGAGCGGCTCTGGCTGACCGACGCGGCGCTGACGAACATCCCGGTGAGCATCGGCCGGCTGCTGGCCGGATGGGTGCTGGCCGGGGTCGTCGGGATCGTCCTCGGGGTCGCCCTGGGCCGCTCCCCGCTGCTCTTCCGTTTCATCGACCCCCTGGTGCAGTTCGCCCGCGCCATCCCGCCGCCCATGCTGCTCACCTTCTTCATGGCGCTGCTGGCCATCGGCCCCCGGATGCAGATCAGCTTCATCGCGTTCGGCATCGTCTGGCCGATCCTGATCAACGCCTCCGAGGGGGCGCGGCAGGTCGACCGCCAGCACCTGGACACCGCCAGGGTCTTCGGGCTGTCGAGCGGTGAGCGGCTGTTCCGGATCATCCTGCCCTCGGCCATGCCGAAGATCTTCGCCGGGCTCCGGGTCAGCCTGTCACTGGCGCTGATCCTCATGGTGCTCTCCGAACTGGTCGGCAGCACCGACGGGATCGGCTTCCAGCTTCTGGACGCCCAGAGGTCATACGACTTCTCCGGCGTGTGGGGAACCATCGTGGTGCTCGGCATCCTGGGATACGTGTTCAACTCGGCGTTCCTGGCGGCCGAGCGACGTGTCCTGTCCTGGCACCGCTCCGCCAAGCAGACGACCTGAGGACCTGCTGTGCTTGAGATCACGAATCTGTCCCACACCTACGGCAGCGGGCCGAGCGCCCACAACGCGCTGGGCGGCATCAACCTGAAGGTCGCCCAGGGTGAACTGGTGTGCATCGTCGGCCCCTCCGGATGCGGCAAGTCCACACTGCTGCGCTCCATCGCGGGACTGCTACGGCCCAGCGGCGGCCAGGTCACGCTCAACGGCGCCCAGGTCGAGCAGACCCCCGACAACCTGGCCGTGGTCTTCCAGGACTACAGCCGCTCCCTGTTCCCCTGGATGTCGGTGGTCGACAACGTCTCGCTCCCACTGCGCCGTAAGGGAATGGACAAGCGGCAACGCGGACAGGCGGCGATGGAGGCCCTGGAGGAGGTCGGCCTGGACGGCGCCGCGGCCAAGTACCCGTGGCAACTTTCCGGGGGCATGCAGCAGAGGGTGTCCATCGCCCGCGCCCTGGCCTACCGCCCGGCCCTGCTGCTGATGGACGAACCCTTCGGCTCCGTGGACGCCCAGACCCGTGAGGACCTAGAGGACCTGACCCTGCGGGTCCGCAACCTGCACAACATGACCATCGTGCTGATCACCCACGACATCGACGAGAGCGTCTACGTCGGTGACCGCGTCGTGGTCCTGTCCAAGGCCCCCGCCGGGATCGTCGGTGACCTGCGCGTGGACCTGCCGGGACCGCGCGACCAGATCACCACCCGCGAGCACCCCGACTTCGTGCACCTGCGCGCCGAGGTCGGCCGCCTGGTGCGCGGCATGCGGAGCCCGTCGCCCTCGACCTCCTGAAGCCCTCTTCAAAACGTCCGCCGAAGCGTGGTGGTCCTCCCTCGGGACCGCACATCGCAGAGAGGATTTCCATGAGCCACCCACAGGCACCGGTCTGGGATGCGATCGGTGGCGTCTCCCGTTTCGCCGCCCTGGCCACGATGGCCGAACTGGGCTGCGCCGACCACCTGCGAGACGGCGCCCTGAGCGTTGACGAGCTCGCACTGCGCTGCGGCGCCGACGCCTCCGCGCTCGGCAGGGTGCTCCGCCAGCTCGCCGCCATGGGCATGGTCGCGACCACGGCGCCCGGCACCTACGAGCTGACCGAGGCGGGTGCCACCCTCCGCGCCGACCTGCCCGGCTCGCTCCGCCCCGCCATACGGATGATCTCCGAGGAGGGCTTCTGGTACGGCATGGGCATGGTCCCGCAGACCGTGCGCACCGGCAGGTCGGGCTTCGTCGAACGGCACGGGCACCTCTACGGCTATCTGAGGGCCAACCCCGGGGCCGGCGCGCTGTTCAACGACTACATGACGGTCAGGGCCCAGCCGTTCGCGGACGCCGTGGCCTCCCGCTACGACTTCTCCGGGGTGCGGATCCTGGTGGACGTGGCCGGCGGCAAGGGGCACATCCTGGCCGCCGTCCTGAAGGCACACTCAGATCTGGACGGCGTGCTGTTCGACCAGGAACAGGTGGTCAGCACGGCCAGGGACTTCTTCGCCGAGGCCGGTCTTGAAGGCCGGTGCAAATTCGTGGACGGCGACTTCTTCGTCTCGGTGCCCGGCGGGGCGGACGCCTACCTGCTGAGCAGTGTGATCCACAACTGGTCCGACGAGGACTCGGTGCGGATTCTGGGCAATGTCAGGGAGGCCGTCTCCGACGACGGCCGAGTGCTCCTGGTCGAGGCCGTGGTGCCGGACGGCGACAGGCCGCACATCAGTAAGGACATCGACATGCGAATGCTCGCCCTTTTCGGCGAGGGCATGGAACGCAGCACCTCCGAGTACGCCGAACTCCTGGGCAAGTCCGGTTTCCGGCTCAGTCGGCAGGTGGAACTGCCCGGTGGCGCCTCGATTGTCGAGGCCCTGCCTATCTAGAGTTCTATTCAGGAGCCTATTCAGAGCCGGCGTAAAGGCCGGCATCGGGCTCGCGAAACAGCGGCGGCCGGCGACGTGAGGCTCACGTCACCGGCCGCCGCTGTTTCATCCGCTTTCCGCACAGAAAAGAAACGACCATCGTGAAATCGATGGTCGCGGGAAAAAAGACGCGGGTCTCGCCCCTTCGAAGGGGCGAGACCCGCGTCAGGAGATCAGACCCTGAGGGTGAGGACGTGCTCGACCAGGGTGATCAAGGTCGATTTCACCGCGTCCCTGGACCGGGCGTCGGTCCGGACGACGGGGATGTGCGGGGAGATCGTCAGAGCCTCCCGCACCTCCTCCTCTCCGTGGATGTGCGATCCGCCGAACCCGTTGAGGGCCACGACGAACGGTAGTCCGGCCTCCTCGAAGTAGTCGATCGCCGGGAAGCTGTCGGCCAGCCGCCGGGTGTCGACGAGCACGATCGCACCGATCGCGCCCTTCACGAGGTCGTCCCACATGAACCAGAACCGGTGCTGACCCGGCGTACCGAACAGGTACAGGATCAGGTCGCGGTCCAGCGAGACCCGGCCGAAGTCCATGGCGACCGTGGTGGTTCGCTTTGTCGGGATGTGCGAGAGGTCGTCGACGTCCGCGCTGGCCTCTGTCATCACCGCCTCCGTGGTCAGCGGCATGATCTCGGAGACCGCGCCGACAAAGGTCGTCTTGCCGACACCGAACCCGCCGGCGACGACGATCTTCGTCGACGTCATCCCGGCGTCAGAGCCTGCGAAGCCCACTGAGCACCCTTTCAAGCAAATTGAGATCCGGCTTACCCGCATCCAGCGACGGCTGATGGATCTGCACCAGGCCCTCGGCTGCCATGTCCGCGATCAGTACCCGGGTCACGCCGAGTGGCATGCGCAACAGGGCAGAGAGCTCGGCGACCGAGCGCACCTGCCGGGACAGCGAAATGATCGCCTGATATTCCGTGGAGAGCGTGGCGGGATCCACTCCCGCCAACGTCGCCGAGGAGACCAGTGCCTCAAGAGCTAGCTGCATCCGGGGGGCGGTCCTGCCCCCGGTCACAGCGTACGGGCGAATCAACCGGTCTCGCCCGCTCTTGGCCTGAGACGTGTTCTGGGGTTCCTCCCCCGGCCCACGCCAACCTGGTGCGTCCATATCACCCCCCTATCGCTGAACCGACTGCAGTTCGGCCCGTAGCGCAGGCGTAAGCGCCTGCCCGGCACGCTCTGCGAGCAGTGTCATCTGGTAGGCCACCAGGCCCATGTCACAGTCCGGCGAGGCCAGTACGGCCAGCGCGGAACCATCGCTGATCGACATGGTCAGCAGGAGGCCCCGCTGCATCTCGATCACTGTCTGTGCCACAGGACCGCCTTCGAAGACCCGTGAGGCACCCTGGGTGAGGCTGATCAGACCGGCCGTGATCGCGGCGAGCTGGTCCGCCCGGTCCTTGGGAAATCCCTGGGAGTAGGCCAGCGGGAGCCCATCCGCGGAGACGATCACCGCGTGCGCCACTCCGGGCATCTCTTTGACGAACTCGGTGATCAGCCAGTTGAAGCCGCGGGCGGCCTGGCTGAGTTGGTTGTTCACTGCTGGTTCTCTCCCTCGACGGCCTTGGCACGCTCGCTCATCTCAGCGCGTCCCTGCCGTACGCCTTGCTGGAAACTGGACAGGCGGCTGCGCACCCGATCCGCCGACATCGGCGGCATCGGGGGGGCCGGCGCAGCCGGTGCCGCCGAGGCGGCTCCGGGAACGAGGTTCGCCTTGGGCACCCGCTTGGGAAGGCCCGATCCGGTCACGCCGCCCTCCACCGGCTTCTTGGCGACCTCCGCGGCCGCCCAGCCCTGGTCCGAGGGGGTGCTCCACGGTTGCCTGTCGGCCGCGGGCGCAGCCGGTCTGGGCGGCTGTGCCTGCTGCTGCGGCGGCTGCCCCTGCTGCTGGGGTTGCGGCGTGGGGTGCGAGATCTGCGGGAAGTTCTGGGTCTCCAGTCCCTGCGGGCCCCGCCTGACCCGCTGCTCCAGCAGCCGGGGCCTGGCCTCGGCGACAGGCTCGGGATCGGGCTCCGCCTCCTGCTCCGGCTCGGGTGCGACGGACGTGCTGCTGCGGAACCAGTCGGACCCCACCGCCGCGAAGATCGGCAGGAACTCCTCCGGCTCCGGTTCCGTCGGCGAGACCTCGACCACGGGAAGGGCCTGGGTGTTCTCCACCGGCTCCAGCCGCTGCGGTGTCCACAGATCGGACGAGGGGGTCTCGGGCCAGGCCGAGGGGAACGACGGCGCCGGGGTCGACGCCAGCGGCGACGACCACAGGTCCTCCACCGCGGAGGCGGGCACCACCGGCCCCGACCAGAGATCTCCGGACATCGGTGCCGGCACCTGGGGAGGCGTCTGGGCGGGCTGCCCGAGGCCGACCGGCGATCGGCCACCGCGCCCGGCGCCGGTCCCGAACGGGTCCGCGTTCGGAGTGGAGCCGAACGGGTCGGGGTTCACCGAGGAGAACGAGTTCGCGGGACCGCCGAAGGAACCGGACGGCATGCCGCCCTGTCCGGCCATCGCCATCTCGGGCACCCCCGCGCCCTGGGCCACCACCTGCACCGGCAGGAGTACGACGGCGCTCAGGCCACCGGTCTCCGGGCGCCTGAGCTGGACCCTGATCCCGTGGCGCATGGCCAGGCGGCCGACCACGAACAGGCCCATCCGGCGGGAGACCGACAGGTCCACCGCGGGTGGCTCGGCCAGCCGGCGGTTGGCCTCGGCCAGTTCCTCGTCGCTCATGCCGATGCCCGCGTCGGTGACCGCCAGGATGACGGCGCCCATCTCGTTGCCGTTGCTGGTCACCGTGATCTTGGTGTCCTGCGGCGAGAAGAAGATCGCGTTCTCGACGAGCTCCGCGACCAGGTGGACGATGTCGTTGACGGCCTGGCCGATGATCGAGATGCCCGACTCGACCCGGAGGTTCACCCGCTCGTAGTTCTCCACCTCCGACAGCGAGGCGCGGACGACGTCGCTGAGCGGAACCGGCTCACTCCACCGGCGGCTCTGCTCCTGACCGGCGAGGACCAGGAGGTTCTCGGAGTTCCGGCGCATGCGGGTGGCCAGGTGGTCCAGCTTGAAGAGGCTGCCGAGGCGGCCCTCGTCCTGCTCACCCTGCTCCAGGTCGTCGATGAGGTCGATCTGGCGTTCCACCAGCGACTGGGTGCGCCGGGAGAGGTTGACGAACATCGCGTTGATGTTGCTTCGCAGGCGGGCCTCGTCACCCGCCAGCCGGATGGCCTCGCGGTGGACCTCGTCGAAGGCCCTGGCCACTTCCCCGATCTCGTCTCGGGAGGCCACCCCGATGGAGGGCACCTCGATGTTCGGAGCGTGGTCTCCGGACTCCCGCAGCACCCGGACGGTCTCGGGCAGCCGGGTGTCGGCCACCTCAAGCGCCTCGCTGCGCAGCTTGCGCAGCGGCCGGACCAGCGTGCCGGCCACCCAGGCGGTGATGAGCAGGATCAGGACCAGCAGGACCAGGATTGAGACACCGGAGATCGCGGCGCTGCGCTGCTCGGCGCTCTCCATCTCCTGGCTGCGGGCGACCACCGCGGCCGACAGGCCGCGCTCGACGGTCCGCATGTTGTCCACGATCGCGGAGGAGGCGGCGTACCAGGTGTCGGCGCTCCTGAGCCAGCCGCCGCCGATCCGCTCCAGCGGCTTGTTCTCCCGCATGAGGGACATGACGAGAGCCCGCATGGAGTCGGCCTGGTCGATCTTGGGGCCGTTGACCACGTCGCGGAAGCGCTTGATGTCGGCGGCCGAGGCGGTCGCCCGGAAGGCGTTCTCCTCGCTCTGCTGGCTCCGGTACGCGCCCAGCAGGTCGGCGGGGTCGTCGAAGTCGAACTTGCCGTCCAGGAAGCTGACCAGGAGGGTGCCCCGCTGCCTGGCGACCTGCTCCTTGGCCCGGGTCAGCGCGCCCAGCGCGAGCGCGTCACCGATGAGGCGCTCGTCGCCGCCGCTGCGGCCCAGGTCGTCGTGGAGGGTGATGAAGTCGGAGATCATCCGCGAGTACATGCCGAGGGCCGCCCGGGGCAGCACGCTGCCGTCGGTCATCAGCCTGCGCAGGCCGGGGAGACCGTCGAGCCAGCGGCGGATCTGGGCGACCTCGGTACGGACGCGGGCCGCCTGCGACTCGTCGAGGGCCTCCATGGCGGTCAGCGTTTGCTTGCTGCTCCGGTCGACCACCCCGCGCTGTTCCCTGACCTTGGTGAGCCGGGAACGCGTGGCGCCGGCGGCGTACCAGGCGGTGAGGTCGCGCTCCTCGGCCATCTCGTGGGCGAGCGTGCCGAGCGACTCGACCAGTGAGGCGACCTCGGTCATCCGGCGGTACTCGCCGGCCGTGGCGAGGGCGGTGGTCAGCTGAAGTCCGGTGAGCAGGACGGCCGCGGCGGTCGGGAGCAGGATCAGCGCGACCAGACGGGGACGCACGCGCCAGTTCGCCGGCAGGAGTCGACTGCCCACCCCTGACGCGCGGTGGCTCCGGCGGTCTTGTGTCATCACTGGCCTACGTAACCCCTCGCCGGATTTGGAAGCGGCGAAAGCAATTTGAGCACATCCTTTATGTCACTTCGAATGGAGTAAATGCCGACAAATCCCCGCAAAAAGGACATACGGCTACAAAGTTTTCAGGCCGGCCGGAAGGAATCCTTCACCTCCGGAGCCTGGTGCTTGATCATCAGGTGGCGGGTCACAGAGTATTCCCCAACCGCCTCCTGACTCATGTCCTTGCCGAAGCCGCTCCCCTTGACCCCGCCGTGCGGCGCCTCAGAGGCGATGGGCAGATGGTCGTTCACCCAGGTCACGCCCACGTCGAGCCGATGCGACACGCGCAGTGCCCTGGCCACGTCCCTGGACCAGACCGATGAGGCCAGCCCGTAGACGGTGTCGTTGGCCAGCCGGACCGCCTCGTCCTCTCCGTCGAAGGGCAGGGCGATCAGTACCGGACCGAAAAGTTCACCCTGAACGATCTCACTGTCCTGGGTCGCGCCGGAAACCAGGGTGGGCGGGTAGTAGAACCCGGGCCCTTCGAGCGGGGCACCGCCGCAGAGCACGGAGGCGCCCGCGGCGACGGAACGCTCCACGAAGCCGTGCACGCGGTCGCGGTGCCCCTCGGAGATCAGCGGGCCGATGTCGGTGGCCGGATCCCAGGGGTCGCCCACACTGATCCGCGCCAGCGTCGCGTGCAGCGCCTCGACCGCCTCGTCGTACACCTCCCGGGAGATGTAGACGCGAGTCGCGGCCGTGCAGTCCTGGCCGGTGTTGTAGGTGGCGCCCATCGCGACGCCCCTGGCCATCTCGGACAGGTCCGCGTCACCGAAGACCAGCGCCGGAGCCTTGCCGCCGAGCTCCAGGTGGACCCGCTTCAGGGAGCCCGTGGCGCCGCGCATGACCGCGCGGCCGGTCGCGGTGGAGCCCGTGACGCTCACCATGTCGACGCCGGGGTCGGTGACGAGGGCCTCGCCCACCTCGGCACCGCCCAGCACCACCTGGAGCAGCCCTTCGGGCGCGCCGGCACGGGCGAACAGCTCGGCCATCCGCAACGTGGTGCCCGGCGTCTGCGGTGCGGGCTTGATGACCACCGCGTTCCCCGCGGCGAGCGCGGGACCGATCTTCCACACCGCCATGACCAGGGGGAAGTTCCACGGGGCGATCGATCCGACGACACCGACCGGACGACGCACCAGCAGCGAGGTGTAGCCGGAGCTGAGCACCCCCGCACCGGTGCCGTCCAGCGAGCGGGCCGCCCCGGCGAAGAAGCGGAGGTTGTCCGCCGCGAACGGCAGCTCGCCGTCGCGGAAGACCGCCGCGGGCTTGCCCGTCTCGATGACCTCCAGCCGGGTGAGCTCCTCGGCGTCGGCCTCGACGAGATCGGCGAAGCGCAGCAGCACCCTGGCCCGCTCGGCCGGCGTCGCGGCGCTCCACTCCCGGAACGCCACGCGGGCCCGCCGCACGGCGGCGGCCACCTCCTCGACCGGGGTGTCGGCGACCTCCCCCAGGATCTCGCCGGTCGCCGGATTGATCAACTTGCCCATGGAACTTCCCTCATCGTGGTGGTGCGGAGAGCCGTCAGGCCCCGGCCTGCTCGATCAGGTCGGCCGCCCTGCGCAGGCCGTCCCGCCCGCGGATCTCCTCGCCCGCGGCTGCCAGGCGCTCACGGAGCGCGCCGTCGCCCAGAAGCCTGTCCAGCGCGCCGGTCAGCTCCTCGTCGGAGAAGGTGTAGGTGGACAGGCGCACACCGTAGCCGAGTTCGTGGACGCGCTGCGCGTTGTCGTACTGGTCCCAGAACAGGGGCAGCAGGATCATCGGCTTGCCGAAGTGCAGCGCCTCGGTGGTGGTGTTGTTGCCGCCGTGCGTGATGACCAGGTCGACCATAGGAATGATCTTGGTCTGCGGGACGAACTCGGCGCCCCACATGTTGTCGGCCAGCTTGATCTCCTCGTGCAGCGGACCCATCGAGACGATGAAGCGGTACGGGGTGGTGGCCAGCACGTCGATGGTCCGCTGCATGAGCGCGACGTCCGCCGAGCCGAGCGAGCCCAGCGAGAAGTAGACCAGCGAGCCGTCCCGGTCGGCCAGCGACGCGGGGAGCTCGAAGCCGCCGTCCGTCTCGCGCACCGAGGAGTCCAGGCGGTGCCAGGAGTCGCCCAGTGGCCGGGCGTCGACGTAGTCGGCGATCTCGGGGAAGACGTAGAGGTTGAGGTCACCCTCGTGGATGAAGTCCAGGTCCGGCAGCGGGTCGGCGCCCTGCTCGACGACCCACTCGTTGAAGGCGGTCCAGATCTCGCGGTGGGTGCGGTCGTACTCGGCGTTGAAGGCACCCCACTGCGACCGGTCGTCGGCGGGCAGCCCGGAGAAGACCGGGGCGACGCCCTCGCCGCGCACCTCCAGCGGGTTGCAGGAGACGATCCGGACGAACGGCTTGCCCGCCGTCAGCAGCGCCGGGAAGGTGATGACGTTGTCCTCGACGATGACGTCCGGCCGGACGCGCTCGATAATCTCCTTCAACTGCGGCTCGCAGTACTTGGCGCCGTCGATAAGCGCCTCCCAGATCGGCTTGGTGACCGTCTCCAGCTGCTCCAGAGTCGACTTCCGGTATTCCGGCGCGGTGTCCCTGATGAAGTCCTTCCAGAACTGCCCGGGGTCCTGTTCCTCTTCGGTCGGCGGCGCGAGATCGACCAGGTCCTCCTCGAATCCGAGGGCCTCCAATTTCCCCTTCCAGGAGGCCTCAGCTGCGAAAACGACTCTATGCCCACGCTTACGAAGAATGTCACCGATGCCGATGCAGTTGTTCGTCGGCCCGTAGGCGCTCTCCGGCATGAACAGGATCGTGAGGGACATCACGCCTCCTTACGTCTAGAGGTTGCGGCTTTTGAAGAATGGTGAAATTCTCGGCTAGCAAAAAACCTGGAAAACGGTCACTATGGACCCCGGCACAGAGCGTGGTTTTCAATGAGCGGGGGAATATGACGCGCAAGGGACGGGCGGACCGGCGCCTGGATCTCATCGCGGCCGCACATCGGGCGATCATCCGGCACGGCACCGAGGGAGTGCACCTCAACCATGTCGCGGAGGAGGCCGGGCTCACCTCCGGGGCCGTCCTGTATCACTACCCGCGTCTCAGCGAACTGCTGGTCGACGCCCACCACGCCGGGATGGAGCGCTTCTACGAGCAGCGGCTCAAGCGGATCAAAGGCATGCGTGACCCCGCGGAGAAGCTTGTCGTGACCGTCCGCTCGGGGCTGCCGCACGGTCCGGACGACCCGGACGTCCGGCTGCTCAACGAGCTCGGCGGAGCCGCGCCCCGCAACAGGATGTACGCCCTGCTGCTGACCACCCTCTACGATCGCCAGGTCTCGCTCTACCAGAGCATCCTGGACACCGGGGCCGCGTTGGAGACCTTCACGCTGTCGGGCGACTCCCTGCTCATCGCCCGCAACCTGGTCGCGCTCGAGGATGCGTACGGCTATCGCATAACGGCCCGCCACCCGGTGATCGGCCCGCAGGAGGCGGCGGAACTCATCCTCGACTACGCCAGGACCGCGACGAACCACCCGCTCAACTCGTCTCATTGAGGGATCAGCACTCCGTCCCCCTCCGCCCAGCCGAGCGCCACCTCAGACCCCGTCTGGACCTGGGTGGCCCCCTGGGTGGCCACCAGCACGGGCTGCCGGCGCCCGCTCACCTGTACCGACACGTGCGAGATGCCGCCGTAGAAGCTCACGTCGACCACCTCGCCGCTCAGCACGCCCTTGCCCTGGTCGTCCAGCCTGATCCGCTCCGGCCGTACGGCGAGCAACGCGGACGTGCCATCGGGCAGGCCCGAGTTCCCGGGAAGGATGCCGAGCTCCTCGGCGGCCAGGCCGACCGAGCAGGCCCTGCCCTCGAAGATGTTGTTGGCCCCCACGAAGCCGGCGACGAACGGCGTGCGCGGGTGCTCGTACAGCTCCACCGGGGCGTCCACCTGCTCGACCCCGCCGGCGTTGAAGACCGCGATCCTGTCGGCCAGCGACATGGCCTCCTCCTGGTCGTGGGTGACCACGACGAAGGTGATGCCGACCTCGTTCTGGAGTCGCTTGAGCTCCAGCTGCATCTCCGCGCGTACCTTCTTGTCCAGCGCGGACAGCGGCTCGTCCAGCAGCAGCAGGCGCGGCCGCTTGACGATCGCGCGGGCCAGCGCGACCCGCTGGCGCTGACCGCCGGAGAGCTGCTGCGGTTTGCGCCCGGCCATGGCCGCCAGCCCGACCTTCTCCAGGACCTCGTCGACCCGGCGGCGGATCTCCGCCCTGCCCAGCTTCTCCCGCTCCAGGCCGTACGCGACGTTCTTGGCCACGGTCATGTGCGGGAAGAGCGCGTACGACTGGAACATCAGGTTGACCGGGCGGCGGTGGGCCGCCCGGCCGAGCAGGTCGTCGCCGTCGAGCGTGACGGTGCCCTCGTCGGGCGACTCGAAGCCCGCCAGGATCCGCAGCAGTGTCGTCTTACCGCAGCCGCTGGGACCGAGCAACGCGAAGAACTCGCCCTGCCGGATCTCCAGGGAGACGTCCGACAGCGCCGTGACGTCACCGAACCGACGGCTGACACCGGTGATCTTCAGCATTAGGACAGCGACTCCGTCAGTCGGGTCATCCGCTGGGTCACGATCACCGCGGTGAAGCTCACGAGCAGCAGCAGCGTGGCCAGGGCGTTGATCTCGGGGGTGACCCCGAAGCGGACCATTGAGTAGATGACGATGGGCAGGGTCGGCGTGGTGGGCGCCGCCGTGAAGAACGCGATGACGAACTCGTCGATCGAGAGGGTGAACGCGAGCAGCGCGCCGGCCAGGATGCCCGGCGCCAGCTGCGGCAGGGTGATCCGGACGAACGTGGTGAACGGCGTCGCGCCCAGGTCCCTGGACGCCTCCTCCAGGGAGGTGTCGGCGTGGGTGAGCCGGGTGCGGACCACCGCGGTCACGAACGCCATGCCGAACACCGTGTGCGCCAGCAGCACCGAGTGCAGCCCGAGCGTCGACTTGATCATGGCGTAGAACACCAGCAGGCCGATGCCCAGCACCAGGTCGGGCAGCACGGCCGGCAGCACGCCGAGCGCGTCGAGCGCCCGCGATCTGGTGTGGCGGGCCAGGCCCACGGCCAGCAGGGTGCCGAGCACCGTGGCCAGCACCGTGGAGCCCACCGCGACGATCAGAGTGTTGACCAGGCCCTCACGGATCGCGGCGTTCTCGGCGAGCGCGCCGTACCACTTCAGGCCGAAGCCCTCGTAGACGTAGGGGGACTCACCGGAGTTGAAGGACATCACGACGAGCACGACGATCGGCGCGTAGAGGAAGACGTAGGTCGCCCAGAAGGGGACGTACAGCAGTCGGGGTCTACGCACGTCGGGCACTCCATGCCTGCGCCAGCAGCAGGACGATCAGCACGGCGATCAGCGCCAGTGCGAGGGTGGACCCGAACGGCCAGTCGCGTGCCTTGAGGAACTGGTCCCTGATCAGGTTGCCGACCATGATGGAACGGCCACCGCCGAGCAGCTCGGGGATGATGAAGTTGCCGAAGCTCGGTACGAACACGAACAGGCAACCGGTGAGCACGCCCGGCAGGGTCAGCGGCAGCGTCACCGAGGCGAACGTGCGGACGGGTCCGGCGCCGAGGTTGGCCGACGCCTCGCGGAGCTGCGGGTCCAGCTTCTCGATCGCCGCGTACAACGGCAGGACCATCAGCGGCAGGTAGGAGTACACCAGGCCGGTGACGATCGTGCCCTGGTTGTAGAGCAGTTCCAGCGGCTTGTCGATCAGTCCCAGGTCCATCAGGGTGGTGTTGACCAGCCCGGGACCGCTCAGCAGGACGATCCAGGCGTAGATGCGCACCAGGAAGTTGGTCCAGAACGGCAGCACGACCGCGACCAGCGCGATCGTCTTCCACTTCCGCGGCAGCTGGGCGATCAGGTAGGCCGTCGGGTAGCCGACCAGCAGGGCGATCAGCGTGGCGATCGCGGCCAGCTTCAGCGAGCCGACCAGCACGTCGAGATAGAGGGGGTCGAGCAGGCGGGTGAAGTTCTCGCCCGTCGGCTCGTAGACCACGCCGCCGAAGCGGCCCCTGCGGAACACCGTGAAGCTGATGAGCAACGCCAGCGGGATCAGCAGCAGGACGATCAGGTATGTCAGTCCGGGCCCCAGGAAGACGAGCCTTCCCAGGGCACGCGATCGGCGCGCCCGTGATCGCACGGACGCGCCGGAAGCGGTGGAGCGTGTCACTGCTGGGCCGCGACCTCGGTCGCGAGCCTGGTGAACTTCAGCGAGTCCTCACCCAGGTCGATGATCGACTCACCCTTGAGCAGGTCGGACGGGCTCATCTGCAGCGGCGCGTTGGCGGCCTTGAGCTCGGCGTTCATCGCGTCCATCGCGGCCTTGTTCGGGACCTTGTAGAGGATGTTCTCCGCGGCCCAGCCGTGCACCTTCGGGTCCAGGATGTAGTTGATGAAGGCGTGTGCCGCCTCCTTGTTCTTGGAGGACTTCAACACGACCATGGTGTCCACCCACAGATCGCTGCCCTCCTTGGGCACCACGAACTTGATGTTCTTCTCGGTGGTCGGGCACCAGCCGTCCCACGCCTCGACCATCACGGCCTCGCCGGTCTTGAGCCTCTCGCCGAAGGTGGTGTCGTCGTAGGCGAGCAGCTTCGGCTTGGCCTTCAGCAGCGCCTCCTTGACCTTGGCGATCTCCTCGTCGCTTTTGGTGTTGACCGAGTAGCCGAGCGCCTTGATGGCGGGCAGGGCCAGCCAGCGCTCGGTGGTCATCATGGTGACCTTCTTGACCGCTTCCTCCGGCGGGTTGAGGAGATCGTTCCAACTCGTCGGGGCGGTCTTCACCAGGTCGGTCCGGTAGCAGATACCGGTGGTGCCCCAGGTGTAGGGGACCGAGAAGACGTTGCCCTTGTCGTAGGAGAGTTCCTTGGCCTCGGGGTAGAGGTTCGCCAGGTTCGGGATGAGCTCGGGGTGGAGCGGCTCGAGCAGGCCGGCCTCGTTGAGGGCCTGGGCGTACTGACCGGAGACGAAGGCCACGTCGAGACCGGTGTCGGCGCCGCCGGTGAGCTTCGCCATGATCACTTCGTTGGTGTCGTGCAGGGTGACCTTGAGCTCGGTCTTGAGCTTCTCCTTGACCTCGGTGGCCAGTTCCTTGGGCGTGTAGCCGTCCCAGACGGAGATGGTGATGCTCTGCTTGGAGAGGTCGGCGTTCGGGTTGAGCTGCGCCGACGAGGCGCTGGCGGCGGGCGCGGCGGTGTCCGCGGCCTCCCCGCCACATGCCGAGACTGCGAGCGCGAGGCCGGCGGCCAGGGCGACAGCCGGAAGATTACGGGGGTACCGAGTGCGGGACACGGCCGCTACTCCTTCAGAATTCAGTGTAAGTGGGGTAGACCGGCCGTTGGGGACACGGCAGACCAAAGCAGGAGTGTTGCAGTCAACATTATCTTGAGCAAGACTTCCCACGACATCACCCCCGGAAAGTTGGGTCCGTTTGTTAAATCCAGCTTCAATCTGGAACCGGCTCGACACGGTTCCCCGAGCCGGCGACGGACGGAGCAGCGCGCTCCTCGATGCTCTGACCAGCGTGGATCCATCCCCCTTCAGGGTGCGCCGGTTCCATCCGCTTCCCTCCCCGGCCGCCACATTTATCTCAACCGACACTCAATTGTCATGGATCGACGGAGCCGTCGGGACGGGTGAGCGCGGCTTCGACGTCGACCAGACCAACCACTCCGTGGTCGTCGGCGAACGGGTCGTCGTCAAGTGGCTCACCCCGCCCGTACCACTCCCGGCGCCCGCGCCCGACATGTTCGCGCACCTGACCTCGGTCGGCTTCACCGCGACCGCCACGCCCTACGCGGCCCTCTCCCGGCGCGCGGACGACGGCTCCGAGACGCTGCTCGCCCTCGTCACCGCCTACCTTCCCGAGGCGAGGGACGGCTGGGAGTGGTGCGTGGACGAGGCCGTCTCCTTCGGCACCTCCTTCGCCGCCGACCTGGGCGCCCTCTCGGCCGACCTGCACGCGGCGATGGCGACCCCGTCGGCGACCTTCCCCGACCCGGTACGCACGGCGGAGGGCCCGTGGTCGCCGCGGGCCGGCGAGGCGCTGGAGGAGGCGCTGGCGCTGACCGACGGCGAGGACGGCGAGTGGCTCGCGGCCCACGCCGGCGCGCTCCGCGCCGACCTGGCTCCGCTGGCCGCCGCGGGCGCCACCCCGCTGATCCGCATCCACGGCGACCTGCACGTCGGCCAGCTGCTCCGCTGGCGGGACGGGTACGCCGTGATCGACTTCGACGGCAACCCGACCGTCGCGGACGCCGCCCCCCTCCAGCCCGCCGCCCGCGACCTCGCCCAGCTCACCACGAGCCTCGAACACGTCGGCCAGGTCGCGATCAGGCGCCGCGACGCCGATCCGGCGATGATCGCCGAGTGGGCCCTCGCGGCCCGCGCCACCCTGGAGTCGGCCTACTCGGACCGCCTGGCCGAACTGGGCCACGCCGAGCTTTTGGACCGTTCCCTGCTGCGCCCGTTCGAGATCGAACAGGAGTGCCGCGAGCTCGTCTACGCCGCCCGGCATCTCCCCCGCTGGCGCTACGCCCCGATGGGCGTACTGCGGTCCCGTTACCGGTGACCGGTGAACCCGATGAAGGAGAGCACGTGATTCCCGAGCTGTACCTCGCCGATCTGGAGGCCAAGCCCGCCGCGCTGACCGGCCTGGCGAGCGCCCTGGAGGCCGACGACCCGTTTTCCGGAATCCCCTCCCGGATCCGGCGGGTGGTCTTCCTCGGTATGGGCAGCTCCCGGTACGCCGCCCGGGTGGCCGCGCTGCGCCTGCGGGCCGCCGGAGTGGACGCGGTGGCCGAGTACGCCTCCGCCGCCCTGAGCTACCCGCCGAGCCCGGACACCCTGGTGGTCGCCATCTCCGCCACCGGCGGCAGCAGGGAGACCCTCGACGCGGTCGCCCGCGTACGCGGTCGCTCCTTCGTCCTCGCACTGACCAACGCGCCGGGCTCGCCGGTCACCGAGGGCGCCGACCTGGTGGTCCCGATGCTGGCCGGCGAGGAGCGCGGCGGCGTGGCCTGCCGGACCTTCCAGCACACCCTCGCCCTGCTCCTGGCGCTCGGAAACCGCCTCACCGCCTCCGGCGGGGACTCACCCGCGCTGCTCCGCCGTACGGCCGAGGCCACCGCCGACCTGCTGGAGCGCCGCGACGAGTGGCTGGAGCCGGCGGCGGCACTGCTCGACGGCCCGCACGGCGTCTACACGATCGCCCCCGCCGAACACCTGTCCTCCGCCGAGCAGTCGGCCCTGATGTTCCGGGAGGGACCGCGCAGGGCGGCCGACGCGTGCGAGACCGGCGACTGGGCCCACGTGGACGTCTACCTCACCAAGACCCTGGACTACCGCGCCATCCTGTTCCCCGGCTCTCGCTACGACGAGCAGGCCATGGACTGGATCCGGCAGCGCGGCTCCACGGTCCTGGCCGTCGGCGGCGACCTTCCCGGCGCCAAGGCCGCCGTCCGCTACCGCCACGACGACGACCCCGACGTGGCACTCCTGACCGAGACCCTGGTGGCCGAGCTGGTCGCCGCCAGGTGGTGGCTCGCCCAGAGCTGACCCCCGGCCGACCCCCGGCGGGCCTCAGATCTGGTCGAGGCCGCTGAGGACGCGTTCGAGGAGGTCGGGACCGGGACCCGCAGCGTCGACCTTGGGACGGTGGATCCGCACCAGGCCCTCGGACTCCATGTCGGAGACCAGGACGCGGGTCACCCCGAGAGGGACGCCGAGCAGGGCGGAGATCTCCGCGACCGAGCGGATCCGGCGGCACAGATCGCTGATGAGGCGGTACTCCCGGATGTAGGACAGGCCGAGCCGAGCCGGGGTCGAGGTCGAGACCATCGCCTCCATGGCGAGCTTGGCGCTCGGCACGATCCGCCCTCCGGTCACGGCGTACATCCGGACCAGCGAGCTCTCCTCCTCGACCGGTTCGCCGTACTCCGGCTCGTACCCGAAGCGCCCGTCCCGCCCACCGTCGGAGTCGTCGGCCCGCACGGCTATCGGTCCCGGTTCGGGAGCTCGTTGCGCGCCCTGAGCACGCCCTGCTGGAAGCTCGACATCCGGTCACGGAGCCGCTCGGCCGCGCCCGGTCCCGGGCGCGGCCCCGGCCCCGGCCCCGGTTCCGGGTTCGGCCGAGACCGGGCGGGCGGCGCCACCGAGCCGGGCACCAGGTTCGCCCTGGGGGTGCGTTTGGGCAGGCCGGCGTCGGTCGTGCCGCCGTGTGCGGGCGCGCTCGCCGCCTGGGCGGCCTGCCAGCCCCCGTCACCGGGAGAGGACCACGGCTCGGGCTCGTTGCGAGGGCTCTCCGGGACGGGGTCGCCCGTGGCCTCGCCGGGATCCCGGGAGGCGGCGATCCTGAACCAGGCGGACTCGACCGAGGCGAAGATCGGCAGGAAGTCGTCCTGCTTCGCCGGCGGCCCTGTCTCGTCCGCCCGGGCCGGACGGAGGAGGGGGCCGAGCGGGTCGGGGTGCGGCTCCGGGAACTCCCCACGCGGGCGGGACCGTTCCGGGGGCGGGCTCCACACGCTCGGCGCGCCCTCGTCCGCCCGCCCGTCCCACGCGGGTGCGGGCCACGTCTGCGCGGTGGGCGCCGCGAGCAGGGGAACCCTCGGGGGCAGGCCCTCGGCACCGGGAGCCTGCGGGAACGACGGGCCGGCGAGGGGCACGACGCCCTTGGGGAAGGCGGCGGGGAGCCGCGGGTAACCGGCCTGCTGGGGCGCCGGGGGCGGTGTGACGAGGAGTGTCTCCGGGAGGAGGACCATCGCGGTCAGGCCGGCCCCCTGGGGGCGGAGCTGGACGCGGATGCCGTGCTTGAGCGCGAGGCGGCCGACCACGAACAGACCCATGTGGCGGGCGACCGAGGCGTCGGCGGCCTGCGGGTTGGCCAGCCGCCAGTTGGCCTGGGAGAGCTCGTCGAGCGTCATGCCGATGCCCTGGTCGGTCACCGAGACCATCACGCCTCCCCCCTCGATCCGGCTGCTGGACACCGTGACCCTGGTGTTCGTCTGCGAGAACGAGACGGCGTTCTCCACCAACTCGGCCAGCAGGTGGACCACGTCGCTCACCGCGGGGCCCGCGACGGCGACCTCCGCCCGGACCCGGTTCGTCACCCGCTCGTAGTTCTCCACCTCCGACAGCGACGCCCTGACCACGTCCATCAGCTCGACAGGCTGCCTCCAGCGCCGCGCCACCTCCTGCCCGGCGAGGACGAGCAGGTTCTCGCTGTTGCGGCGCATGCGGGTGGCGAGGTGGTCGAGCTTGAACAGATCCGCCAGCCGCTGGTCGTCGCGCTCGCCGCGCTCCAGCCGCTCGACCAGGCTGAGCTGGCGTTCCACCAGGCTCTGACTCCGCCGGGAGAGGTTGACGAACATCGCGTTCACCGTGTTGCGCAGCTTGGCCTCGTCGCCGGCCAGCCGCACCGCCTCCCTGAGCACCTCGTCGAACGCCCTGGCGACCTCGCCGATCTCGTCCCGGGAGAGCACCCCGATCGGCGGCACGTCCGCGACGACCTCCCCCTCACGCGACTCGCGGACCCGCTGGACATAGGCGGGCAGCCGCTCCCCGGCGACCTCCAGTGCCTCCCCGCGCAACCGCCGCAGCGGGCTGACCAGCGAGCGCGCCACCCAGATGGTGATCACCAGCACGAGCGCCAGCAGGGTGACGACGGCCATGGCGACCATCAGGGCGTGGCTCTGCTCGGCGTCACCGAGCTGCTGGCTGCGTACCACGATGTCCCGGGCGTGCCGTTCCTCGACCCCGCGCATGTGGTCGACGACGACGGTGGCCGCGTCGTACCACTCCTTGGCGTCGTCCTTCTCCGCCAGGTCCAGCCCCTTCAGCGAGGTGCCGGAGGCCGCACGGAGCAGGACCAGCTCGCGGAGGAACTCCGCGCGGTCGGCGGTGCGGCCGTTGACCGTCTCGTCGAAGAGGCGGCGGTCCCGGCTTCCGGCCTCGGCGGCGAAGGTCCTCCTCTCGTTGCGCTCCGTGGAGAGCGCGCCGAGGAACCACTCCATCTGCTCCTGCTCGAACCGCCCCGCCACCAGCACCACGGTCAGCAGCGCCCGCTGGAACGAGACCGCCTCCTTGGCGCGGGCGAGCGCGTCCAGGGTCAGGGCCTGGCCGAACAGGACGTCGTCGGCGGTGCCCTTGCCGAGCTCGTCGTGGAGGGAGATCAGATCGGCGATGACCAGGCTGTAGGCGGCGATGACCGCGTCGGGCAGCAGCGTCGGCCCCAGGGCCTGGGTACGCAGCGGGGGGAGGTCGTCCAGGCGGGTGATCGCGGTCTCGACCTCGTCCCGGGTACGGCCGCTCACCTCCCCGCCGAGCAGGGCGCCGCTCTCGCGAACGCGTGTCACGGCACCGTCGACCAGGTCCATCTGGGCCCGCACGTTCTCCACCCCGCTCGCGGGGCGGCCGAGGGCGATGAACCAGGCGGTGTGGTCACGTTCCTCGGCCAGTTCGTGGGTGAGCGCGCCGACGTGGCCGGAGAGCCGGGCGAGGTCGTTGATCCGCCGGTAGTCGTCCGAGGCGCTCATCGAGGCGAACACCTGGACCCCGCCGAGCAGCACCGCGGCGATCGTGGGCACCAGGATGAGCGCGACAAGGCGCCGTCGCACCCGCCAGTTCCGCGGGCGTAGGCCGCTGCCCGCGTCTTGGATCCGCTGTGTGCTCACCGAACGCTGCCTCTCGGTGGATGAACCCCTGGTCGAATTTCCCGCGGTTCCCGGCAATTCGAGCACATCTCGACCTATGGGGCCAAGCGAACACAGCTCAATAAATGCGTATTCCTGGTGAAGCGGTGACCAGAACCTGGAGCTCCAGATATGACTGGAACATCGGTTTCAGTGGTCCGAATACCCCTGTCGCACATTTACCGGCCCGCACGGTCGTTTGCATCGTTCCATTCGGCGGCTCAGCAGCGCCGGACGGAATCACGCCGTCCCTGGAAGATCACAACATTGTGGGTCATCACAGTCACCCCATATCGTGACCTCCTACGTCCGCAGTCCACCACGTCCTCGGTTCACCGGATCCGAGCGACGGGCCCTGGAGGAGAACGTGGCCACACCCGGCGACGCCGCGAGCCAGGTTCGCGGGCCGCGCCCACCCACCCGCCCTCCGGCACTCGGCCGCCTCTCGGCGCTCACCCGCGTCGCGGTGCTCGGTGCGGTCACCGCGCTGGTCCTGCCGCTCACCTCGTGCACGGGCGAGCAGCCGTCCGCGCCGGCCGCCGACAACGGGCCGGTGCGGATCGCCGTCAACGGCTGGGCGGGCTACGAGGCCGGCGCCGCGGTCCTCGGGCGGCTGCTGACCACGGAGCTCGGCTACCCGGTGCAGACGGTCAAGCTCAACGAGGCCCAGTCCTGGGAGGGCCTCGAAAAGGGCACGGTGGACGTGATCGTGGAGAACTGGGGACGGGAGGCGGAGAAGCAGATCTACATCGAGGAGAAAAAGGTCGCGGTCTCCGCGGGAAGAAACGGCAGCAGGGGTGTCATCGGCTGGTACGTCCCGCAGTGGATGGTGGACGAGTATCCGGACATCACCGACTGGCGACAGCTCAACAAGTACGCCCATCTCTTCAAAACTGACAAGTCGGGCAATTTAGGCCAACTGCTCGACGGGGACGCCTCATATGTCACGCACGACGAGGCCCTGGTGCGCAATCTCGACCTCGACTACAAGGTCGTCTACGCGGGCAGCGAGAAGGCACTGATCGAGGCCGCCAGACGGGCGACCCGCGACCGCACCCCGCTGCTGATGTACTTCTACCAGCCGCAGTGGCTCTTCACCCAGGTCAAGCTGGCGAAGGTCAACCTTCCGCCGTACGCGATCGGCTGCGACGCCGACCCCGCCAAGGTGAGGTGCGACTACCCGCCCTACCTGCTCGACAAGATCGTGAGCAGGCGGTTCGCCGACACCGGCGGCGGGGCCTACGAGTTGGTGAGGAACTTCACCTGGACCAACGACCAGCAGAACGCGGTGGCGAACGACATGACGGAGAACGGCCTGGACGCCGACCGGGCGGCCCAGAAGTGGATCGACGCGAACAGGATCATCTGGAAGGAGTGGCTCCCCGACTGACGCCTCCATCCGGGTGGTCACCGGCCCACCCGGATGCGACGAGGGCTAAACGGAGGTGCCGTAGGCCGCGCGGACCCGCAGAACGTGCTCGACCAGAGTGATCAGCGTGCCCTTGACGGAGTCCCGGGAACGGGCGTCGGTCCGCACGACCGGAATGTGCGGGGCCAGGGTCAGGGCCTCGCGCACCTCGTCCTCGTTGTGCGGGAACTCTCCGTTCCAGCCGTTGATGCCGACCAGGAAGGGGAGCTTGGCCTCCTCGAAGTAGTCGATCGCCGGAAAGCCGTCGGCCAGCCGCCGGGTGTCGATCAGGACCACCGCGCCGATCGCGCCGCGGACCAGGTCGTCCCACATGAACCAGAACCGGTGCTGGCCCGGCGTGCCGAACAGGTACAGGATCAGGTCACGGTCCAGCGAAAGACGGCCGAAGTCCATCGCGACCGTGGTGGTGGTCTTGTTCGGAGTCAACCCCAGGTCGTCGATCCCGGCGCTGGCGTCGGTCATCACCGCCTCCGTGGTCAGCGGCAGGATTTCCGACACCGCCCCCACGAACGTGGTCTTGCCGACACCGAACCCGCCCGCGACAACGATTTTCGTTGACGTCAGGCCACCCTGGCTAGAGCCTGCGAAGTCCACTGAGAACCCTTTCGAGCATGTTGAGATCCGGTTGTCCCTCGTTAAGACGCGGCTGATGGATGCGGACGAAGCCCTCGTCGACCATATCCGCCACCAGAACGCGGGCCACGCCGAGCGGGACCTTCAGCAGAGCCGAGATCTCAGCCACAGAGCGGTACGAGCGACAGAGCCTGATGATCGCATCCTGCTCGGGGGTGAGCAGAGCCAGGTCCTCCTCCATGATGAAGGAAGAGGAGACCAACGTCTCCATGGCCAGCTGGAAACGGGGCTCCGACCTGCCACCGGTGACGGTGTACGGGCGGAACAGCGGCTCGTCGTCCTCGCTCCTGTCAATCCCCCGCACTGGCCCCTCCCCTGGAAAAACCCGACACGGCCCCGGTCACTACCGGCCCCGGAGGGACTGTAGCTCGGCGCGGAGCGCGGGGGTGAGCACCTGACCGGCCCGCTCGACGAGCATCGTCATCTGGTAGGCCACCAGGCCCATGTCGCAGTCGGAAGAGGCCAGCACGGCGAGCGCGGAACCGTCGCTGATCGCCATGACCAGCAACAGGCCGCGCTCCATCTCGACCACGGTCTGGGTGACCGGGCCTCCGTCGAACACCCGGGAGGCCCCCACGGTCAGGCTGAGCAGGCCCGCGGCGACCGCGGCGAGCTGGTCGGCCCTGTCGACCGGAAATCCCTCCGAACCGGCGATCCTCAGTCCGTCGGCGGAGACGCACACCGCATGTGCGACACCGGGCGTGCCGCGGACGAACTCGGTGATCAGCCAGTCGAACCTGCGCGCCTCATGACTCAGGGTCGTCACGAGCCATCCTCCTCCTTGTCGGTAAGGCTCCTGGTAGTGGCTTCGGCTACTTCGGCGCGACCTCGTCGCACCCCCTGCTGGAAACTCGTCAGACGGTTGCGCACCCTGTCCGGGGACACGGACGGCGTCGGACTGGACGGCATCGGGCTGGACGGCGTGGAAGCGGCCGTGCCCGGTACGAGATTCGCCCGGGGAGTGCGCTTGGGCAGACCCGCGGCGGTGATCCCGCCAAGACTGGGGTCGCTCACCGCCTGGGCGGCCCGCCAGCCGGCGTCGGACGGGGTGTTCCAGCCGTCCGGGTCGCCCGCCGTCGCGGATCGCTCCGCCTCCGCTTCCACCGACGGCTCGTGGGCCGCCTGGTGGACCGGTACGCCCCCCGGTGGGGGGGCCTGCTCGTCGGACGTGCTCTCCGGTGCGAAGGACGCGGGCCCCCCTCCTTCCGCCGGGCCGTCCACCCGGCGGAACCAGGCCGACTCGACCGAGGCGAAGATGGGCAGGTACTCCTCCTGCTCGGCTTCGAGCGGGGAGACGCCCACCGTGGGCATCGCCCCCGCCGCCGGGTTCCCGTACCCGTACTCGTACGAGGACTCACCCCATGAGGAGAGTCCCTGGGCGGGAACACCCCCGCCGCCTTTCAGCCCGCCGACCTGGCGCTTGGGCAGCGGCGCGCCACCTGCCGGAGCACCGGACGAATCCGTCTGACCGGTGGAGGCCCGCTGTTCCGCGGCGAGATGGTCACCGTGCGACGAGGCGGAGCCGAACGAGGACGCGTCCGGGATGGACACCTGCCCGAACGAGTCATGACCGAAAGAACTCTGCCCGAACGACCCTTGCCCGAACGAGGAATGCTCGAACGAGGACTGGCCCTGCCCGTACGAGGGTTGCCGGACGGGTGGGCGGCCGGTGGACGTCTGGGCGGAGAAGTCCCCCGAGGCGGCCTGCTCCGCTCCCCAGGAGGGAGTCCGCGCCGGCTGGTCCTCCTGAGTGACGAGCTCCGGCGGGAACAGCACCATGGCGACGAGGCCGCCGCCCTCCTGCGGGCGCAGCTGCACCCGGATGCCGTGGCGCAGGGCCAGGCGGCCGACCACGAACAGGCCCATGCGCCGCGACACCGAGACATCGACGACGGGCGGCTCCGCCAGCCTGCGGTTCGCCTCGACCAGCTCCTCGTGGGTCATGCCGATACCCGGGTCGCTGACCGCGAGCAGCGCGCCGCCGCCCTCGATCGCGCTGCTGGAGACCACGACCCGGCTGGCCCGGGGGGAGAACTGGATGGCGTTCTCCACCAGCTCGGCGACCAGGTGCACGACGTCGTTGGCGGCACTGCCCGCGACCGAGATCGTACGGTGCACCCTGACCTGGACCCGCTCGTAGTCCTCGACCTCCGACAGGGAGGCACGCACGACGTCGACGAGCTTGGCCGGCCTGCTGCGCCTGCGGGGCGGCTCGTGACCGGCGAGGACCAGGAGGTTCTCGGAGTTGCGCCGCATCCGGGTGGCCAGGTGGTCGAGCCTGAACAGGTCGGCCAGGCGGCCGCCGTCCTCCTCGCCCTTCTCCAGCCCGTCGATCAGCGAGATCTGCCGCTCGACCAGGGTCTGCGTGCGACGCGACAGGTTGACGAACATCGCGCTGACGTTGGAGCGGAGCTCGGACTCCTCGGCGGCCAGGCGCACGGCCTGCCGGTGGACCTCGTCGAAGGCCTTGGCCACCTCGCCGATCTCGTCGGTGCTCTCGACCGGGATGGGGGCGATCTCGGGCGTCCTGGTGTCGCCGGAGACCCGTAGCCGCTGCACCACCTCGGGAAGCCTGAAGCCCGCGACCTCCAGCGCCTCGGCGCGCAGGCGGCGCAGCGGCGTCACCATCGAGCGGGCGATCACCACCGTGAGGCCGAGTACCAGCAGGAGCAGAAGCAGGATCAGGACGGACGTGATGATCGCATTGCGCTGTTCGTCGTCCTCCAGCATCCGGGCCCTGGCGACCACGTCACCGGCGACCTTGATCTCGACCTTCCGCATCAGGTCGAGGACCGCGGTGTTGTCCGAGAACCACTGCTTGACGTCGTTGGAACCCGACAGCAGCCGTCCGGTGTACCGGGGGTCACTGGCGAGCACGATCGCCCTGGCCTTGGTCAGTTCGGCCCGGTGCACCCTCTCGTCGATCATGGCGCCGGCGAGGAGCCGGCTGTTGGCCGGGCTCGCCTCGACGCTGAAGTCCGCCTCGAACTCGCTCATACGGGAACGGGAGGCGATGAACTTCTCGATCTCCTGCGGGTTGATCAGCGAGGGCGCGTAGTACCCGGCCAGCAGGCGGGCGCGCTGCCTGGAGACCTCCTCCTTGGCGTACGCCAGGGCGCTGAGCGCGCGGGTGTTGCCGGCGATCTCCGAATCGTCGCCGGCCAGCGTGAGCTCCTCGTGGAGCTTGAGCAGCGGGGCGATCATGTAACTGTAACGTTCCACCCGGGTCGTACCCGGCAGGCGACGCAGCTCGGGAAGGCCTTCCAGCTGGTAGGCGACGCTCTTGGCCGCCTCGACGGCTCGGGGGCCGTAGGAGTCGTCGATCGCCCGGACCTCCAGCTGCACCTTCCTGACCAGTGCGTCGACCACCTTCCGCTGGGCTTCCTCGCTCTTCTTCAACCCCTTGTCCGAAGGCTGGAACGACCCCCAGGCGCCCCTGTCACGTTCCAATCCAAGCGCCTGCGCCAGATCCCGGAGACCGCCGGAGTACTCCGCCGCGGCGGCGGTCCGCTGGTGCCCGGCGACGCTGTCGACGGAGGCCACCACGCGCGTGCCCGCGAGCACGACACCCACCGTGGTCGGCACCAGGATCAGAGCCGTCAGACGCGAACGGACACGCCAGTTCTTCAGGCCGAACCGAGCGGCAAGCCGCTTGCCACGGTCGGGTGCCGGAGCACTCCCGCTATCGGATGTCGCCCTCGCCACAGCTCTCGCTACCCCTCAATCACGACACAGATGAACAACATCAGACCACAAGGTCACGTGAAAGAATCGACAAAAACGACATATCGCCTTTAATTGTTACTAAGGCGACAAGGGGTGATCATCCGCGGCTACCTCAGGGCAGCCAGCACCTGGTCTCGTATCTGAGCTCGCTGGACCTCGTCGGTCAGCGGACGGCCGGCTCTGTCGACCACGTAGAAGACGTCCACCGCCTCTGCGCCGAGAGTCTCCACACGGGCAGCCCGTACGTCAAGGCCACATTCCCCAAATGCTCTACCGATCCGCCACAAAAGTCCCGGACGGTCATGGGCCCGCACCTCGATGACCGTCGCGGTGTTCGACGCGTCATCCACCAGGTTCACCCTGGGCGGCGCCACCGGCACCCGTGCCGGGCGCATCGACCTGCTCCTCCTGGCGAGGCGCTGCTCGATGTCCAGGCGACCGGCCAGGACCAGCCGCAGATCGGCCTCCAGCGTCGCGGGATCGGGCGGCGAGCCGTACTCGGGAACGACCGAGAACTCGATCACGGCGGTCGTCCCCGCCGAGGCGGCCGACGCGGCGCGGACCACCATCCGGTGCGCGGCCAGCACCCCGGCCGCACGCCAGAGCAGCCCGGCCCGGTCCGGCGCGACCACGGTGACCGCTCCCCCGTTGATCCGCACGGCTCCTCCGCCGTGTCGGGCCAGGGACGCCTGCTCCACCGAGAGCGAGGGCGCGGGCCGCAGCGGGGTGCCGGAGAGCGCCGAACGGACCCGGCGCACCAGATCGGTGACCAGTGAGGCCTTCCACGAGTTCCAGGCGGCGGGCCCGGTGGCGTGGCCGTCGGCCACGGCGAGGGCCGCCAGCAGTTCGAGGACCTCGCGCGTACCGACGGCCTCGGCCACCCGGGAAATGGTCACCGGGTCGTCCAGGTCACGGCGGGTGGCCGTCTCGGGCAGCAGGAGGTGGTGGCGGACCACGGTCTCCAGGGTGTCGACGTCCGCCGGAGGCAGGCCCATCCGGGCCCCGATGTCGCGGGCGACGACGGCGCCGGTGGTGGAGTGGTCCCCGGGGTATCCCTTACCGATGTCGTGCAGGAGCGCCGATATCAGCAGCAGGTCGGGCCGGGAGACCTCGCGGGTGAACGAGGCGGCCCCGGCGGCGGCCTCGATCAGGTGCCGGTCGACCGTGTAGCGGTGCACCGGGTTGCGCTGCGGGCGGTGCCGCACCCGCTCCCAGTCGGGCAGCAGGCGGACCAGCATCCCCGCCTGGTCCAGTTCCTCCCAGACCGGCACGGCCGCACGCCCGGCGCCCAGCAGGGCCACCAGGGCATCACGTGCCTCATCCGGCCAGGGCACGGGGAGTGGCGGCGACTGGGCCGCCAGCGTGGTGACCGTGGCGGGCGCCAGTGGCAACCCCGCCTCGGCCGCCGCGGCGGCGGCGCGCAGCACGAGGATCGGGTCCTTGCGGGGGTTGACCCCGCGGGCCAGCACGACCTCTCCACCGTGCTCGACGACGCCGTCGGCGAGCGGGCGGCGGCCACGGGGGGTGGGGCCGGTCAGCAGCCGGTCGACGGTGCGCCAGGTGGCGTCGAAGGCGTGCCCGATGGTCCTGGCGGCCTCGGCGAGCCTGCGCATCAGCGCCTCGGCGTCGAGCAGGCCGAGGATCCCGGCGACCGCGTCCTGTTCCTGGAGCACCAGCCGGTCGGCGCCTCGGGCGGTCACCAGGTGCAGCCCGTGCCGGATGTCGAGCAGCAGCTCGTAGGCCTCGCGGACTCGCGGACCGGGAGCCGAGGCGACCCAGGCCGCCGCCACGGCCTGCATCGCCTGCACGTCACGGATGCCGCCGCGGGAGTCCTTGAGGTCGGGTTCGAGCAGGAACGCCAGCTCCCCGCTCGCCTCCGCCCGCTTGTCCGCCGCGTCGCGCAGCTCACCCAGCCGGCGCCGGGAGTCGGCCCGCCACTCGGCGAGCACGACCTCGCGCACCGACCTCGTCAGCTCCTGGTCTCCCGCCACGTGCCGGGCCTGGATCAACCCGAGGACCGCCTTGAGGTCCTCCCCGGCCACCCTCGCCGCCTCGTCCACGGTCCGCACCGAGTGGTCGAGGCCGATCCCGGAGTCCCAGATCGGATACCAGATGCGGTCGGCGATACGCGCCACATCATCTCGTCCGTCGTGGAGCAGGACCAGGTCGAGGTCACTGCCCGGCGCGAGCTCCGAGCGGCCCAGGCTCCCGACCGCGACGAGCGCGACTCCGCTGAGGGCGCCGCGCTCGTCGTTTCTCGTCGTTCCCCCGTTGTGCCCGTACGGCGTGCCGCAGGCGGTCCTGACCAGGTCCGTCAGCCAGCGGTCGATGTCCGCGGCCCGTTCCTTACGAGCCGCGGCGTACGAGCGAGTGTCGCCTCTCACCGGTTAGAGCGCCTCAGGTCCGCGTTCCCCGGTGCGGACGCGGATCACCGTGTCCACCGGAACGGACCAGACCTTGCCGTCGCCGATCTTGCCGGTCTGCGCGGCCTTGACGATGACGTCGATGACGTCCTCGGCGTCGTCCTCCTCGGTGAGCACTTCGAGGCGGACCTTGGGCACCAGGTCGACCTGGTACTCGGCGCCCCGGTAGACCTCGGTGTGGCCGCGCTGGCGGCCGTAGCCGCTGGCCTCGCTGACCGTCATGCCCTTGACCCCGAACTGCTCCAGGGCCGCCTTCACGTCGTCGAGTTTGAACGGTTTGATGATCGCGGTGATGAGTCTCATGCGTCCACCTTCTTAGACGCCGGGGTGGAAACCGGACCGTTGACGGCCGCGACACCCGAGGAGTGGATGGTGCCGAGGTCGTAACCGGTCTCGGCGTGGGTGGTGATGTCGACGCCGGCGATCTCCTGCTCCTGGGTGATGCGGAAGCCCATCGTCTTGTCGATGATCTTCGCGATGATCCAGGAGATGACGAAGGAGTAGGCGCCGACCGCGACGGGACCGAGCACCTGCACGCCGAGCTGGGAGATCGGACCGCCGTAGAAGAGGCCCTTCTCCTGACCGTCGGCGAACGGGTAGGCGGCGACGAAGCCCAGCGCCACCGCGCCCACGACACCGCCGACCATGTGAACGCCGACCACGTCGAGCGAGTCGTCGTAGCCGAGCTTGTACTTCAGGCCGACCGCGTAGGCACAGGCGACACCGGCCAGCGCGCCGATCACGAACGCCGCCCAGGGGTCGACGAAACCACAGGCCGGGGTGATGGCGACCAGACCGGAGACCGCACCGGAGGCGACACCGAGGGTGGTGGAGTGGCCGTCGCGGAGCTTCTCGACCAGGATCCAGGCGCCGGCCGCGACCGCGGTGGCGATCTGGGTGTTCATGAACGCCAGGCCGGTCGTGCCGTCGACGGCGAGCTCGGAGCCCGCGTTGAAGCCGAACCAGCCGAACCAGAGCAGGCCCGCGCCGAGGAGGACGAGCGTGAGGTTGTGCGGCCGCATCGGGTCCTTGCGCCAGCCGACACGCTTGCCGATCACGAGCGCGACCGCCAGGGCCGCGGCGCCGGCGTTGATGTGGACGACGGTGCCTCCGGCGAAGTCCTCGATGCCGAGGGTGCTCAGCCAGCCACCGCCCCACACCCAGTGGGCCACGGGGAAGTAGACGACCGTCGCCCAGACGAGGGCGAAGACCACCCAGGCGCCGAACTTGACCCGGTCGGCGAGCGCGCCGCTGATCAGCGCGACCGTAATGATGGCGAAAGTCATCTGGAACGTCGAGAAGACCAGACTCGGCATACCGGTGCCGTCATCCTTGGTCGCCGTCTCGACCAGGCCGCTCAACCCGATGTTGTCGAGCCCGCCAATGATCTTGTTGAGGAATCCGGAGCCGTCTCCGACGGCGTCGAAGGCCAGCGAGTGACCGTAGAGAACCCAGGCGATCGTCACGACGATGATGCTGACCCACGACATCATCATCATGTTGAGAACGCTCTTCGCCCTGGTCATGCCCCCGTAGAAGAAAGCGAGACCTGGCGTCATGAGCAGGACGAGTGCGGTGCTCGCGAGCATCCAGGCTGTGGAGCCGCTATCGATCTCCATGCGAAGCGACCCTCCTTCCAATTGGCGTTTTGCCGGTTTCACATGCAGTGGACGCTTCCAGGGCTCCGTCGACCGGCCGCGCACTGACGTTGCGCCACAGCGTGTTCTTCCGCCGTTTCAAGGCGCGACCCTGTGTGTTTCACATCTGTGAATCTCGGCCACACGATGTTTCCGCCGGGTTTCGGACTGGGCATGTCTCGACTTACCAATGACCCAAAAGATGCCCAGGTGAGCAACCACCCGACTCTTCCGAGGGCCGCCGATGACCGCGCGCATGACCCCCGCCACGCCCGTCATGTCCTCTCATCCGGGCGAATACGTTGGGCCGTACTCCCTACCCGGCGAAGGAACGAACTGATCGCCCCGGCCCCGTACCTCCTAGCCCGACCCTGCGCTCCTTCCCGCAGTGGCGCTTCAGCTACGGCGCCTCGCCGAACGGTCCCGTAAAGATCGCTTCAGCCACGCACAGCACACTGGACGGCCGGAAAGAAACCCACTACGGCCCGCACGCCGTACGGCGAGACCGCGTGCAGCGGAGGTGGGTGGGCGTTCCGGGCGGCTTAAAAAAAGCCCGCAACCATGGCGCCCGAGCAGGCCGGAGGCCTGAATCTCAAGACGGCAACTGAGACGGCCGCCCGGAACGCCCGCCCACCGCAGCGGGCACAGAGCCAAAGCACAGAGCCAAAGCACCCAAAAAAACGATCCGGCACGCCCCCCCGCGGGGAGCGTGCCGGATCGCAGACGGCTCAGGCCGCGGTGGCCATCTTCCGCAGCCGGGCCAGGGCGTCGCGCTCGATGCGTCGGGCGCGGTCCCTGCCGATGCCGTAGCGCTCGCCGACCTCGGTCAGCGTGTGCTCACGGCCGTCCATCAGGCCGTAACGCCAGCGGAGCATCTCGCGGGTCTGCCCCTCCAGCCCCGTCAGCCACTCCTCCAGCCGCTCGCGCTCAAGGACGTCCATCGCCTGCTGCTCGGGATCGGCCCAGGTGTCGTCGGCGATCATGTCGCCGAGTTCGGTCTCGTCCTCGTCGCCCACGCCCAACTGCAGGGAGACGGGGTCGGAGGCCCAGCGGCGGAGCTCACGGACCCGCTCGATGGGCAGTTCGAGCACCGCCGCCAGGTCGGCGTCGGTCGGCTCGGCGTCGAACTCGGCCAGCATGTCCCGGCGGACCCGCATCAGCCTGGTCATCTGCTCACCCGCGTGGGTGGGCAGGCGGACCGGCCGGGCCTGCTCGTGAATGGCACGCCCCACGGACTGCCGGATCCACCAGGTGGCATAGGTCGAGAACTTGTAACCGCGCCGGTAGTCGAACTTCTCGACCGCGCGGACCAACCCCAGGTTTCCCTCCTGAACCAGATCGATCAGCGGCATTCCCCGCCCTGAATATTTGCGCGCGACGGCCACCACAAGACGTAGATTGGCCTGGATGAATTCATCTTTGGCCCTCCGCCCGGAAACGGCCAAACGCTCAAGCTCCTCATCGGCGGCGTCCGCGATCCGCGGCTCCGTCAACCCGCCGTCCAGCAACTGCTCAGCGAAGAGACCCGCCTCGATCCGCTTGGCGAGTTCCACCTCTTCCTCCGCGGTGAGCAGGGGCACCCTGCCGATCTCTGCCAGGTAGGTTCCGAGCAGATCCCTGTCAGAGACGTGCTGATCCTGCGTCCGATTCCCCGTCGGCCTTGCCATCCGATGGCACCTCGCTCCGGCTGCTTATGACGTGTCCGCCCGCTCGCTCAACGCCCCATGCGCGCGGACACGTCGCTTGACTTTTCAACGGCTGGATCAGGGCAAAGATTCCCTCAAGAAGTACGCCTGGAGAATGGTTCCGAACTCCTCCTCAGGGAGGATGCCTCCCGGCGCCACGACAAGGCCCGCGGCTGCCCCCGGCGAAGAGGGCTAAACCAGACGGCGCCCCTCCTTCCACACCTGTGTCACCAGCGGCACCCCCGGCCGGTAGGCGAGATGGACGTACGTCGGGGCGTCCAGGATCACCAGATTCCCCCTGGTTCCCACCCGCAGCGTGCCGACGTCCCCGCGGCGCAACGCCCTGGCCCCGCCGTACGTGGCCGCCCTGATCGCCTCCAGCGGCGTCATCCGCATCTCGCGGACCGCCAGCGCCACGCAGAAGGGCATCGAGGAGGTGAAGGAGGAGCCCGGGTTGCAGTCGGTGGCCAGCGCGACCGTCACCCCGGCGTCCAGCAGGCGGCGGGCGTCCGGGTAGGGCGAGCGGGTGGAGAACTCCGCACCGGGCAGCAGGGTGGCCACCACTCCCGCCGACGACAGCGCCGAGACGTCGTCGTCACTCAGATGGGTGCAGTGGTCGGCGGAGGCCGCGCCCACCTCGGCGGCGATCCGCGCCCCCGGGCCCGCGCCCAGCTGGTTGGCGTGGATCCTCGGCAGCAGCCCCGCCTTCATCCCGGCGAGGAGGATCTCCCTGCTCTGGTCGGCGTCGAAGGCGCCGCGCTCGCAGAACACGTCGACCCACCGGGCGTGCGGCGCGCAGGCCTCCAGCATCTCCCCGGTGACCGTGCGGACGTACTCGTCGGCCGAGGAGGCGTCGGGGGGCACCACGTGCGCGCCCAGGTAGGTGGTCTCCTCGGTGAACCCCCGCGCGATCTCCAGGGACCTGCGCTCGTCCTCGACGGTGAGGCCGTAACCACTCTTGATCTCCACCGTGGTCGTCCCCTGGGCGAGCATCTCCGAGACCAGGGCGGCGGTGAGCGTCACGAGCTCGACGTCGGAGGCGGCGCGGGTGGCCGACACCGTGGTACGGATGCCACCGGCCGTGTAGGGCAGGCCCGCCATCCGGGCGGCGAACTCGGCCGTGCGGTCGCCCGCGAAGACGAGGTGGGCGTGGCTGTCGACGAACCCGGGGATCACGCAACGTCCGTCGACGTCAACCCGCTCGTCGGCGCAGGGAGCCGCACCGGCGGGCCCCGCCCACACCACCTCGCCGTCCTGCACCACCAGCGCCGCGTCCTCGATCTCCTCCCGCGCCGGATCACCCGTGTAGAGCAGTCCGATGCGATCGAAGAGGGTGCTCCTCACCTGCCGGCCCTCGCTCGTCATACCGACCTCCCCGCTCGTGCCTCGATGATCGCCTCGGTGAGCATGCCGCCCACGTCACCGAGTACGTGCCTGCCCTCGGTGACCACGCGGCGGCCCCCCGACACCACGGAGTGCACGTCGGCGGCCGTGGCGGCGAACACGACGGTCTCGGCCAGGTGCGCCGGGGAGGCGCCCGCCGTACGGACCGAGTCCAGGCGCACCGACACCAGGTCGGCCCACGCGCCGGGGACGAGCATGCCCGCGCAGGCGAAGCCGAGCGAGTCGTGTCCCGCCGCCGTGGCGGCGTGCAGGAGCTCGGCGGCCGACCAGTGACCGCGCCGCTCGGTGGCCAGCCGCTCGTCCAGTTCGACCGCGCGGGCCTCCTCGAACAGGTCGACGACCGCGTGACTGTCCGAGCCGAGCGTGACGGGCGACCCCGCGTCGAACAGCGCCCTGGCCGGTCCGATGCCGTCGGCGAGGTCGCGCTCGGTCGTGGGGCACATGCACACGCGCGTGCCGGAGCCGCCGAGCAGCGCGATGTCCACGTCCGACAGGTGCGTGGCGTGCACGGCGGTCGAGCGGGGGCCGAGCGCGCCGTGCGCCTCCAGCAGCTGGACCGGGCTCGCGCAGTACGCCTCCACGCAGGCGGTGTTCTCCGCCCGCTGCTCGGAGACATGGGCGTGCAGCGGGACCGCGTGGTGGCGGGAGAACTCGGCGACCACCGGGATCTGCTCGGGCCTGACCGCACGGACCGAGTGCACGGCCACACCGATCTCCACGTCCGGATCGTCCCGGTAGTGGGTGGTGAGCGCCTCCGCCCGTGCCGCCCACCCGTCGGCGTCGCCGTCACCGAACCGCAGCTGGACACCGCTCAGCGGGGTGCCGACGCCACCGGTCAGGTAACAGGCGTCCAGCAGCGCGATGCGCAGCCCCGCCTCGCGCGCCGCCTGGACGAGCGCGTGGCCCATGGCGTTCGGGTCGTCGTAGCGCCTGCCGCCCGGACTGTGGTGCAGGTAGTGGAACTCCCCGACGCAGGTGATGCCGGCCAGCGCCATCTCGGCGAACGCGGCCCTGGCGAGTCTGAGATAGGAGTCGGGGTCGAGGGTCTCCGCCACCTCGTACATCTGCTCGCGCCAGGTCCAGAAACTGCCCTTCTCCCGTTGCGTCGCCCCGCGCAGGGCACGGTGGAAGGCGTGGGAGTGCGCGTTGGCCAGGCCCGGGATGGTCAGCCCGGCCAGCCGGACGGCTCCGCCGGGCGGGGTCGCCACACCGGTGACGATCTCGGAGATCACCGTGTCGTGGACTTTGACGAGCACTCCCGCGACGGCCTCGCCCGGCGGCAGCCAGGCCAGCTCGCACCAGTAGTTCAGCTCGCGCACAGGTCCTCCAAAACCGCGGCGAGGACGGCGACCCCCGTGTGGCAGTCGGCCGTCTCCGCGTGTTCGTCCGGAGAGTGAGAGATGCCCGTCGGATTGCGGACGAACACCATCGCGCTGGGCACACCCGCGGACGCGAGAATGCCCGCGTCGTGTCCGGCCCCGGTCGGCAGGACGGGTGCGCCCCCGGCGGCGGCGGCGACCCGCTCGCGCAGGACCGCGTCGAAGTCGACGACCGGGGTCCACGACTCGACGGTGACCTCGGCACCGGAGAACTCGGTCAGCTCGGCGACCAGCGCCCTGACCGCGTCCTCGTCACCGCCCCTGGCATCCAGCCAGGCACTGACCAGTCCGGGGACGGCGTTGGCGTTGTTGGGCGACACGCGCGTCCTGCCGAAGGTGGCGACCACGCCGCCGCGCTCGGCGGCCTGGCGGGCGTGGAGCACGGTACGGGCGAAGGGCAGCATCGGGTCGTCGCGGTCGGCCAGCCTGGTGGTGCCGGCGTGGTTGGCCTGGCCGTGGAAGTCGAACCGCCAGCGGCCGTGCGGCCAGATGGCCGAGGCGACGCCGACCGGCGCGTCCCGGTGGACCAGGTCCTTGCCCTGCTCGACATGGAGCTCGACGAAGACCCCGACATGCCGCAGGGTCTCCTCGTCCCGGCCCAGGGCGCCCGGGTCGCGTCCTGCCCCGCGCAGTACCTCGGCCAGCGAGTCGCCCTCGTCGTCGGTCAGCGCGCGCGCCCTGTCCGGGTCCAGGATTCCGGTCAGCAGCCGGGAGCCGACGCACGGGACGCCGAACCTGGCGCCCTCCTCGTCGCTGAAGCAGGCGATCCCCAGGGGGCGCGCGGGCCGGAGGTCCCTGGCCCGCAGCAGGTCGAGGGCGGCGAAGGCCGACACGACTCCCAGGGGGCCGTCGAAGGCGCCGCCCTGCCGTACCGAGTCGAGGTGGCTGCCGGTGACCACGCCCGGCCGCACCGACGGGTCACCCCACCAGGCCCACAGGTTGCCGTTGCGGTCCTCCCTCAGGTCGAGGCCGCGCCTGGCCGCCTCCTGTCCGAACCAGCGCCGAAGCTCCAGATCCGCCGGCGACCACGCGTCTCGCAGGTAGCCCCGGGTCCGGCCATCACGTCCGAGGTGCTCGATGGCACCCCACATCTCGTCGAACACCCTCCCATTATGTGAATGATCCCATTCATTGGCGAGTCCGCCGCACCTTCGCCCGATTCCCCTGCCCCGCGGAGCCGCTCCGCCTCGCCGGGCGAGAAACCGTACGGCCCCTCAGTTCAGGCGGCCTGCGGCGGGACGGACGGTGATCTCGGTGACGTGGGCGTCGGGTGACGCGGTCAGGGCCGCCTGCACCACCCTGGCCACCGAGTCCACGTTCAGGTACTTCTCCGGCCGGTAGGAGTCGCCCTCCCGGACCCGCACCTCACGCTGCATGTCGGTGTCGACCCGTCCGGGGTAGATCGTCGTCACGCGGAGTTCCGGCTCTTCCAGGCGGAGCGCGTCGGCGAAGGCGCGCAGCGCGAACTTGCTCGCCGCGTAGGGGCCCCAGCCGGCACTGGCCCGCTGCCCGGAGCCGGAGTTGATCAGCACCACGTGACCGCGCCCCGCGCGCAGGGCGGGCAGCAGCAGCCGGGTCAGCTCGACCACCGCGATCACGTTGACCTCCATGGTGTGCCGCCACACCTCGGCCGGGGTCTCCTCCACCCGCCCCAGGTGCAGCACACCCGCACTGTGCACCAGCACGTCGAGCCGGTCGATGGCGGCGACGTCGGCCTCCGTGACGGTGGTGAGCTCCACCGGCCAGGGCCGCGCGCCGGGCAGGGCGGCGGCCGTCTCGGCCAGCGCCTCGGAGTCGCGGCCGCCGAGCAGCAGGTCGTGGGTGGGGGCCAGGGCGCGGGCGATCGCGGCGCCGACCCCTCGTGAGGCACCGGTGACCAGTGCGGTCGGACGTACAGACATGTCGATCACCCTATCCGGATCAGCAGAACCGTTCGGTGAAGACCCCCGCCTGGTCGGTCATCCGTTCGTACTCCTCCAGCCGGGCCTGCGTGCGCAGCGGCGCCGCGTCCGCCATGGCCTCCACCAGCACCATGGCCAGGGCCAGTGGCGCCGTGTGCGAGTCGAAGACCAGCCGTTCCCCGACGGGGGCGGCCAGGACCACGTCGGCCTCGAAGGGCACGTCCCGCCGGTCGGTGATCACCGCCGTACGCAGGCCCAGGTCCCGGGCGCCGCGCAGCGCCTGCACCGCCTCGGCCGGGTAGCGGGGCAGGATCACCGCGACCAGCCAGCTCGCCCCCGCGCGGCGCGCGGCGTACAGGCCGTCGGCCAGTTCGGAGCCGCCGTGGGTCAGCAGCCGGACGTCCGGGTGGATCCGGCGCGCGAAGTAGGCGAACGTGGTGGCCAGCCCGCTCGACACCCGCAGGCCCACCACCGGCAGAGGCTCGCATCCCGCCAGCTTGGCACCCAGCTCCGAGATGTCGGAGGGGTCGGCCAGCGCGTCGCGTACGCTCCGCAGGTTGTCGATCTCCACGTCGATGGCCGCCTGCAGGTCGTTGGCCCGCGACGGCCTCCGGCCGCCCACGACGAGGGGCCGCAGCGCCTGTCTGAGCTCGGGATACCCCGCGAAACCGAGCACCATCGCGAACCTCGTCACCGACGGCTGGCTGACCCCCGCCCGCTCGGCCAGCTCCACGCTGGACAGGAAGATGGCCTCGGACAGGTGGTCGCCCAGGTAGCGCGCGATCCGCCGCTGCACCGGCGACAGCCGCCGCCCCTCCAGAAGCTGATCGAGTCCGTCCCCCACGCCCCCTCCAACCGCTCGACACTCCACGAGCATTCCCCTCCCCACCCCGCCCCGCTGTAGTTCATACACCCGGACGGGGCGGGAGTGAGCGGTGCCGGCAGGATTCACCCCCCGGGGCCGGGACACGGTACGCGGATCGGTGCGCGCACCTCCCGATCAGGGCCGGCGCGCCCCGGCCGGAGCCCGATCACCCGGCCGGGACCCGCGCCTCCGGTCAGGATTCGCGCATCGGGATGCGGACGTCCCGCTCCTCGGCCACGGCGACGGCCTCGTCGTAGCCCGCGTCGACGTGACGGATGACCCCCGTGCCCGGGTCGTTGGTGAGTACCCGGTTGAGCTTCTCGGCACCGAGCCTGGTGCCGTCGGCGACGGTGACCTGGCCGGCGTGGATGGAACGGCCGATGCCGACGCCGCCGCCGTGGTGAATGGAGACCCACGCGGCACCGGAGGCGACGTTGAGCATGGCGTTCAGCAGCGGCCAGTCGGCGATCGCGTCGGAGCCGTCGGCCATGCCCTCGGTCTCCCGGTACGGGCTCGCCACGCTGCCGCAGTCGAGGTGGTCGCGGCCGATCACCAGCGGAGCCTCGATCTCCCCCGAGGCCACCATGTCGTTGAACCGCTCTCCGGCCAGGTGGCGCTCCCCGTATCCGAGCCAGCAGATACGGGCCGGCAGGCCCTGGAAGTGGACCTTCTCCCCGGCCATCCGGATCCACCTGGCGAGCGGCTCGTTGTCAGGGAAGAGCTCCAGGATCGCGCGGTCGGTCTTGGCGATGTCGGAGGGGGAACCGGAGAGCGCGGCCCACCGGAACGGGCCCTTGCCCTCGCAGAACAGCGGCCGGATATAGGCGGGCACGAAGCCGGGGAAGTCGAACGCGCGACCGTAACCCGCCAGCCGGGCCTCGCCCCGGATCGAGTTGCCGTAGTCGAAGACCTCGGCTCCGGCGTCCTGGAAGCCGACCATGGCCTCCACGTGCCTGGCCATGGCCTCGCGGGCCCTGCGGGTGAAGCCCGCCGGGTCCTTCTCCCGTTCGTCGGCCATGTCCTCGAAGGCCACGCCGATCGGCAGGTACATCAGCGGGTCGTGGGCGGAGGTCTGGTCGGTGACGACGTCGATCTCGGCGCCTCTGCGGAGCAGTTCGGGCACGATCTCGGCCGCGTTGCCCTCGACCCCGATGCTCAACGGCCTGCGCTGGTCGCGGGCCTCGTACGCCAGGCGCAGCGCCTCGTCGAGGTCGGCGGCGCGGACGTCCAGGTAGCGGTGCTCGATCCGCCGGTCGATCGACCTGGGGTCGCAGTCGACGCAGATCACCACGCCGCCGTTCATGGTCACGGCCAGCGGCTGCGCGCCGCCCATGCCACCGAGCCCGGCGGTCAGCGTGATCGTTCCCGCGAGGCTCCCGCCGAACCGCTTGGCGGCCACGGCGCCGAAGGTCTCGTAGGTGCCCTGCAGGATGCCCTGGGTGCCGATGTAGATCCAGGAGCCCGCCGTCATCTGCCCGTACATGGTCAGTCCGGCGGCCTCCAGGCGCCGGAACTCCTCCCAGTCGGCCCAGTCGGGCACCAGGTTGGAGTTGGCGATGAGCACCCGCGGGGCCCACTCGTGGGTGCGGAACACGCCGACGGGGCGGCCGGACTGCACCAGCAGTGTCTCGTCGCCCTCCAAGGTGGTCAGGGTGCGGGTGATCGCGTCGAAGGAGCGCCAGTCACGGGCGGCCTTGCCCGAGCCGCCGTAGACGACGAGCTGTTCCGGATGCTCGGCCACCTCGGGATCCAGATTGTTCTGGAGCATGCGAAGCGCCGCCTCTTGCGGCCATCCCTTGGCGGTGAGCGTGGTACCGCGCGGCGCGCGCACAACCCGGCTGCCGGTCATGCCCGGACCTCCCCATCAAGAATGAATGAATACATTCATATTTGTCACCTGGAGGCTACAGGTCAACCCGGGAAGGCGTATCACGGCAAGGGGTGCCGCGAGCGGCACGCCCGCGACACCCCCCGGTGGTGGCCGTAACGATCGTCGCGCCCCGATCTTCGTCCCGCACGGACGGGATCGGGAGATCGAATGCGGCGCGCGCCCGATGGGGCACCCCGGTGCGAAGGAGAGGCTTCGCACAGGCGGGGATGCCCGGTTCGCCGGACAGCGAACCAGACCATCGGCCCGGTGTCCGAATTATTCCTTTGTGAACGATATGAATTTACACAACCACGCCAGTACCACCGCGCGGCCTTCACCATGCCGGACAGCCGCCGGGCGGCGGGACTAGCCGGGCAGCAGGAGCTGGGTGGCGGCCAGCTCACGGTAGAGGGCGTCGTCGGCGAGCAGCTCGCCGTGGGTGCCCACGGCCCGCACCCGGCCCGCCTCCATCACCACGATCCGGTCGGCCCCGGTCACCGTGGAGAGGCGGTGTGCGATCACCAGCACCGTCGTCTCCGCCGCCACCTCCGCGATCACCTCGCGGAGCCGCAGCTCGTTGACCGCGTCGAGCTGGGAGGTGGCCTCGTCGAGCAGCAGGAGCCGGGGTCTGCGCAGCAGGGCGCGGGCGATGGCGACCCGCTGGCGCTCACCGCCGGAGAGCAGGATCCCCCGATGGCCGACCCTGGTGTCCAGCCCCTCGGGGAGCCTGGAGACCAGGTCCTCCAGGCGGGTGCGGGCGAGCACCCGCCTGATGTCGTCCTCCCGCACGCCCGGCGCGGCGAAGACGAGGTTCTCCCTGAGCGTGCCGTCCAGCACCGGCGCGTCCTGCTCGACGTAGCCGAGACAGGCGCGCAGCTCGGCCAGCGGCCAGTTCTCGATGTCGCGGCCGTCGACCCTGATCGTCCCCGACTGCTGCTCGTAGAACCGCTCAAGCAGGGCGAAGACCGTGGACTTGCCCGCACCGGACGGCCCCACCAGAGCGGTCAGCCCGCCCGCGGGCACCTCGAAGGAGACCTCGTCGTGAATGACCGGCCTGTCGTCTCCGTAGCGGAAGGACACCCTCTCGAAGGAGACCCCGACCGGGGTGCTGCCGGCCTCGTGGACCGTGCCGCCCGTCTTCTCCACGGGAAGCGCCTCGATCTCACGGATCCGCCACACCGCGGCCAGCCCGTTCTGCAACTGCGTGGCGCCCTGGACCAGCTGGCCGATGGGGGCGACCAGGTAGAACAGGTAGAGCAGAAAGGCGATCAGCGAGGAGACCTCCAGCGCACCCGAGGAGACGCGCGCGCCGCCCACCCCGAGCACGGCCACGAAGGCCAGCTGCGCGGCGACCCACGCCGAGATACCGGCGATCGAGGTCAGCCAGGCGACCGCGATCCCCCGGTCACGCGCCTCGCGGGCCGCCTCGCTCACCGCGGCGATCTCCCGTTCCTCGGCACCGCTGGCCTTGACCGTGCGGAACGCCTGGAGCACCCGGTCCAGGACCGCGCCCATCTCGCCGACCGCGACCTGGGCCTGCGCCGAGGCGCGCTGGATCCGGGGCAGGATCAGGCCGACGATCCCGCCGACCAGGACCAGTACCCCCAGCGTGATGAGCAGCAGCACCCAGTCCATGATCGCCATCATGACCACGGCGCCGACGAGCATGAACAGCGAGCTGACCATCTCGACCACGCTGTTGGCGAACACCGCGCGCAGCAGCGTGGTGTCGGAGGTCACCCGGGACATCAGGTCACCGGGCTTGAGCCGGTCGACCTCGGAGGCGCGCAGCCGCAGCATCCGGTCGACCAGGCCGCGGCGGGCGGAGAACACGATGCTCTCCCCCATCCGCTCCAGCACGTAGCTGCCCAGCGCGCCGAGGCCGGCGCCCACGAGCACGGCGGCGGTCAGCCCCAGCACGGGGCCGAGCAGGGAGCGCTGCTCGCCGAAGGCGTCGACGACCGTCTTGGCCAGGAGCGGCATCGCCAATCCGGCCAGCGAACCGACGAGGCTGAGCACCCCACCCAGCAGCAGGGTTTTTCGGTAGGGCCTTATATAGGCGACCAACAACCGCCAGGACGCGGTCTCGGACAATGCGACCCCCTTTGAAGCGACGCGATCGATCTACGGCCGCTCCTCTTGTCTACCTGGCATGCGTCCGCCCCGAGCGTCTTTGCCGTATTTCGCAACGAAAGTCGATTACGCCACTAATTTAGGCAACTAAAGTTGACATCAGGGAGTTGGCGAAGGCCCCGCCGGTTCGGCACCGTTTCACGGCGGACCGGCGGGGCCTTACGGAATGTCAGGAATCCGGGGAGGGGGTGAGGACCAGGCAGGCGTTGCTGCCCCCGAAGCCGAAGGAGTTGGACAGGACGGGGGCGGCGGCCACGGACCGGGGCTCACCACAGACGATGTCGATGAGGTCGGCCTCGGGACCGCCCGCGAAGTTGGCGATCGGGGGGATCAGGCCCTCCCGGGCCGACAGCAGGGCGATGACCGCCTCCAGCGCGCCCGCGCCGCCGACGAGGTGGCCGGTCACCCCCTTGGTCGAGGTCACCGGGGGCGTACGGCCGCCGAAGCACGCGTGCAGGGCGACGGCCTCGGCGCTGTCGTTGTGCGGGGTGGAGGTCCCGTGGGCGTTGACGTGCCCGATGTCGCCGGCGTCGAGTCCGGCGTCGAACAGGGCGGCGCGCATGCACTCGGCCGCCACCGAGCCGTCCCTGAGCGGTGCCACGATGTGGTTGGCGTCGCAGTTGGCCGCGTAGCCGCTGACCTCGCCGTAGACACGGGCCCCCCGCGCCTCGGCGAGGTCGGCGCGCTCCAGGACGAGAAAGGCCGCACCCTCCCCCATGACGAAGCCGTCACGGTCGGCGTCGAACGGGCGGGACGCCTCCGAGGGGGCGTGCGTCCGCTCCGACAGGGCGCCGACCCGGGCGAAGGCCTCCATCGCGAGCGGGGAGAGCAGCGCGTCCAGGCCCCCGGCGACGGCGGAACCGACCACGCCCGAGCGGATCGCGCGCAGCGCCTCACCGATCGCGGTGGCCCCGCTGGCGCAGGCCGTGTTGAAGGTGAGGCATGGCCCCCTGAAGCCGTACCTGATGGCGACGCGCGAGGCGGTCGAGCTGGACATCAGTGTCGGGACCGCGTGGACGGGCACCTTCTCCCTGCCGAGGGTATGCCCCACGATCAGGTTCTCCAGGGTGGCGAACCCGCCGCCGCCGGTGCCCACGTACACCCCGCAGCCCTCGGCGGGCAGGCCGTCCGCGTCGGCGACGGCGTCGATCGCCGCGGCGAGGCCGATCCGGGAGGTCCGGTCGAGGGTCCGGAGCTCGCGCCCGCCGAAGTAGTCATCCGGCTCGAACGGCGCCAGCGGGCACCCGATCGAGACCGGCACCCGGGCGTCGGCCAGTTCGGGGATGGCGGTCGCGAGCGACTTGCCCGCGAGCACCGTGGCGAAGACGTCCCGCGCCGTGTTGCCCGCCGGGCTCTTGACCCCCAGACCAGTGACGACGACGCGCGTCACCGGGCCGCCAGCGCGGCGTGCAGTACGCCCGCCATGTCGGCGACGGTCTGCGCCCCGGCGAAGTCGCTGGGATCGAGCTGGATGCCCAGCTTCTCCTCGATGATGACGGAGATCTCCACCCATTCCAGGCTGTCGATCTGGTGGTCGGCGATGGTGGCCCCCGGCTTCACCTGATCGCTCGGTACGCTCAGCACCTCGGCGATCGCCGACCGGACCACGGATGTCGCTGAATCGAGGCTTGTCATTCGCCCACCTTTAAAAGGATTGGTCCACTCGCGCCCCTGCAATGCCTTCGGACTATAGCGAAACAGACATATGTTCTGTCTATGTACGACCAGGCGGAATTCTCGAATTTTCTACTCATTAAGTGATGAGCCGCGCGGTGAAAACCACCCCTCCCGGAACCGGGCCGAGGATCGGCCACCGCGTACCGGCGCCCCGCCGATCCGGAGCCGGCTCGGCGAGGAGCCCATCGGCGGGACACCGGCGAGCGGGGTCAGCGGCGGCGGACGCCGTACTCCCTGCGCATCTCCGCGACGGTGTCCAGGATCTCGTCCTGGGTCTTCAGCAGCTTCGCCTCGGCCTCCTCGGTTCTGGCCTCGGCCACCAGCCGGCGGTCGCCCGTCCGGCCGGCCAGCCTCCGCTTGGCCCTGGCCTTCATCTCGCGCAGATTGAGCTTCTCCATCAGACCCATGATCAGCATCCCTTCGGCAGAGAGGGCCGTCATCTGCCCGGCGGGCGGCCGGATATGCACGGGTTCCAAAGCCCACCGCGACCGTGCCGCCGCTTTCCCGCGCCCCTCAGTCGGGATCGGGGACGTCGTCGTGGTCGATGTCGCCCTCCTCCGCACGGCGCAGCCCGATGTCCTCCACCCAGGCGCCGGCGAACCGGCGGATCTCCCGGAGCCGCTCGCCCGCCACGCCGTGGGCCTCGAAGTCCTCGTCGGCGATCAGTGCGACGAACTCCAGCCTCATCACCAGTTCGGCGAGTGAGAACCCCTCGTCGTGCAGGCGGGCGAGGTGTTCGAGCTCGCGGAAGCCGTACGGCTCGGAGACCGAGGCGACGTCGATGACGTCGCGGGCGAGACCGCGCTCGTGCAGTGCCCACACTCGCGGGCCGACCTCGGCTTCCGGCCCGGCCGGCGAGGGCGACGGCGGGAGCGACGGCGAGGACATCGGCGGCTCAGCGGCGGGAGCGGCGGCGGGTGGAGGGGAGGTCATGACGGCCGGAGACGAACTCCTGGAAGGCGATCTTGCCGCGGATCACCGGGCGGCGCCAGCGCTCCTCGCGGCGCTCGGCCCTGGCCATCTTGCGGAGCCGCGGGTGCCGGGAGCCCGGGGCGAAGAACCAGTGCGCCCAGGGCGATCCCGGGCGGGCCAGCCGCACGGCCCCCGGCACCAGGAGGACCGGCACGAACAGTCCGACCAGGCCCGTCCAGATCTTGCCCTTGAGCAGCGTGACCACGGCGAGCCCGAGGTTGGTCACGATGAGGCCGCCGGTTATCCAGGTCCCCTTGGGGGTGCCGTCGGAGTTCTCCCAGCCGAGGGGGCGCAGGCCGAGCAGGAGCAGGCCGGTGATCGCGACGGCGATGAACACCGCGTCGACGGAGGCCCGGCCCTCCTCCTCCCAGTAGACGTCGCGCAGGTGCAGGATCAGCGCGAACTCGTCGAGGACGAGGGCGGCGCCGATACCGAAGATCGCCGCCGTCACCGCGTACCAGCCCTCGGAGACCCCGGAGACGAGCAGGCCGGAGACCCCGCCGAGCAGGGTCAGCACCACGCCGAACACCACGTGGTGTATGTGCATCTCGCCGACGTTGACGTCACGGAACCAGCCGATCTTGGCTCGGATGAGCCGGACGTTGATCCTGGTGAACACGAAGGCGACGATCAGCGCGACAAAGAAACAGAACAGCGGCAGCCGTCCTGTTTCCATGATCCGATCTCGGAACAAATCTCCCACCGTTTCCTCAGGCTATGCGAGGAAGCCCCGCAGCAGCGCGGCGGTGCCCTCGAGGTGCTCGGCCACGGCCCGGCGCGCACCCTCGGGGTCGCCGGCCAGGATCGCCGTCACGATCGCCTCGTGCTGGATCGCGGCGTGCTCGATGTTGCGCCGGAGCACCGGGATGGCGTTGAGCAGGTCGGTGACCCGCAGCCGGGCGTCGGCGCAGGCCGCGGCGAGCAGCGGGGAGCCGGTCAGCTCGGCGATGGCCAGGTGGAAGGCCGTGTCGAGACGGCGGTAGTCGTCGGGCCCCGACGAGTTGACCTCGCGCAGCCGCTCCCGCAGGGTGTCGCGCCGCTCCTCGGTGAGCGCGGTGGTGGCGAGCACCTGGGCGGCGCCGCACTCCACGGCCATCCTGAAGGTGAGCGCGTCGCCCAGGTCGTCGGTGCCCATGTCGACGACCGCCCTGCGCAGGTCGTCACGGTGCGGGCGCGGCGGGGTGTAGGTGAGAAAGGCGCCGCCGTACCTGCCACGGCGCACGGTGAGGTAGCCCGCCTCCGCCAGGGCGCGGATGGCCTCGCGCAGGGTGACCCTGCTGATCCCGAGCTGGGCGGCGAGTTCCCGCTCGGGCGGCAGCTTCTCGGTCACCAGCCCCAGCTTGATGACCTGGAGCAGGCGTTCCACGGTCTCCTCGAACGCGTTGCCCGCGCGCACCGGCCGCAGCACGGTCGCCAGTCGTGACACCTCGTCCAATTGATCTCCTCCGACCCTTGACAATGCTCCCCCCGCTACACGTCAATGGTCTGACACTAGCCCAATAAGACTCCGGCGAGGAGGGCGTGTGGACGTCCGCGAACTTCACGACGAGGTGCGGGCAGGACGGATCGACACCGTGCTGCTGGCGATCGTCGACATGCAGGGCCGCCTGCAGGGGAAACGCCTGTCGGCACGTTACTTCCTGCAGGAGGTGCTGGGACACGCCGCCGAGGGATGCAACTACCTGCTCGCGGTCGACGTCGACATGAACACGGTCGACGGCTACGCGATGTCCTCCTGGGAGCGGGGATACGGCGACTTCGTCATGAAACCCGACCTGTCCACCCTGCGCCGGGTGCCGTGGCAGGAGGGGACGGCCCTGGTGATGGCCGACCTGCTCTGGGAGGACGGCTCCGACGTGACCGCCTCGCCGCGGCAGATCCTGCGCCGGCAACTCGCCCGGCTGGCCGAACGGGGCTGGGGGGCGTTCGTCGGGACCGAGCTGGAGTTCGTGATCTTCAACGACAGCTACGAGGACGCCTGGCGCGGCGGTTACCGCGACCTGACGCCCGCCAACCTCTACAACGTCGACTACTCCCTCCTCGGCACCGCCAGGGTCGAGCCGCTGCTGCGCAGGATCAGGCTCGGCATGGAGGGCGCGGGCATGTACGTCGAGTCGGCCAAGGGCGAGTGCAACCTCGGCCAGCACGAGATCGCCTTCCGCTTCGGCGAGGCCCTGTCCAGCTGCGACGACCACGCCGTCTACAAGAACGGCGCCAAGGAGATCGCCGCCCAGGAGGGCATGTCGATCACCTTCATGGCCAAGCCGAACCAGCGCGAGGGCAACTCCTGCCACATCCACATCTCGCTCAGGGACGCCGCCGGAGAGCCGGTCATGGCGGGTTCCGAGGCGCACGGGCTGTCCGCGACGGGACGGCACTTCATCGCCGGTCAGCTCGCCCTCATGCGCGAGCTGACCCTGCTGTACGCGCCGAACGTCAACTCCTACAAGCGGTACGTGCCGGGCAGCTTCGCGCCCACCGCCGTCAAGTGGGGCGTGGACAACAGGACGTGCGCGCTGCGCCTGGTCGGCCACGGCCCCTCGCTGCGGATCGAGAACCGGGTGCCCGGTGGCGACGTCAACCCCTACCTGGCGGTCTCGGCACTGGTCGCGGCCGGACTGCACGGCATCGAGAACGAGCTGCCGCTTGAGGAGGCGGTCACGGGGAACGCCTACACCTCGGGCGCGGAGACCGTCCCGCACACCCTGCGGGACGCGCTGGAGCTCTGGGAGGGCTCCGCGTTCGCGGCCGCCGTCTTCGGCGAGGACGTCGTGGCGCACTACGCGAACAACGCCCGGACCGAGCTGGCCGCCTTCGACGCGGCGGTGACCGACTGGGAGCTGTTCCGAGGATTCGAACGGATGTGACGGTGAAGATCATAAATCCGGCGACAGAAGAGGTGATCGCCGAGGTCGAGATGGCGGACACCGCCGAGGTCGACAGGGCGGTGGAGCGCGCCAGAAGGGCCTTCGCCGGCTGGCGGAGGGTCGGTCCTTCGGACCGGGCCCGGCTGCTGCGCCGGTTCGCCTCGCTGGTGCGCGAGCACGCCGAGGAACTGGCCCTGCTGGAGGTCGCGGGCGCCGGGCACACGATCGGCAACGCCCGCTGGGAGGCGGGCAACGTCGCCGACGTGCTCGACTTCTACGCCGGGGCGCCCGAGCGCGACCACGGCCTGCAGATCCCGGTGCCCGGCGGCCTGGACGTCACCTTCAGGGAACCGCTGGGCGTCGTCGGAGTGATCGTGCCGTGGAACTTCCCGATGGTCATCATGACCTGGGGGATGGCCCCGGCGCTGGCCGCGGGCAACACCGTGATCGTCAAGCCCGCCGAGTGGACACCGCTGACCGCCCTGCGGGTGGCCGAGCTGGCCCTGGCCGCCGGGCTGCCCGAGGGGGTGTTCCAGGTCCTGCCCGGTGCCGGAGAGGTCGCGGGCGCCCGGCTGGTCGAGCACCCCGGCGTGGCGAAGATCGTGTTCACCGGTTCCACCGAGGTGGGCAAGGAGATCGCCGCCGTCTGCGCCGGGCAGGTCAAGCGGCTCACCCTGGAGCTGGGCGGCAAGAGCGCCAACGTGGTCTTCGCCGACGCCGACCTGGCACGGGCGGCGGCGACCGCGCCGTACGCGGTCTTCGACAACGCGGGCCAGGACTGCTGCGCGCGCTCCCGGATCCTGGTCGAGCGCTCGGTGTACGACGAGTTCCTGGCCCGGTTCGGCGAGGCCGTGCTGAACGTCCGAGTCGGCGACCCGCGCGACGAGAGCACCGAGATGGGCCCGCTGATCAGCGCCGAACACCGGGAGCGGGTGGCCTCCTACGTCACCGAACCGCCCCACCTGCGGGGCACGTGCCCGCCGGGGCCGGGGTTCTGGTTCCCGGCGACGGTCCTGACCCCGGGCTCCGCCGACGACCGGGCGTTCACCGAGGAGATCTTCGGACCGGTGGTGTCGGTGCTGCCGTTCGACGACGAGGCGGACGCCGTACGGATCGCCAACGACACCCCGTACGGCCTGAGCGGGTCCATCTGGACCCGTGACGTCGGCCGGGCGCTCCGGATGGCCAGGGCCGTCGAGGCAGGCAACCTGAGCGTCAACTCGCATTCGAGCGTCCGCTACTGGACCCCGTTCGGCGGTTTCAAGCAGTCGGGTCTCGGCCGTGAGCTGGGACCGGACGCCCTGTCCGCGTTCACCGAGACCAAGAACGTCTTCATTTCCGAGGAGTAGAAGCGATGCTGCGTTTGCAGGACCGGGTGGCCGTCATCACCGGCGCCGGCAGCGGGATCGGCCTGGCCACCGCGCGCCGGTTCGCCGAGGAGGGCGCCCGCGTCGTGTGCGTGGACCTGGACGAGACGACCGGCGCCGCGGCCGCGGCCGAGGTCGGCGGCCTGTTCGTGAAGGCCGACGTGACCAGCGAGGACGACGTCGCCCGGATGTTCCAGACCGCGTTCGACAGCTACGGCGGCGTGGACATCGCGTTCAACAACGCGGGCATCTCACCGCCGGAGGACGACTCGATCCTGGAGACCGGCCTCGACGCCTGGCGCCGGGTCCAGGAGGTCAACCTCACCTCCGTCTACCTGTGCTGCAAGCACGCCATCCCGTACATGCGGCGGCAGGGCAAGGGGTCGATCATCAACACCGCGTCGTTCGTGGCCGTGATGGGCTCGGCGACCAGCCAGATCTCCTACACCGCCTCCAAGGGCGGGGTGCTGGCGATGTCGCGCGAGCTGGGCGTGCAGTTCGCCCGCGAGGGCATCCGGGTCAACGCGCTCTGCCCCGGCCCGGTCAACACCCCGCTGCTGCAGGAGCTGTTCGCCAAGGACCCCGAGCGGGCACAGCGCCGCCTGGTGCACATCCCGATCGGCCGCTTCGCCGAGGCGACCGAGATCGCCGCCGCGGTGGCGTTCCTCGCCTCGGACGACGCGAGCTTCATCACCGGCTCGGAGTTCCTGGTGGACGGCGGCATCTCGGGCGCCTACGTCACGCCACTCTGACCGCTCCCCGCCGGCTCCGCTCCCGCCGCCTTCGCGACCCGCGGCGGCGGGATTTGCCCAGGCCATACCCTGGCCCCGATAACGTGCGAGGACGTGGGCGGATGTCCCATGTCCCCGGCGTCCGTGTGAGAAAGAGATCATGTCCCGTCCCGTCATCGGCATCACCTGCTACGTCGAGCCCGCGAGGTTCACCGTCTGGGAGACGACCACCGCGCTGCTGCCGTACGACTACGTCGACCACGTGGCCCGCGCGGGCGGGCAGCCGGTGATCCTGCCACCCGCGGGCGACCCCGCGACGCTGGTGGATCGCCTGGACGGGCTGATCCTGGCCGGCGGCGGGGACGTCGGCCCGGAACGGTACGGGCAGGAGCCGCACGAGCGGACCGGCTACGTCCGGCCGTTCCGCGACGACGCCGAGCTGGGGCTGGTCCGGGCGGCGCTGGAGCGGGACCTGCCCTTCCTCGGCGTCTGCAGGGGCATGCAGATCCTGAACGTCGCCCTCGGCGGCGGCCTCCACCAGCACCTGCCCGACGTGGTGGGCCACCAGGGGCACGCCCCGGCCCCCGGCGACTACGGCAGGATGCCGGTGCGGCTCGCCCCCGGCAGCCTGACCTCGAAGGTCTTCGGAACCGAGACCGTGGACGTGGCCCACTACCACCACCAGGCCGTCGACCTGCTCGCCGAGGGCCTGACCGTGACCGCCCACGCCGAGGACGGCACGGTGGAGGCCGTGGAGGTGGAGGATCATCCGTTCGCCCTCGCCGTCCAGTGGCATCCCGAGACCGACGACGAGCCGGCCCTGTTCGAGGCGCTGGTCCGGCACGCCCGCCGCTGAACGGCCCGCTCGACCCAGGCCCGCTCGACACAAGGCCGCTCACCGTGGAGCGGAGCACCGGAGCCGGGCTCATTCCCGCGTGAGGATCAGGGCCAGCGGGAGCCGCTGCACCAGCAGGGCGGGAACGGCGGAGGCCAGGGCCGCGAGCGTGACGGCCACCACCGCCGCGACCGCCGCTCCCACGACCACCGCACTCGGCAGGTCGCCCGCCAGCGCGAACGCGGCCGTCACCCCGCCCAGGACCCCGGCGAGGGCGCCGAGCAGACCGATGCCGGCCCCCTCCAGGACGATCAGCCGGGCCAGCGAGCCCCCCGACCAGCCCGAGGCGCGCAGCGCGGCCAGTTCGGTGTCGCGCTCCCGTACCCCCAGGTAGAGCACGTCGGCCACGGCCAGCACCGCCAGCCCGAACATCACCGCGACAGCCGCGTAGTCGGCCGGGCGGGCCTGCACCACTATGGCGTCGCCGAGCAGCGAGCCCACCACCCGGCCGCGGAAGCCGTAGGTGACGCCGAGCAGCACCGTCAGCCCGAAGACCGCGGCCGCGAGCGTCGCCGCGCCCAGCAGGGTCCGCCCGGGGGACCTGGTCAACCCGCTCACCGCCAGCCCGGCCACCCCGCGCGGTGAGCGCGCCCTGCGCGGCAACCGCACGGCCGGCCGCACCGCCTCCGCGGGCGGCACCCGCGAGGCCCGCCAGGCCGGGGTCAGTCCCGCCAGCAGCGCCAGCGTCACCGCCGCCGGGACCGCCAGCCACGCCCGCTGCCCCGGCGGCGCCACCCCCGACCACAGGGCGACAGGCCAGGCCAGCGCGACGGACAGCAGGCCCGCCAGCAGGCCGATGGCGCCGACCTCGCAGAGCACGGTCCCGAACAGTTTCGGCCGCGACCAGCCCAGGCAGGCCAGCACGCCGAGCTCGGACCTCCTGGCCCGCACGGCCGCCGCCGCACCGTTGAGCACGAACAACCCGCAGACGGCCAGGACCAGTACGAACAACACGAGCGACTTGCGGTCGGCGGCGTTCAGGATCCGGTAGGCGACGTTCTTGTTCACCCAGTCCTCCCGGAGGGTCAGCGCGGGACGCCCGAAGGACCCGGCGGGCAGGTCCACCGTCATCGGCGACGGCGACGAGCCGACCGTGATGTCCACCTTCAGTCCGGTGGCCGCCACGATGTCCCTGGCCACCTGACTGATCCGCTCTCGGCTGACCGGGTCGGGCCCGGTGACACCGTCGACCCGCACCCGTATGACGCTCAGCGGCGCCCGCGCCGCGGGCCGCCCCTCGGTCCTCTCCGCGATCTCCTCCAGCCACTGCAGGCTGGTGAGGAGCAGGGGCGGCGTCTGGAGGTATCCGGCGACGTTGTCGTTGGGCAGCAGGTCCCGTCCGCCGAGGAGCGCGGCGGTCCGGCCGTCGCCCGGCGTGGCGGCCGGTGGGTTGTAGGTCTCCATGGGAAGCCGGGTCAGCTCGCTGAAACCGGGCAGCCTGGCCGGGTCGAACCGTCCGACGACGCGGGACTTGAGGTCCCCGGTGTGGCGTCTGGAGACCGCCCTGCGGTTCAGCGTGCGGAACTGGGTGTCGGATGCCCCGACCGTCGCGCCCGGAGAGTCCTTGGCCACACCCGCCACCCCCGAGAACCACGGATCCTTCCAGACACCGGACCCGTTCCGCACCGGGAGCGCGGCGAGCTCACGAGCTCCCCGTTGCCGGTACTCGACGGGCCCGGATGCCCAGTACCTCGTCAACGGCACGTAGTGCCCGTCCGACAGATCCGACCACCGGTCGAGCATCGACTCGTAGACCTGTCCGGCGTCGAGGGTGAGACGTCTGACCTCCTCGCCCCGGTTCGCGGCGAGATAGGGCAGGAGCCTCTTGGCCGGCACGCCCTCGGTGACCTTCTCGGCCGCCTCGGCGGGCAGCCGCCGGATCACGACCTCGTCCCGCTGGTCCGCGTAGGGCACCGAGGCCGCGATCAGCGGGATCTCGTTGGGATCGTCTTTGGCCGCCTTCGCCGTGAGGTAACGTCCCTCGACCATCGCCCCCGCCAACCCGGCCAGCCGGGCCTCGGCATCCGGGTCGACGGCCGCGAGCACGAACGGGAACTCCTGGTAGAGCGGCACGCCCGCCTGGCCGGGCTTCAATCCGTCCCAGAAGTATCCGCCGATGTCGCCCAGACCGGTCCGCGTGGACCAGTAGCCGCGGTCGGGCAGCGTCCGCTCGGAGGGGAACGGGCTGGTCCTCGCCGGGTCCTGCGACCAGCCGAGCGAGGTCGCCAACCGGACCCGCCGGCCGCCGGGCAGTTCCTCCTCGGCCGCCTCGACGTACTCGCCCCCGTCCGCGACCTCTGTGAAGTCGAGCGTGACGGGGCGGCGGGTGACGTACTCGTACCGGGGCTGCAGGAACGGGATCCGGGTGAGGCCCCGGTCGGTGACCCGGGTGCGCTCCACGCGCAGCAGCGTGCGGTCGCCCTCGTGCAGCAGGTCCGTCACGTCGACCCGGACAGCTGCCGTGTGCACGACATGACCGATCATGCCGATCGGGGCGGCGACCTCGACGCCGTTGACCCGCTTGATCCGCTCGTACTGGTCGAAGGTGATCCCTCCGAAGATGCCCGACAGGTAGTTGGCGCGGACCAGCCCCTGCGACCGCTCGATGGTGGTGGCCGAGTTCTTCGGACGGACCAGGATGTCGTACTGCGCGCGGAAGTTCTCCCCGACGGTGCCGATGATCTCCAGACGCTGGGTCTCGGCGGTGCCGGTCAGCACGGTGAACCCGGTGGCCGCGACCACGATGCCGAGCAGGAGCACCAGTGCCCGGGCAAGCCGGTGGCGAAGCTGGGCCCAGACCAGGCGGGTCATCCGAGCCGCCCGATCCGGCCGAGCACGTCCTGGGCGGGCGTCACCCGGTCGTCACCGGTGATCCGGCCGTCCCGCATCCGGACCACCCGGTCGCACGCCGCCGCCACCTCGGGGTTGTGGGTGGCGACCAGCATGGTCATGCCGTACTCCTCCCGCAGGGAGAACAGCAGGTCCACGATCTCCTGGCCGGTGACGCTGTCGAGGTTGCCGGTGGGCTCGTCCGCCAGGAGCAGAGGCGGGTGGGCGATCAGCGCCCGGGCGATCGCCACCCGCTGCTGCTGCCCGCCGGAGAGCTCGCCGGGCAGCGCCCGTTCCCGGTCGGCCAGCCCGACCGCGGCCAGCAGTTCCCTGGCGCGGGCCCGGCGGTCGAAGCCCACCCTGAGCGGCAGCACGGGGGCGAGCACATTGTCCAGCAGGCTCAGCGCCGGGAGCAGGTGGAAGCGCTGGAAGACGAAGCCCACCGCGCGCCGGTGCCGGTCGAGACCCCGGCGCCCGAGATCGTCGACGCGCCTCCCTCCGACGTGGATCTCACCCCCGTCGGGGAGATCCATCGCACCGACGAGATGGAGGAGCGTGGACTTGCCCGCTCCCGAGGGCCCGGTGAACGCGACCGCCTGACCGGCCTCGACCTCCAGGCCGACCTCGTCGAGTGCCCGGGTGGAGCCGTGTACCCGGCTGACGCCTCGCAGGCTGACTTCAACGCTCATGGCCGATACATTGTCACAATGCAGGGGGGTCCGTGAAGTTCCTAACTTGTGACAATGTAGGAATCATGCCACTCAGCCATGCCGTGCTCACCCTGCTGGCCGACGGGCCCAGCCACGGCTACGAACTCAAGGCCCGGTTCGAGGCGGCGGTCGGCCCCCAGTGGGGCGGCCTCAACATCGGGCACCTGTACCAGATCCTGGACCGGCTGGTCAGGGACGGCCACGTGACCCGCAGCCACGTGCCCCAGAGCGACCGCCCGGACAAGACGCTGTACCGGCTGACCGAGAGCGGCGCCGGTGAGCTGCGGGAGTGGGCGGGCGCTCCCTGGGTCCGCTCGTCGGGGTTCCGGGACGAACTGTTCCTCAAGCTGCTCGCGGCCACCCGGCTGGGCACGGACGCGCTCGGCTCGTTCGTGTCCGCGCAGCGCCAGGCCTACCTCTCTGACCTGGCGGCGCTGACCCGCCTGCGCCGCGAGCAGGGCGACCCTCTGGTGTCCCTGCTCGTCGACGCGGCCATCGCGCACACCAGAGCCGACCTGCAGATCGTCGACGGCGCCGAGGAGCGCCTGGCGGCGATGGCCGCCGCCGGCGCGGACGTGCACACCGTAGGGCCCGAGGGCGATGGTCTCCGGGCACTGGGCGAGGGTGCCTGATCCCGGCCGGCGGGCCCGAGGGGATTTCGCTCGGCCGGTGCGGGCGGTTAGGCTGGCCGACGACACCGATGAACCCCGCGCGGGAGAGTGTCCTGACATCCAGGCCAGGACCCCTGAAGGAGCAAGCCCTCCCCGCGAACCTCTCAAGGCAAAGGACCGTGCGGGTAGGTGCCTCTGGAAAGCAGGTCCCACGACCTCGCCGAAGGTGAAAGTCCGGCAAAACCCGGATGAAACTCTCAGGCACCAATGACAGAGGGGGAGGATGATCTCATCTGTCCCTTGTCTGAGGTGCGAACATGTCCCGACCTACGCCGCTGCGCGGCGTGCACGAGTCCCTCGGCGCGACGCTGACCGACTTCGCGGGCTGGCTGATGCCGCTCCGCTACGGCAGCGAGTCCGCCGAGCACAACGCGGTCCGCCAGGCGGCCGGCCTGTTCGACCTCTCCCACATGGGGGAGATCTTCGTGACCGGCCCGCAGGCCGCCGAGGCCCTCGACTACGCGCTGGTCGGCCACCTCTCCGCGCTGGCACCCGGCCGCGCCCGCTACACGATGATCGTCGACGCCGGAGGCGGCGTGCTGGACGACCTGATCGTCTACCGGCTGGCCCCCGAGGAGTTCATGGTCGTCGCCAACGCCTCCAACTACCCCCGGGTGGCCGCCGAGCTGACCGAGCGCGCCAAGGACTTCGACGCCGCGGTGCGGGACCGCTCCGAGGAGTACGCGCTGGTCGCGATCCAGGGGCCGCGCTCGGTGGAGATCCTGAGCACTCTCACCGACGCCGACCTGGACGGGCTCGGGTACTACGCGGGCCTGCCCGCCGTGGTGGCCGGCCACGAGGCCCTCGTCGCCCGCACCGGATACACCGGCGAGGACGGCTTCGAGCTGTTCGTCGCGGCCTCGGCGGCGGAACCCCTCTGGGCCGCCCTCACCGAGGCGGGCGCACCGCACGGGCTGGTCCCCGCCGGACTGTCCGCGCGCGACACCCTCCGTCTGGAGGCCGGTATGCCGCTCTACGGCAACGAACTCTCCGCGGACCGCACTCCGTTCGACGCCGGGCTCGGCCGTGTGGTGAGGTTTGACAAGCCGGGCGACTTCGTCGGCCGGGCCGCCCTCGAACCGCTCAGGGACGTCCCGCCGGCCCGTCGTCTGGTCGGCCTGGTCGGAGGCGGCCGCAGGGTGCCCCGGCACGGGTATCCGGTGGTGGTCGCCGACGACGGCACGGTCGCCGGGGAGGTCACCAGCGGGGCGCCCTCCCAGACACTGGGCAGGCCCATCGCCATGGCCTACGTGGACAGCGGCCTGTCGTCGGGGCTGGCCGTCGACATCCGGGGCAGCCGCGAGCCGGTCGAGGTCGTCGAACTGCCTTTCTACAGGAGGAAAAAATGAGCAGCATTCCCGAGGACCTGCACTACACCAAGGAACACGAGTGGATCGGCGGCGTCGACGACGGCCTGACCCTCACCGTGGGCATCACCGCCTACGCCGCCGAGGCGCTCGGCGACGTGGTCTACGTGCAGGTACCCGAGGTCGGCGCGTCGATCGCCACCGGTGACGCCGTCGGCGAGGTCGAGTCGACCAAGTCGGTGAGCGACATCTTCGCACCGGTCACCGGCGAGGTCGTGGAGGTCAACCAGGCGGTCGTGGACGACCCCTCGCTGGTCAACAGCGACTCCTACGGTGACGGCTGGCTGTTCCGCGTACGTCTTGAGGGCTCCGCCGACGACCTGCTGTCGCCGGAGGAGTACACCGCGCTCACCTCGGGTGAGTCATAAGTTCGACGCCCCGCGTCACGGTCACGCGCGTCCTCGGGCACGCGTGACCGTCCGCGCTGGAAGGATTCAGATGACGATCAGTGTCTTCGATCTCTTCAAGATCGGAATCGGCCCGTCCAGCTCGCACACCGGCGGCCCGATGGCCGCCGCCCACAAGTTCGCCCGGGGCCTGCACCGGGACGGGCTGCTGGAGAAGACCGCGCGGGTGAGCGCCGTCCTGTACGGCTCGCTCGGGCTGACCGGCAAGGGCCACGGCAGTGACAAGGCGGTGCTGCTCGGCCTGTCGGGCGAGAAACCCGAGCTGGTCGACGTCGACACGGTCGACGAGCGGCTGGCCGCCATGCGCGCCTCGGGCACCGTCCGCCTGTACGGCTCCCACGAGGTCCCCTTCGTCATCGGCGAGGACCTCGTCTTCGAACGCAAGATCTCGCTCCCCCACCACCCCAACGGCATGCGCTTCACCGCCCTGTCGGAGTCCGGCGAGACGCTGCGCGAGAAGGTCTACTACTCGGTGGGCGGCGGTTTCGTCGTCGACGAGAACGCCACCGGCGCCGACCGGATCAAACCCGACGACACGGTCCTGCCGCACCCCTTCACCACGGCCGCGGAACTGCTCGCCCAGTGCGCGGAGACCGGGCTGTCGATCTCCGGGCTGATGCTGGAGAACGAGCGGGCGTTCGGCCGCACCGAGGCCGAGATCCGCGCCCAGCTGCTCGTCCTGTGGCAGGTGATGAGCGAGTGCGTGCGACGGGGCATCGACAAGGAGGGCGTGCTGCCCGGCGGCCTGAAGGTCCGCCGCCGCGCCCACCAGCTCCACCGGCAGCTGCGGAGCGAGCCTGGAGAGAAGGACTCGCTGCAGACGATGGACTGGGTCTCGCTGTTCGCCCTCGCGGTCAACGAGGAGAACGCCGCCGGCGGCCGGATCGTCACCGCGCCCACCAACGGCGCCGCGGGCATCATCCCCGCCGTGCTCACCTACTACGACCGCTTCGTCCGCGAATCCGATGACGAGGGAGTGATCCGCTTCCTGCTGACCGCGGGGGCGATCGGCGTGCTGTTCAAGGAGAACGCCTCCATCTCCGGGGCCGAGGTGGGCTGCCAGGGCGAGGTCGGCTCCGCCTGCTCGATGGCCGCAGCCGGACTCACCGAGGTGATGGGCGGCACCCCCGAGCAGGTCGAGAACGCCGCCGAGATCGGCATCGAGCACAACCTGGGGCTGACCTGCGACCCGATCGGCGGCCTGGTGCAGATCCCGTGCATCGAGCGCAACGCCGTCGCCTCGATCAAGGCCATCGCCGCGGCCAGGATCGCGCTGCGCGGCGACGGCCGGCACTTCGTCTCGCTGGACAAGGCCATCAAGACGATGCGCGACACCGGCCGCGACATGCTCGACAAGTACAAGGAGACCAGCCGCGGCGGGCTCGCGGTGAACGTCATCGAGTGCTGAACGCCTGGAACGCCACAAAGAACTCGATCACCACCAAATTTCGCATCACGTATGGGCCCCTCCCATCTCGCGCCTATGCTGGGTGGCCATGTCCGCGGGACTCGGGAGGTCGTGGTGGTAACGGGAACGCACCCGGCGAACCGCGCCTCGCGGGTGCTCCGTTTCCTCGGGGCACACTGGCTCTTCATCGCCGCCCTGCTGGCCGGCGGCGGCCTGCGCGCCCTGGCGGTGCTCGGCTACCGGCCCGCCCTGTGGTTCTGGGCCGACTCCTTCGTCTACCTGAGCGCCGGGCTCGACCCCCGTCCCCTGGAGTCCCGTCCCGCGGGCTACTCGCTGTTCCTGTGGATCCTCAAGCCGCTGGCCAGCGTCCAGGCCGTGGTCGTCGTCCAGCACCTGCTCGGGCTGGCCGTGGCGCTCTGCGTCTACCTGCTGCTGCGCAGGCTGGGCCGCCTGCCGGGATGGGGCGCGACGCTCGCCGCGCTGCCGGTGTTGCTGGACGCCCACCAGATCCAGCTCGAACACCTCGTCATGGCGGACCTGCTCTTCCAGTTCCTGGCGGTGCTGGCGGTCACCCTGCTGCTGTGGCGGCGACGCCCGGCCGCCTGGGTCGCCGCGCTGGCCGGCCTGCTGCTGGCCGCCGCGACGGTCACCCGGACCATCGGGCTGCCGCTGATCGCCGTGGCGCTGGTCTGCCTGGTGATCCGCCGGGCCGGGTGGCGGGCGGTCGTCTCCGCGACCCTGGCCGCCGCCATCGGCCTGGGCTCCTACGCCGCCTGGTTCGAATCCGAGCACGGCGGCTACGCGCTGACCCGGGGCAACACCTTCCTGTGGGCGCGGACGATGACCTTCGCCGACTGCGCCAGGATCCAGCCGACCGGCCCCGAGGCGGCCCTGTGCCCCACGGAACCGGTGGGGCGGCGCGCGGCGCCGCCGGTCTACATCTGGGACGGCGCCTCACCGCTGAACAAGGTCAAGGGCAGCTGGGCCGAGCGCGACGCGCTCGCCGGCGCCTTCGCCACCCAGGCCATCAAGGCCCAGCCCCTGGACTTCCTGCGGGCGGGCCTGGACGACGCGGTCCACATCTTCGACTGGACCCGGCGCGTCTACCCGACCCCCGGGCCGCAGAGCGCCTACGTCTTCCCCGACACGCCGCGCCCCTTTTCCACCGGGGCCGCCTCACAGGGGAAGACCGCCGAGCAGTTGACCGTGGCCTACCAGGGCTCCTCGGGCGCGCCGACGATGGCCGAGCCGTACGCGGGCTGGCTGCGCGGCTACCAGGAGCACGGCTTCGTGCGCGGCCCGTTCCTCGCGGTGATCTGCCTGGTCGGCCTGGTCGGCGTGCTGATGCGGTTGCGGCGGCTCGGCGGCGCGGTGCTGCTGCCCTGGGCCGCGGGGACCATGCTGCTGATCCTGCCGCCCTTCATCGCGGCCTTCGACCACCGCTACGTGGTGCCCGCGCTCCCGCTGCTCTGCCTGGCCGCCGGACTGGCCTTCGGCGTCCGGCACCGGGAGAGCGCCCCCGAGGAGGCGGAGGACGCGGAACCGGACGAGGAACCGGCCTACGGCAGGACCGCCGAGCGGCCGGTGTACGCGAGCCCCGTCGAGGAGCCGGTGTACGGCAGGTCAGCGCCGACGGACGTGCAGCCGAACCATCGTGCCGAGTTCTACCTCCCCGAGAGCCCGTCTGACCTTCCCCACCGCGTCCTTGTTCAGCCGCGCCACGAGCCTGCCGACGTCGGTCCCCGGCGCGCAGCCCACACTGATCCGCAGCCGCTCGTGCCTTACGTACCTGACCCGAATCCGGACGAGCCCTTCGACTTCTTTAAGGGCAACAGCGAGCATGGCGGTCCCCGTTCCGGTCCGCCTGCCCCACCGTCTCCAGCCCAGGGCGTGTAGCAGCCACCGCACCGCCAGCAGCGCGAGCACCACCAGCAGCAGCGCGACCAGCCAGCCCAGCCACGGATGCGCGGCCAGCCACCCGGGAAACCCCCCGCGCACGAGCCTGGCCCCCGGCGGCCGGCCGGGCAGGTCACCACGTCCCCGCAGGAAGGCGTAGAGACCGGTGCAGGCCAGCACCGCGCCGGTGACGGCCAGGCCGATCCGGTTGCCGAGGTACGGTCTCATCTGACCCTCCGCCTGCGCAGCCGCACCACGACGTCGCCCGCGCACATCGCGCCCAGGCCCGCCATCCGGTCACCCACCGCCGCGCCCACCCCGCGCAGCACCGGCCCGGTCCGCTCGGCCTCGGTGAACACGGTGACCTCGACGATCCTTGAGGCGAGCCGGACCCGTGCCCCGTTCACCTCCTCCACCGACGCCGCCGCCTCCCCCAGCGTGCGGCAGAGTCCGGACCTGGTGATCCCGATCACCAGGTGCGGATCCCCCGACTCCAGCGGCACCAGTCTGGGCCGTCCCGGCAGGGCCGCGAGCCCGAGCATCAGCAGGCCCGCCGCCATGGCGAGCACCGCCATGGCGAACACGACGGGGTCCGACCAGCTCCACGAGCCGACCCCGTTGACGAGCCGCCGGTAGGGCATGCGCGCGACGGGCGACTCCATCAGCAGGCCCACGGTCACCGCGGCCGAGACCGACAGCACGACGGACGCCACCAGCGCCGCCGACACGCCCGCCGGGGTCCTCCCCGGCCGAAGCAGCCGCACCGACCTGCGGCGGACGTCCTGAAACTGCTCGGCCGCCCTGCCTCCCGCGCTCCCGGTGCCCGCCGAGCCCGCCAGGACGTCCTGGAGAGTAGTCGTCATTCGGTCAGGTGTACGCGTTCCGGCGGGGGCGAGGCCGGGATCAACCACCCTCTTGCGCGATCTTGGGGCCCTCCTTGCGGGAGCATTGAGCACCCTCCATCAACATGAACACTGCTCATATTCTCCCGAGCCGAGTTATCCTGCGGACATGGACGACCTCCAGCGCTACAACCGGGCCACCGCACACCTGGACCCCCCCTTCGCCGTCCTCGACCTGCCCGCCCTGCGCGCCAACGCCGAGGGAATGCTCCATCGGGCTCACGGCAAGCCGATCAGGGTCGCCAGCAAGTCCGTCAGGTCCCGGGCCGTACTCGAACGGATCCTCGCCATGGACGGTTTCACCGGGATCATGGCCTTCACCCTCCCCGAGGCCCTCTGGCTGGTCTCCACCGGAATGCGGAACGTGCTCGTCGCCTACCCCACGGTGGACCGCGCCGCGCTCGCCGAGCTGGCCGCCGAACCGCTCGCCGCGCGGGAGATCACCGTCATGGTGGACCAGATCGACCACCTCGACCTCGTCGACTCCGCCGTCGCCGGCGTCCGCGACCGCCAGGAGATCCGGGTCTGCCTCGACATCGACGCGGGCTACCTCGCCTTCGGCGGCCGGTTCCGGGCGGGCGTCCGCCGCTCCCCCGTCCGCGAGAGCGACCAGGCCGCCGACCTGGCCACCCGGATCGCCAAACGCCCCGGATTCCGCCTCGTGGGCGTGATGGCGTACGAGGCGCAGATCGCCGGGGTCGGCGACGACCCTCCCGGCAAGCCCGCCCTCACCCGGGCCATCCGCCTGATGCAGACCCGCTCCCAGCGCGAGCTGATCACACGCAGGGGCCGGATCGTCCAGGCCGTCCGCCAGATCACCGACCTGGAGTTCGTCAACGGCGGCGGCACCGGCAGCATCGAGAAGACCACCAGGGAGAGGGCCGTCACCGAGATCGCCGCCGGCTCCGGCTTCTTCCACCCCCGCCTGTTCGACTTCTACCGGGGCTTCGGCGGCCACCCCGCCGCCCTCTTCGCCCTGCCCGTCGTGCGCCGCCCCGCACCCGGCGTCGTCACGGTCCTCGGCGGCGGCTACCCGGCCTCCGGCGCCCCCGGCGCCGACCGCCTGCCCCAGCCCTACCTGCCGTGCGGGCTGCGGTACGACCCCGACGAGGGAGCCGGCGAGGTCCAGACCCCCCTGGTCGGACAGGCCGCCGAGGACCTGCGCACCGGCGACCGGGTCTGGTTCAGGCACGCCAAGGCCGGCGAGCTCTGCGAGCGCTTCGCCAGTCTGCACCTGATCGACGGGGACAGGGTGGTGGACGAGGTCCCCACCTACCGGGGCGAGGGCCGCACCTTCCTCTGACCCACCACCCGTGCACGCGGAGCGGACACCTCGCCCACCGGCGGGTGCCCGCTCGTGTCCCATCCCCCACCCTCCGGCCCCGGAGGCCCGCGCCGCCCCCGCGCCCGGAGAGGCCCCGTGTCAGGGCTCGGCGGAAACCTCTAGAAGCCCAGGTCGAGCTCGTACCACCTGCTGCACTTGTAGGTGGACCAACCCCGGTAGCTGATCTGGCAGGTCCTCACCCGCACCTCGCTGACGTCGTGCGCCTTGACGCGGAAGTACTTGGTGTCGTCATAACCGCACTGCTTCACGCGCTTGACGGCATTCCAGTCCTCGTCATCGGACGAGGCGGCCTGCACCTCGAAGTAGGCACACCGCCCGCCCCGGGCCAGCGAACGCCTGTCACCGTCGTACAGCCCGCCCCGCAGCGCGAACGTGTTCTCGTCCTCGTCGTCGCCCTCGACCGAGTACTCGGCCTCGACCGTGGCCAGACCGTTCCTGGACTCCTGGTCGAAGCTGTCGTCGAAGTCGCGCGCGGCCGACGCCGGCGCCGCCGCCGCGAAGGCGGCCGGAGCCACCGTCAGCATGAGACCGGTGGTCGCCGCCACCGCGACCGCAGCGCGAATGATGCTTTTCACGGATTTACCCTCCTTTTTCCCTGCTCGCAATGTTCCGCGAGCAAGGAAAAAGGCGCATGAGTAAACCCCTACTCAACTCGGGACCTCCGACCACCGGTGCCCCCACAGTGGTCAGGATCGGCGCCGAATCCGTACGGCCGGAGGCATCGAAGCACACCCACCGCCGCGCGACGGCGCCGTCCACCGGTCACGGCCGGCGGCGCCGCCACAACATGATCACCGCACTGACCGCCAGCAACGCGCCCACACCGATCAGAATCGGTGCCAGATCCGGCCGGTCGTCCGCCCACAGATCCTCGGGCTCCCCATTCAGCCTGACCGGCTTCGGCCCCGCCGCACCGGTCACCAGGTCACCGACCTGGGCGACGAAATGCTCGGCGTTCGCCCTGACCTTCGCCACACCACGCTCCGCGACCCGCTTGGGGCTCACCCGGTCCGCGATGGCGTCCACCGTCTGAGCCAACTCCGCGCGCGTGCGCTCGATCTGCCGCTCCAACTCCGCGGGATCGGTGTCCGCCATGGCTCTCCTCCCCTACTCCTTGACATCGATCAGTCTGTCAGGTCCGGACCACCCACGGCACTTCGGACAGGCCGGTAAGTTGACCGGGGAACCATTCCTCGGAGGGACATCATGAAACTCGAGCCGGGCGACGCCGCCCCGGACTTCACGCTTCCGGCCGCCGACGGCACCACCGTGTCGCTTGAGCAGTACCGCGGCAGGCGCGTCATCCTCTACTTCTACCCCGCCGCGATGACCCCCGGCTGCACCAAACAGGCCTGCGACTTCCGCGACAGCCTGGCCTCGCTCACCTCGGCCGGCCTCGCCGTGCTCGGCGTCTCGAAGGACACCCCCGCCAAGCTCGCCAAGTTCGTCGAGCGCGACGCGCTGACCTTCCCGCTGCTGTCGGACCCGGAGTTGGAGGTCCACAAGGCCTACGACGCCTACGGGGAGAAGACGATGTACGGCAAGACGACGGTCGGGGTCATCCGCTCCACCTTCGTCATCGACGCCGACGGCAAGGTCGAGAAAGCTCTCTACAACGTGAAGGCGACCGGCCACGTGGCCCGGCTCCGCCGCGAACTCGGCGTCGATTAAATCCCTTTTTTAGCCATTTATCATGACGTGGGCACGCGTCGAGAATTGTCGTATCCGTTGCCTAGGCTTGACGCGTGCCCGTCAAATACAAATACACCCCCGAAATGCTGGCGGAGGCCGCGGCCGACTCCCTCAGCGTCACCGACGTCCTCCGCCGCCTCGGCATCACCGTCGCGGGCGGCAACCACGCCCACATCAGCCGCCAACTGAAGCGCCTCGGAATCGACACATCGCACTTCCTCGGCCAAGCACATCATCGAGGACACTCCTCACCACGACGCCGTCTCCCGGAACAGGTTCTCGTCATGCGGCCGGAGGGCAGCCCGCGCTCGAACCCCGGGCGGCTCAGGCGCAGCTTGATCGAGACCGGGATGCCATACCGCTGCGCGGGCTGTAGGATCGAGGACACCTGGCAGGGCCGGGCATTGACACTGCACGTTGACCACATCAATGGCAACTGGCTGGACAACAGAAAAGAAAATCTGCGCTTCCTCTGCCCGAACTGCCATTCACAGACAGAGAATTTCGCAGGAAAATCGAGGGGCCGTAGTCCAAAGGCAGAGACACACGGTTTAGGTCCGTGCCAGTCCGGGTTCGAATCCCGGCGGCCCTACAAAACAATTCAAAGCCAACCGGTCGACATGAAGTCGATAGACACCAACGTAACAATATCGGCCCAGGATTCATTCTTCATAGAATATTGCCGGGCCGAAAGACGCTTCGCGTCGAGATCCGCGGTCATACGCAGAGCAATTCAATTACTGCGCGAATCCGTCCTCGCGGAAGACCGTGCCGCCGCGTCCGGTGTGGCGGGTGCGGCCGGGGACGCAGGTTCGGGTCGCTTCGCCGTGGGGGACGGCTTCGGTGAGTCACCCTCGTGAGCTCCGGTCGACCACTCGTGGGACCGGCGTCGCCCGGAACGGCACGATGTCCACCGCCGGACGGGAAAAATCCTGTGGATCCGCGCGGGTAGGCGGGTGATTCGGAGGAGATCACCGAAGCATCCGAGCGGTATCCGGTGTGGCAGGGGGAACGGGAAAACGTCAGGTCGCGCGGCGTGGTCTAGATGCCGCGCGACCCGGCGTCGTTGTGATTGATCATCACAAACTGTCTCCCTTTACTCACCCCGGAGGGTGCTCCCGTAAACCATGGTGCCGCAGGGTCCGTAAAGGCTCTGTAAGTCGTGCCGGATGTGCGACCTGGGTCGTACGTCCGACTCCGTCTTCAGGGGGAAGGGCGGTGATCCGCGCATACGTATCGTGGTGGTGTGTTCGGCAGATTACGCGCCTGGAGCAGGCGCCACCCCGGGATTACGGACGCGCTGTGGCTGAGCCCGTTCCTGCTGGTCTCGGTGCTCAATGTCTGGGCCGTCGGGACGGGTGACCTGGCGGCGTTGGGGGCGGCGAGGCTGGGGTTGTGGGGGTTCGCGGGGCTGGGGTTGTTGCTGTTCGTGCCGCTGCTCTGGCTGCGGCGGCGTCCCGTCGCGGTCTTCGCGATCATCTCGCTGACCTGTTTCCTGCAGTGGCTTCTCGGTGTGCAGCCGTTGTTCTTCAATGTCTCGGTGCTCGTCGCCATGTACGGTGTGGCGTCGCGGCGCCCGCTGCGCTGGGCGGTCGGCGCGGGTCTGGTGGTGGAGCTGGGGCTGGCTCTGGCGTTCGCGCGGTTGGTGCCGGAACTTGACGTGAGTGCCTTCGCCACGGTCTCGGCGTTCACGGTGGCGATCTGGATCGCGGGGATCTACGCGAACACCCGTCGCCGCTATCTGGAGGGGTTGGAGGAGCGGGCCGAGCGGGCGGAGCGGGAGCGTGATCAGCAGGCCCGGTTGGCGGCGGCGGCAGAGCGGGCTCGGATCGCTCGTGAGCTGCACGATGTGGTCGCGCACAATGTGAGCGTGATGATCGTTCAGGCGGACGGGGCGGGTTACGCGATCGAGCATGATCCGGAGCAGGCGCGTCAGGCGATGCGGGCGGTCTCGGCGACGGGGCGCGGGGCGCTGGCGGAGATGCGGCGGATGGTGGGTGTGTTGCGGGCCGATGGCGTGCAGGAGGAGTACGCTCCGCAGCCGAGTCTGTCGCAGCTGGACGATCTGGTGGCGCGGGTGCGTGCGTCCGGGCTGCCGGTGGAGTTCCGGGTGCTCGGGGCGCCGCGGAGGCTTCCTGAGGGGGAGCAGTTGACCGTCTATCGGATCGTGCAGGAGGCGCTCACCAATACTCTCAAGCACGGCGGTCCGGAGAGCAGGGCCGTGGTGGAGATGGAGTACGGCGTGCGGGAGTTGCTGTTGCGGGTGACCGATGACGGTCGTGGTGCCGCGGCGCCGCGGCGGGAGGGCGGGCACGGCCTGGTCGGCATGCGGGAGCGGGTCGCGCTGTTCGGTGGGAGTGTGGAGGCGAGGCCGGGTTCCGGTGGTGGTTTCCGGGTGGTGGCGCGGCTGCCGATCGGCGAGGCCGGGGCGGGTCGGGCGGCTTGAGAGTGGGTGTCCGGGTCGGGCGTGGTGGCGATCGGGTGCGTTCCGTGGAGAGCAGGACGGGTGTGGAGCGGTGAGCGACCGGGTGATTCGGGTGATGCTGGTCGACGATCAGGAGTTGTTGCGTACCGGGTTCCGGATGGTGCTCGGCGCCCATCCGGGTATCGAGGTCGTCGCGGAGGCGGGTAACGGGGCCGCCGCGGTGGAGGCGGTGCGGGCGGTCGAGGTCGATGTGGTGCTGATGGATGTGCGGATGCCGGTGATGGACGGGGTGGAGGCGACGCGTTTGATCCGTTCGGTGGCCGGGGGGCCTCGGGTGCTGATCCTGACCACGTTCGATCTGGACGAGTACGCGTTCGCGGCGTTGAAGGCGGGTGCGTCGGGGTTCCTGCTGAAGGATGTGCCGCCCGCCGATCTGGTGAGTGCGATCCATTCGGTGCACAGTGGCGACGCGGTGGTGGCACCGAGTACGACGCGGCGGTTGCTGGAGCGGTTCGCGGTGCATCTTCCCTCGGCGGGGGTGGCCGAGCCGGCCGCGCTGTCGGGGTTGACGGCGCGGGAGCGTGAGGTGCTGGTGCTGGTGGCGAGGGGGTTGTCGAACACGGAGATCGCCGGTCGGCTGGAGTTGGCGGAGGCGACGGTCAAGACGCATCTGGGCCGGGTGCTGGCCAAGCTGGGCCTGCGGGATCGGGCGCAGGTGGTCGTGTACGCCTACGAGTCCGGCCTGGTCACCCCGCATTCGGCGGGCTAGCCCGGCATCGGGGACGGTCGTCGCGGGTCGGCGTCGGCCTGTTCGAGCCGTGTCCGCCGTTCTCTCTCTTCCGTCCCGGCCGGTCGTCGTGGACGCCATCGGCCGAATGGCCGAGGTGGTGCTGCGACGTAGGTGCTGTCTCGCCTTCCGGGTACGCCCTGCGTAGGGCCGCAGGTCAGCCCTAATTCATGATGGATCCCACTTTTCTCGCCAATAGCGTTTTGTACGTCATAACGCCATACGTTGTTGAGGAGAACTGCCGTGACCATCACCGGAGAGGTCGGCGCGTGGGGCGCACGCGGAGGCGCGGAGCCGGCCGTGACGGCCAGGGGTCTCACGAAGGTGTACGGCCGGGGCGACGCCGCCGTGCACGCGCTGCGCGGCGTGGACGTCTCGTTCTCGTCCGGCGCCTTCACCGCGATCATGGGGCCCTCGGGGTCGGGCAAGTCCACGCTGATGCACTGCCTGGCCGGGCTGGACACGGTGAGCGGCGGGCAGGTGCGCATCGGGGACGTGGAGCTCACCGGTCTCAACGACAGGCAGCTCACCCTGCTCCGCCGCGAGCGGATCGGTTTCGTCTTCCAGGCGTTCAACCTGCTGCCGACACTGACCGCCGAGCAGAACATCCGGCTCCCGCTGGAGATCGCCGGGCGGCTGGCCGACCCGGAGCTGTTCGACCTGGTCGTGGGGACCGTGGGGCTGCGCGACCGGCTGGGGCACAAGCCCTCCGAGCTGTCCGGTGGCCAGCAGCAGCGGGTCGCGGTCGCCCGTGCCCTGATCAGCGGGCCGCAGGTCATCTTCGCCGACGAGCCCACCGGCAACCTGGACTCGCGGAGCGGTGCCGAGGTGCTGTCGTTCCTGCGTACGTCGGTGCGCGAGCTGAACCAGACGATCGTGATGGTCACCCATGACCCGGTGGCGGCCTCCTACGCCGACCGGGTGGTCTTCCTCCGTGACGGCCTGCTGGTCAGCGAGTTGGTGGGGCCGACGCCGCAGTCGGTGCTGGACACGCTGATGAAGCTGGAGGCGTGAGGTGCTGAGGACGACGCTGGCCGGGTTGCGCGCGCACCGGTTGCGCCTGCTGCTGACGTCGCTGGCGATCGCGCTGGGTGTGGGCTTCATCGCGGGGACGTTCGTACTGACCGACACCATCGAGGCGGGTTTCACCCAGAAGTTCGCGGCGGCGGCCGACCGGATCGACGTCGCGGTGCTCCCGCTGCCGGACAGCGGCGGCGGGGCTCCGGTCCTCTCCGACGCGACCCTGGAGAAGATCCGCGCCGTGGAAGGCGTCGCCGACGCCCAGGGGCTGGTGCGGGGCACGTCCGCCCTGATCGGCAAGGACGGCAAGGCGGCCGGTGACCATCCCACGGTGGGGATCTCGCTGCCCGAGGGCGCGCTGAACCGTACCTCGATCGTCAGCGGTACGGCGCCGAGGACCGCGAAGGAGGCGGTGCTCGACGAGGGTACGGCCAGGACTCGCGGTTTCAGGGTCGGTGACACCATCGCGGTGCTCGACTCGGAGAACGTCAGGCACGAGTTCACCCTGGTGGGCCTGTTCGACGTCGGCCTGGACCAGGAGATCGGGTACAGCGGCGCGGTCGGCTACACCACCGGCACGGCCAGAGAGATGACCGGGCAGCGGGGGTTCCGGGAGGTCGACGTCACCGCCGCCGAGGGGGTCTCCCAGGAGACGCTGCGCGCCTCGGTCGCGGCGGCCGTGGGGGCGGGTCACCAGGTCAAGACCGGTGAGCGGTACGCGGCGGACCTGGCCAAGGCCAACGGCGCCAGCAGCGAGTTCCTCACCCTGGGCCTGCTGCTGTTCGGCGTGGTGGCGATGTTCGTGGCCGCGCTGGTCATCTACAACACCTTCAACATCCTGGTGGCCCAGCGGACCCGTGAGATGGCGCTGCTGCGCTGCATCGGGGCGACGCGCGGGCAGGTCTTCGGCTCGATCGTGCTGGAGTCGGCGGTGGTCGGCCTGCTGTCGTCGGTGCTGGGCCTGCTGCTCGGCTACGGGATGGGGGCGGGAGCGCTGGCCGTGCTGACCGCGGTCGGCGCGCCGCTGCCGTCGGTCGCGGCCTCCCTGACGCCTCGTACGATCGTCCTGGGCCTGGTCATCGGCCTGACCGTCACGGTCGGCGCGGCGCTGCCGCCCGCCAGGTCGGCGACGCGGGTGGCGCCGATCGCGGCGCTGCGCTCGCAGGCCGAGGAGCAGACCTTCAGGGCCGGCCTGGTACGGATGATCTTCGCGGCGCTCTTCCTGGTCTCGGGCGCGGGGATCACCGTGGCGGGAATGTTCATGGAGCCCGGGGAGTCCGCGCTCGTCGTGGTCATGGCCGGTTGCTCGCTCATCTTCCTGGCGGTGCTGACCTTCGGCCCGGTGATCGTGAAGCCGCTGTCCGCCTTCGCGGGCTGGGTTCCGGCCAGGCTCTTCGGGGTGCCGGGCAGGCTGGCCGTGGACAACTCCCGGCGTAACCCGAAGCGGTCGGCGACCACCACGGTGGCGCTCACCGTGGGCGTGACGCTGATGACCGTCATCTCCGTCCTCACCGGCACCATCCGGGTGACGTACGCCCATCAGCTCGACGAGCAGTTCCCGATCGACTACCTGGTGCAGAGCCAGGATCGCAGTTCGGAGCTGCCCCGGGCGATCGCCGAGGACCTGCGGACCAGGCCCGAGCTGACCGCGGTCGTCGCGTTCCGGTCAAGCACCGCCAGGCTCGCGACCGGGGACGAGAAATACGAGGTGGGGACGTTCACCCCGGCTCCGGGTTTCGCCCCGAAGCTGGACGCGGGCTCGGTCGACCGGCTCGTGCCGGGCACGGCGCTGGTCGCGGACCATGTCGCCGAGCGGCTCAAGGCCGGGGTCGGTGACCGGATCACCGTGCGGACGCCGAAGGCGGGTGCGGTCGAGCTGTCGATCGTGGGCGTCTCCGACCAGGAGTCGGGCCTTTCCGGTGTGACGGTTCCGGAGCGGGAGTTCGACCGCTACTTCGGCGAGGTGGGTGACAGCCGAGTGATCGTCAACCACTCCGACGGCGTGGATCCCGACCGGGCGCTGATGGCCGTCGAGGCGGCGACGCGGCCGTACCCGACGGCGAAGGTCGCCAGCTCGACGGAGGTGCGGGGCGAGTTCGACGAGGCGCTCGACATGATGCTGATGATCATCACCGGGCTGCTCGGCCTGGCGGTGCTCATCTCCCTGCTGGGCATCGCCAACACGCTCTCGCTGTCGGTCCACGAGCGCACCCGCGAGTCGGCGCTGCTGCGGGCGCTCGGCCTGACCAGGCCCCAGCTGCGGCGGATGCTCTCGGTCGAGGCGCTGGTCCTGGGGCTCATCGGCGCGCTGGTCGGCGTGGTGCTGGGCATCGGGTTCGGCTGGGCCGCCGCGCGGACGATGACCGAGAACGTCATCCTCCAGTTGCCGGTGCCGCAGATCCTGTCGTTCGTGGCGCTGTCCGGCCTGGCCGGGGTGCTCGCCGCGGTCCTGCCCGCCCGGCGCGCGGCCCGCGCCTCGGTGGTGGGCTCGCTCGCGAGCGGCTGAGCACCGCCGGGCCGTGAGTTCGCGAGCGGGCCCGAGCGTGAGGTGAGGCCCGGCGGAACCGGGCAGGTTGAGCATGGTGGCCGGGACGTCTCCGTTATCGGGGGCGGCGTCCCGGCCACTGCTCCGCCACCGTCTCGGGGTTGAGCAGCGGCCGGATGACGATCTCGCCGGTGGCCCTGTCGATGACCACGCACCCGGAGCCGACGGTGTCGGGCAGCACGCTGGGATCGTCGGAGTCGGGCTCATTCGACCAGGCGACATAGCCCTCTTGAAAGGCATAAATCCTGATTTCGACGGCGGCGCCCGCGCCGCGGACACCATTGAAGTACTCCTCCGCCACCGCCCTGGCCTGGTCCGGGTTCACAGCCGCCGCCCCTCCCTGTCGATCACGACGCAGAACACGCCGGTCACCGACTCGTACGGCGGCTCCACCGCCATGTGTCCCCGTTGCCCGTCGATCCAGATCACCTCGCCGTCGAAGTTCACCGCGTTCCACGCGTGGCTGCCCCCGGCCGGCCAGCGATTGACGACCACGGCCGAGGAGCCGTGCCCCCCGGCCAGCAGCGCCTGCGCGATCGGCAGGTAGGCGTGGCGCCCCTGCCCCACGTACTGGAAGCGCTGTCCCAGCCACCGCTCCGCCCTGGCCACTCCCCCGGCCTCGCCGCTGAGCAGCGGCCTGCCGACCCGGTCGTACTCGGGCCGCCGGGGCGCGGCCACCGCCGGGGCCCCGTACCAGGTGGAGAGCACCGACAGCGCGCAGTCGATCGCGTTGGTGGCCCGGAACGGGTCGTCGGCCGGCCCGGTCCCGTTGATCAGCCTGATCCACATGCCGCGCGGGTCGGGGAAGCGGCGCGGAGTGCCCTGCTCGGTGACCGGGACGGCCCGCAGCATGTCCTCCTCGGTCTGCGGATCGGGCCTGGCCAACCCGCCCGCCACCCCGTACGGCCGGCACTGGTCCAACCGGGCCGGCCCCCAGCGCATCCGCTCCCGCTCCCGGGGCACCGCCGCCGCCGGCGCCTGAAACTCCAGCTCGAAGTCCCGCCACCGCTGCCCGTCCATGGTCACCACGGGGTTGTAGACCCCCGAGGCCAAACTCCACCCACTCACCGCTCCCCCGTCCCCCGACCCCTGGGAGCCAGATAGTAGAGCGGCTCCCGGCGCGGCACGGAGGAGTTGACCATTTGCAGAGGTGGTGACCGGGGATTTTCCGCTCTCCGGGGGATTTGGCACGCCGACGGCGCGCAAAGCCCCCAGATCATGGAAACCGCTGCTTCTCGCCCTCACCTCGCACAGCGCGACACCACGAACGGCGCCGCGTTCCGCGAACGGCCCGGCTCACAGGGCCGGCCGGGTAGATCGATAGGTTGGTCTGCCCGATGTCGCCCTGATACGGACCGAAAAGCAGGAATGGGAGACGATGACCCCCGGTGACCAGATCAGCACCCTCGTCCTCCAGGCGGCTCGCCGGCTGAGCGACGCCTGCGACTCGGGCGAGGTGCCCGGAGCCGCGCTCGCCGTCGCGGCCGGGGGGACGACGGTGCTCGAAGCCGCGTTCGGACTGGCCTCGGTCGGGGACGGCGTCGCCGCCACGGTCGACACGCCCTTCAGCCTGGCCTCCGTCACCAAGCCCATGGTCGGCACGGCACTGGCCGTCCTGGCCGAACGTGGCGCGCTCGATCTGGACGCCCCGGTGTCGCGTTACCGGCCGCTGCCCGGCCACGAGGCGGTCCCCACCCTCCGGCAGGTCGCCAACCACACCGGTGGTTTCCCCACGTTCCTCAGATTCTTCTACGGCGACGAGATCGATCGGGCGCCGAGCAGGAACGACCTGCTACGGACCTATGCCCGTGTCGTGTTCCCGCCGGGGGGCCGGCAGACCTACTCCAACGTCGGCTACGAGCTGCTCGGCGCGGTCATCGAGGAGGTCACCGGCTCCCCGTTGGCGGACGCGCTGTCCAAGCTGATCTTCGAACCGCTGGGGATGCGGTCGGCCCGGTTCGGTGAGCCGGACGGCGGCCTCGGCGCCGCCCGGCGCCACACCTCGTCGGGCTCGGCGTACCCGCCCTACGTCACCGGGCACGGCGCGGCGGCGGAGGCCTGGTGCAGCGTCCGGGACCTGCTCCGTTTCGGGCTCGCGCACGCGGGCGGCACGAGCGCCCTGCCCGCCGAGGCGCTCGCCGCGAGCCGCCGTCCCACCGCGCCGTGGCCCGGGGCCGACGGCTACGGGATCGGCTGGGGCGTGCGGCACCACGGCGACCTGCCCGTCGCCTTCCACGGCGGCAGCATGGGCGGCGTGGCCGCCTACCTGGTCGCGGTCCCCACGGCGGGGATCGTGATCGCGGCCCTGGCCAACGTGCAGAGCGGCAGGGATCTGCTGATCTCGGTGGCCAACGACATCCTGTCCGCTCTGCTGCCGGGTTTCACGCCGCTGGTACGCGCAGGCGGTTCACCCGACGACGACCTGTCCTCCGTACCGGCCACCGAGGTCGGCGGCGCGTGGTCGGGAAGCCTCGACCTGCCCTCGGGGGCGGTGCCGCTCTCCCTGTCGATCGCCCCGGACGCCTCCGGCACCGCCAGGTGGAACTCCGCCGAACATGCGATCACCGGGCTGCACGTCACCGGGTCCTCCGTCACCGTGGAGCTCGACGGCCTGGTCGACGCCCCGGACCTGGCCGCGCGGCCGCACGCCCCGGCCCTCTGGCTGCACCGTACGGCGGCGGGGCTCACGGGCGGTCTCGCCGCCGTCGGCGTCCAGAACGCCGACCATCCCCTGCAACCCGACATCGTCGTCTGGCCCGCCTCGATCCGGCGGACCTGACCCGACCGGCGTCCCCTCCGGCAACGGATGGTCGACGAGCGTCCGCTGTCCGCCCACGCACCGGACGCCAAAGGGGCCGTACCGGATTGCGGGCCTCTGACCAGGCAGGTCACCGGGAAGCGACCGAAAGGTGACCGGCCTGAAGCACTCTCGGTGCCGCAGCGAGGTGAGCGCCGCAGCAGGCGATCCGGCCGAGGCCGGAAGACCCGCGTGAACGCTCCGGCTGCCGCGGCTCGTGACGGCGGTGATCGGAACCGGCGGCCACGAGCAGGGCCGACGTACCGACCAGTGAGGGAGACACATGCGCGACCCGGTCAAGAAGGGCGTCCTCGCCCTGATCACGACCCTGGCCCTGGCCACCGGCGGTCCGGCGGCCGCCTCGGCCGAGATCTCTTCGGCGGGAGTGTACGAGGACGCCCGCCACATCATGGGGCTGAACTATCCGGACTTCGAACGGCACCCGCGCGTCGCGCCGTTCGACTGGAGCACCGACGGCTGCACCGGAATCGGACAGTTCTTCCGTCGCGCGTGCGTCATCCACGATTTCGGCTACCGCAATTTCGGTAACCACGGAGCTCTGAAACTGAGCCCGTTCCCCGCCACCAAGGAGTGGATCGACGAGCGCTTCTGGCATGAGATGCGCCGTATCTGCTTCGACACCTACGGCCCCAGCGGTGGCGCGACCCAGGGGTGCCTGGGCGGCGCCTACACGGCCTACAAGTACGTCCGCGACCACGGCGGCGAACACTTCTTCTAATCTCCGGCGCGCTTCCATCCACGGAGGACACCGGTGACCACGACAAAGGGAAACGACCATGTATCGCGGGAAAACCCTGATCTCCCTTCTCGGACTCGCCCTGCTGGGCGGTGGCGGCCCGGCGTTCGCCCAGGCCGCCCCCGCGGGCTACGAACGCTGCCCGCGTCAGCACTTCTGCCTTTTCGACGGGGCCGGCGGGACCGGGCTGATGGCCTCGTTCCGGCACGGCTCGCCGGACCTGCGACGGCAGAGCATGGACGACCGGGCATCGAGCTACGCCGACCGCACCACCGACACCTGGTGGTGCCTGTACGAGAACCCGAACTACGACGAGTCGTCCTGGCCGATTTACCCCGGGGGCTCCGGAAACCTGTCCCCGGAGTGGGACAACCGGGCAAGCTCCGTGAAACCGTGCTACCGGTGACTCACCAGAGGGCGTGACCCCGCCCCGCAGGCGGGGTGTCCTCTCGCCACACCGCAGGGTGTTGCAGAATCATGAGGATGCCCTGTCGGCCCCGCACACGCGGGGGTGGTCCACGAAGCTCTCGCCGTCGCTCCGGAAGATCAGGCCCGCCCCGCACGCGCGGGGGTGATCCTGACAACCGCTGTTTCGCGTTCGGGTCCCATAAGTCCGCCCCGCATACGCGGGAGTGTGATTCCACCTGTGGCAGTCAAAGGCCATCAACAGGACCCGCCGCCCAAGTCAGCCGACCCGTACCTGGATGGTGTGCCAGCCGGTGGCGCCGTCCGGGGCCACCGGGACCCGGTCGGCGGTCTGGGTGTAGCCGGTGGCGTCGGTGGCGCGGACCTCGATGGTGTGGCTGCCGGGAGTGGCGTCCCAGTCGTCGAGGACCCACTGGCGCCAGGTGTCGGCGGTGGGGGCCTCGGCGAGGCGGGCCTGACGCCACGGGCCCCGGTCGACGCGGACCTCGACCGCGTCCACGCCCTTGTGCTGGGCCCAGGCGACGCCCGCGATGACGGTGCGGCCTGCGGAGATGCTCGCGCCGTCCCTGGGCAGGTCGATGCGGGACTCGGTCTTGATCGGCCCCTTGGCGGACCAGCCCCTGGGCGTCCAGTAGGCCTCGTCCTCGTCGAAGCGGGTGACCCTGATGTCGGTGACCCACTTGGTGGCCGAGACGTAGCCGTAGAGGCCGGGGACGACCTGGCGGACCGGGAAGCCGTGGTCGACGGGGAGCGCCTCGCCGTTCATGCCGAAGGCCAGCAGGGCGTCGCGGCCGTCGAGGACGACGTCGACCGGCGTTCCGGCGGTCCAGCCGTCGGCGGAGGTGCTGAGCAGCATGTCGGCGCCTCTGCGGACGCCCGCGTCGCGCAGCACGTCGGCCAGGCTGACGCCCAGCCAGCGGGCGTTGCCGATGTAGGGGCCGCCGACCTCGTTGGAGACGCAGCAGAGCGTGACGTCCGCCTCGACCACGGTGCGCTTCATCAGGTCGGCGAAGGTGAGCTCGACCGGGCGGTCCACCATGCCGTGGATCTTGAGGGTCCAGCTGCCCGGGTCCACCTGGGGGACGACCAGGGCGGTGTCGACCCGGTAGAAGTCGCTGTTCGGGGTGACGAACGGCGACAGGCCCTTGAGCCTGAGGTCGACCCCGGCGGGCAGCGGGGCGAGGGGTTTCGCGGGACGGGGCAGCGTGATGCCGCTACGGGCCACGCTCACCTCGGCCCGCCCCGACAGCATCCGCCCGGCGATCCCGGCCACTCCGGCGGCGGCGACGCCGCCGAGCACGCCGGTCAGCAGGCCCCGGCGGTCGAACGCGCGCAGGTCGTTCCCGGCCCGCATGACCGGCGGCACGGACGCCTCGGGCCGCTCCTCGGATTCCGGCGATGAATCCGGCGCGGTCTCCCACGGTCCGGTGCCGTGCGCGGCCCCCGCCGCGCCCACGGCGCCGCCGGGCGTCGGGTGCCCTCGGTCGCCGTACGGACCGAGCTCTTCGACGGGCACGAGGGAGCGGCGAATGATCCTGCTCAGCGCGAACATGCCCGCGCCGACGCCCACCACGGTCGGCAGGACGTCCGCGAGCCCGGAGTCCGGGCGGGTCAGCACGGCGACGACGCCGACGACGCCGAAGGCGGCCAGGCCCGCCAGGCCGTACCGGACGTCGCGGGCGGCGGCGATTCCCAGGAGCGCGGCGATGACCGCCATGACCACGAGGATCCCGCCGAGCAGTACGACCTTGTCGTTCTCGCCGAAGGAGCGGATCGCCCATTCCTTGAGCGCGGCCGGGGTGAGGTCGACCGCGGAGTCGCCCACCGCGACGACCGGGAAGGCGGACGGGTTCACCAGGCCCGCGACGAGCAGGGAGACCCCGACCGCCACCGCGCCGGACACCAGGCCGATCAGCGCCGCGGCCCACGAGGGCATGCGCCTGTTGCTCTGCATACCTCCGACGCTACGCCCATTCGCGAACGGAGGATCTTACGCCCCGATTACAGGCCGGCTCGAACAGTCGCCCCTGGTCATCACTTGCTCCCCGGACAGGCTCCGCCGAGGAGCACGAGAGCCTCGCCGTGACCACGGCGGCTCTCCACCGGCCCTCGCGGCCGGACGGTGCAAGAGCGTCAGACGAGCACTTCGGCGAGGATGGGGGCCAGGGCGCGGAAGGCGCGGCCCCGGTGGCTGATGGCGTCCTTCTCCTCGGCGGACAGCTCGGCGGTGGTCCGGCTCTCGCCCTCGGGGACGAGGATCGGGTCGTAGCCGAAGCCGTTGACACCGCGCGGGGTGTCGATGATCACGCCGTGCAGCGCGCCCTCGGTCACCCGCTCCTCTCCGGAGGGGAGCGCCAGCGCGGCGGCGCAGGCGAAGTGCGCGCCCCGGTGCTCGGCGGGCACGTCGGAGACCTGGGCGAGCAGCAGGTCGAGGTTGGCCGGATCGTCGCCGTGCCTGCCGGACCAGCGGGCGGAGAAGATGCCCGGCATGCCGTTCAGCGCGTCGACGCAGAGGCCGGAGTCGTCGGCGATCGCCGGCAGGCCGGACTGCCGGGCCACCGCGTGCGCCTTGAGCAGGGCGTTCTCCGCGAAGGTCAGGCCGGTCTCGGCGACGTCGCCGATCTCGGGGAACTCCTCAAGCCCGACGATCTCCACCGGGACCTCGGCGTCGGCCAGGATCCGGCGCAGCTCGGCGATCTTCCCCGCGTTCCGGGTGGCGAGGACCACTCTGGGGCTGCCGCTCTCGTGCACCTCGGACTCGCTCACACTGGCTCCTTCGCTCCAAACCCAGTCATATCCCGCTCGAACAGGCCAGGTCATGTCGCACCTGACCTGACAACGCCGAAGCGGGCCACACCCTACCCGCCCGGGTGGAGAACCCTTATGCCAGGGCCTCTCGCTGCAGGCGGGTGAGCTCCGCGCAGCCGGCCGCGCCGAGGTCGAGCAGCTCGTCGAGGGCGGCGCGGTTGAACGGCTTGCCCTCCGCGGTGCCCTGGACCTCGACGAACTCGCCGGAGCCGGTCATCACCACGTTCATGTCCGTCTCGGCGGCGACGTCCTCGGTGTAGCAGAGGTCGAGCAGCGGCGTCGAGCCGACGACGCCGACGGAGACCGCCGCGACCGAGTCGACCAGCGGGTCTCCGGCGCACATCTTCCGCTTGCGCATCCAGGCGATCGCGTCGACCAGCGCCACGTACGCGCCGGTGATGGCGGCGGTGCGGGTGCCGCCGTCCGCCTGGAGCACGTCGCAGTCGATGACGATCGAGTTCTCGCCGAGGACCTTGTAGTCGACGCAGGCGCGCAGCGAACGGCCGATCAGGCGGGAGATCTCGTGCGTACGGCCGCCGATCTTGCCGCGTACCGACTCGCGGTCGTTGCGGGTGTTCGTGGCACGCGGCAGCATGGCGTACTCGGCGGTGATCCAGCCCTGACCACTGCCTCGGCGCCAGCGCGGCACGCTGTCCTGCACGGAGGCGGCGCAGAGCACCCTGGTGCCGCCGAACTCGACGAGCACCGAACCCTCGGCGTGGGTGATCCAGTCGCGGGTGATGGTGACGGGGCGGAGCTGATCGGGAGAACGTCCATCTGCACGAGCCATGCAGCTCACCCTAGGTCATACCGGACCCCGCTTCGTGCGAGTTCCATCCGCCCGCCGAACCCGCCGCCGTGGGCCTCCCCCAGGACGCGGTCGCTGTCGTTCCAGGGCACCAGGTGGGTCAGCACCAGGGTCTCCACGTCCGCCCTGGCCGCGTGCTCGGCCGCCTGGCGGCCGCTCAGGTGCAGGCCGGTGGGGAGTCCCGGCCGATCGAGGTGTGACGCCTCGCACAGGAAGACGTCGGCTCCCGAGGCGAGCTTGACCAGCTCGGCGCTCTCGCCGGTGTCGCCGGAGTAGGCCACCGAGCGCCCGCCGCAGGAGACCCTGAACCCGTAGGTCTCCACCGGGTGGTTCATCAGCGCGGCCGTCACCTCGAACGGGCCGACCTCGAGCGTTCCCGGTGTCAGCCCCACGAAGTCGAAGGCCGACTCCAGCAGCGGCTCGTCCGGCATCGCGTAGGCCGAGTTCAGGCGCCGGCGCGCGTCCGCGGGTGCGTACACCGGCACCCTGGGCAGCGGCCCCTCGGGCGAGTAGGTGCGCACCACGTGGTACGGGCATATGTCGAGACAGTGGTCGGCGTGCAGGTGCGACAGGCAGATCGCGTCCACGTCGTACAGGCCGATGTGCCTCTGGAGTGCGCCGAGCGCGCCGTTCCCGAAGTCCAGCAGCATGCGAAACCCCTCCGCCTCCAGCAGGTAGCAGGACGAAGGGCTGTCAGGGCCGGGAAAACTCCCCGAGCACCCGATGATCGTCAATTTCACGGCGGCCTCCACTGTTTTTGCGGCGCTGCGCGTCGCGGACGCCGGTGACCGGTGTCCGCCGCTCCCGGGCGCTCCCCTACGGAGCGCCGGAGCACTGTTACGCGCGATGTCCGTTGTTCGAAACATCACCCACCACCGCCACCTCGACCGCCTCGATCTCCGGTCCGAGGAACCGTCGCCCGAGGTCGGCGAAGAGGCCCGCGTCACCGGTGGCGCGGAAACGGTGTCCGGGCGCGCCCCCTACGGCGGCCAGACCCCGGTCGTGCAGGATGCGGTACACGTCCTTGGCCGTCTCGTCGGCGCTGGACACCAGCGTGACGCCGTCTCCCACCACGTAGGAGATCGGCCCGACGAGGAGCGGGTAGTGCGTGCATCCCAGGATCAACGTGTCGCACCGGTCGGCGAGCACCGGCTCCAGGTACTCACGGATGACGGCGATGAGCTCCTCGCTCATGGTCTCCCCGCGCTCGACGAACTCCACCAGGCGCGGCGCCGCCACCGTGGTCAGCCGGACGTCGGGGGCCGCGGCGAACGCGTCGTGGTACGCCATCGACTCGATGGTGGCCCTGGTCCCGATCACCCCGACCCTGCCGTTGCGGGTGGCGCGTACGGCACGGCGGGTGGCCGGCTGGATCACCTCGACGACCGGCACGTCGTAGCGCTCGCGGGCGTCGCGGAGCACCGCGGCGCTGGCGCTGTTGCACGCGATCACCAGCATCTTCACGTCGTGCTCGACGAGGTGGTCCATCACCTCCAGCGCGTAGGCGCGGACCTGCGCGATGCTCTTGGGGCCGTACGGCTGCCTCGCCGTGTCCGCCACGTAGAGGATCGACTCGTTGGGCAACTGATCGATGATCGCCCGAGCCACCGTGAGGCCGCCCACACCACTGTCAAAGATTCCAACGCTTGCTTGCGACACAGTTCCCAAGGCTAGGCGACCTGGGTCGATCGAACACGGTAAGAATCCTCACACCGCCGGCCTCACCCGAGCGGCCCCGTGGACGTCAGCCTCGCCCGACGCGGGCCAGCTGGCGGGACTGGGCGACCAGGCGGCCGGCGGAGTCCCAGACCTCGACGTCCTCGTCGAACCAGCCGTCGCTGATCAGCCTGCCGCCGGCGATGACGGTCAGCCAGCCGGGGGCGGGCAGGGCGCGCAGGTGCCAGGTGAGGTCGACGGTGGGGGCCCAGCCGCGCTCTCCGGCGGAGAAGACCACCGGCGGCAGCGCGTCCACCGCCAGCGCCAGCACGTAGGGGTCGGGATCCTGTGGCTCGGCCATCCGGAAGTAGGCGCGGGCCTCGGGGCGGCCGCTGGGCCTGCCGTCGAGCCAGCCGATGGTGGGAGGGTCGAACGCCAGCTCCATCTGGGCGTTGAGCGTCATGTTCGACTCGGTCTTGGGGGCGGGCAGCCGGAGGCACTGCTCCATCGGCGGCATCGCCACCGAGGGTCCGTCCGTCCAGTCGGGGGCGGCGCCGCCGAGGGTCGCGGTCGTGACCAGGGACTCGATGATGGAGTCGCCGTCCCTGACCAGGCTGGCCCGGGTCATTGTGGCGGTGCGGCCGGTCTTGATCTGCTCCAGGCGCACCTGCGCGGGGCCGGGGACGGCGGCGCGCAGGAACTGGGCGCTGGTGGTCACCGGGTGCTCATGGGGGGAGGCGTCCACGACCGCGCGCAGCAGCACGGCCATCAGGTAGCCGCCGTTGAGGGGGCCGCCGATCGAGTATCCGGGGTCGAGACACACGTCGTAGGTGGTCTCGTCCACCCGGATGGCCCCTGTCGCCTCGTCGAACTTCGTCATCCACGCTCCCGAACCTTGTTCTAGACGGCTCACTTTACCCACTCCTCGCCGCCTTCGCCTCTCCGGCCCCCGGACGCTCCACCACCTGGGCCGGACCTGAGCCCGATCCGATTCCAAACCGAGCCCGAAATGAGGCTGGGGGCACCCGAATCGCAGGATTCTCCGCGGTTTCCCGGACCGCCCGGGGCTGCGGAAAGGTCGAAGCCCGCAGGAAGAAGGACATGACGACCACCTGCGAAAATGGCGCGTCAAGTCTTGACGAACCCCAAGGGAGCAGGCCCAACCCCCCTTAGATGCACCAATCACATGGTTAGTTCAATGCAAGCGGGTTGCTAGCAAAGTGCACTAACTTCTCCATATCCACGAAGTCCACATTGTGAGTGATCATGCCTGCCAACAATCCCCCAGACCAGTCGCCCACGCCGGATCAGCAACCCGACAGGACGATCGCCTACCGTTGGAACGAGGGCGCGCAGCGAAGCGACCAACCGCACACGCAGGTCTACCCGCAGAACACCCAGCCCGGATACCCCCAACCCCAGCAGGGCTACCAGCAGGGGCAGCCCTACCCGCAGCAGGGCCAGCCTCAGCAGAACCCCCAGCAGGCGTACGGCCAGCAGAACTACGGGCAGCCCGCCGGGCAGCAGAACTATGGTCAGCAGAGCTACGGCCAGCAGGGCTACGGGCAGCCGGCCGGCCAGCCCTACGGCCAGCAGCAGGGCTACGGGCAGCAGCCCTATCCGCAGCAGGCGGGGAACTGGCAGCAGGGCCCCGACTTCCTGGGCGCGGGACAGCCGACCGGAACTCCGCCCCGCAAGGGCGGTAAGGGCTGGCTGTTCGCGGCGATCGCCGCGCTGGTCGTGGTCCTCGTGGGCGGCGGCGGCGTCTTCGCGGTCAACCTGCTCAGCGGCGGCGGCACGCAGCCGCACGACGTGCTGCCCGCCAACGCCATCGGCTACGTACGCCTTGACCTCGACCCGGCCGCGAACCAGAAGCTGGCGCTGTTCGGCATCGCCAGGAAGTTCACCGCCACCAAGGACTCCTTCACCGGCGACGACCCGCGCCAGGCCATCTTCGACCTGCTGAAGAAGGAGTCCGACAGCCTCGGCAAGGTGAACTACGCCACCGACATCGAGCCGTGGCTCGGCGTCCGCGTCGGCGTGGCCGCGGTGCCGCCCGCCAGGGGCGCCAAGGAGCCCGGCGCCGTGGTGGCCGTCCAGGTCACCGACCAGGACAAGGCCAAGGCCGGCATCGCCAAGCTGATGGGCAAGGAGAAGTACGGCATCGCGTTCCGCGACGACTACGCGCTGCTCAGCCCCACCCAGGCGGAGGCCGACCGGGCCGCGGCCGCCGCGCCGCTGTCGGAGAACGCCAACTTCTCCGACGACCTGAGCGCGCTCGGCGAGACCGGCGTCCTCTCCTTCTGGGCGGACGCCGGCAAGCTCGCCCAGCTGGCTCCCGAAGTGGCGTCCCAGGACCCCGCCACCCTCGCCCAGATCAAGAACGTCCGGGTGGCCGGCGCCCTCCGCTTCGACAGCGGGTACATCGAGCTCGCGGGCGTCAGCCGCGGCGCCCAGAATCTGGACATGGGCACCCCCGAGGCCTCCCGGATCAGCACGCTTCCGGCCTCCACCGCCGGCGCGGTCTCGATCTCCGGTCTCGGCGAGGTGATCGGCAAGCAGTGGACGCAGCTCATGAAGTCGGCCGACGCGGCCGGTGGCGGCGGCGTGCAGCAGTTCGTCGACCAGGCCAAGCAGCAGTCCGGGCTGTCGCTCCCCGACGACCTGGTGACGCTGCTCGGCAAGAACATCACCCTCGCGCTGGACGCAGGTGGCCTCGACGGCGACCAGCCGAAGTTCGGCGCGAAGGTCGTCACCGACCCGGCCAAGGCGCAGGAGGTGGTCGGCAAGATCGAGAAGTATCTCGCCGCCACCGGGACGGCCGTCCCGCAGCTCGCCAAGGTTCCCGGTGACGGCACCTTCGTGCTGGCCAGCTCGCAGGAGTACGCCGCCGAGCTCGACAAGGACGGCGCCCTGGGCGACAGCGAGACCTTCCAGCTCGCGATCCCCAACGCCGACGAGGCGACCTTCGCCGTCTTCGTCGACCTGGACAAGATCGAGAAGCTCTATCTCGAAGGCCTGCAGGGCGACGAGAAGGCCAACCTCCAGGTGCTGCGCGGCGTGGGCGTGAGCGGCACCCAGTCGGGCAGCGAGGCGACCTTCTCGATGCGGCTCCTGCTCAACGACTAGCTCCCCCTCGGTCCCCGGCGGGCTCCCGCCGGGGACCGGACGACGAAGGGCGGGCGTCCCGGTGGGACGCCCGCCCTTCGTCGTCCGCCCGTCATCCGGCGCCCGTACCCGTACCCGCCGGCCCGATTCCCTCGACGGACCGCGAGCCGGCCTCGCCGTTCACCGCTCGGCCGGTACCCACCGACCTCGGATCAGGCCCAGAGCTGGCCTTCGAGCCGCTCCTCGGCCTCGTCCAGCGTCCCCTCGTAGGCACCGGTGGACAGGTACTTCCAGCCGCCGTCCGCGACCACGAAGACGATGTCGGCCCGTTCCCCCGCCTTGACGGCCTTGGCCGCCATGCCGAGCGCGGCGTGCAACGCGGCCCCGGTGGAGACCCCGGCGAAGATGCCCTCCGCGGCCAGCAGCTCCCGGGTGCGCCGCAGCGCGTCGGCCGAGGAGACGGAGAAACGCGTGGTCAGGACCTCGGCGTCGTACAGCTCGGGGATGAAGCCCTCGTCGACGTTGCGCAGGCCGTACACCAGCTCGCCGTAACGCGGCTCGGCGGCGACGATCTTCACATCGGGGACGTGCTCGCGCAGGAACCGGCCGACGCCCATCAGGGTGCCCGTGGTGCCCAGACCGGCCACGAAGTGGGTGACGGAGGGCAGGTCCTCCAGGATCTCCGGCCCGGTCGACTCGTAGTGCGAGCGCCAGTTGGCCGGGTTGCCGTACTGGTAGAGCATCACCCAGTCGGGGTTCTCGGCGGCCAGCCCCTTGGCGACCCTGACCGCCTCGTTGGAGCCGCCCGCCGCGGGCGAGGAGATGATCTGCGCCCCCCACATGCGCAGCAGCTGGCGGCGCTCCTCGGAGGTGTTCTCCGGCATCACGCAGATCAGCTGGTAACCCTTGAGCCGGGCGGACATCGCCAGCGAGATGCCGGTGTTGCCGCTCGTGGGTTCGAGGATGGTGCAGCCCGGTGAGAGGAGCCCGTCCTTCTCCGCCTGCTCGATCATCCACAGCGCCGGACGGTCCTTGATCGAACCTGTCGGGTTGCGGTCTTCGAGCTTGGCCCAGATCCGCACGTCCTCCGAGGGCGAGAGCCTGGGCAGGCCGACCATCGGGGTCCGGCCTACCGAGTCGATCAGTGAGTCAAAGCGCATGGTGTACGGCTTCCGCCTCTGTAGTCCTACCAACGACAGCGAGGTGCGCCGCCCACCCCGAGAGATCTCGCGAGGCGGGCGGCGCCGCGCACTAGCGGGAGCCGCCGGCCACGGCGGGCAGGACGGTGACCGTGTCGCCGTCGGCGACCGGGGTCTCCAGCCCGCCCAGGAACCGGACGTCCTCGTCGTTCAGGTAGACGTTCACGAAGCGGCGCAGCGCGCCCTTGTCGACCAGGCGCTCCTTCAGCCCGGGGTGCCGGGCCTCCAGGTCGCCGATCAGCTCCTCAAGCGTGGCGCCCTTGGCGTCGACGGCCTTGGCACCGTCGGTGTAGGTGCGCAGGATGGTCGGGATGCGAACCTCAATGGCCATCGCGGGTCAATCTCCTTGTGTCGTCATGGGAGTAATAGCCCACCGGTTCGAAACACCGGCGAGCGCCGGGGGATTCCAGAAAAGCCGGTCAGCGACAGTCGTAGACGACAACGAAAGGCGTGTGCGCGAACAGGAAGTTCTGCACGGGCGCGACGCCCGCGTGCCGTGCCCGTGGGCCGGGACGCGAGCACACGACGTCCTCCTGGCTCGGGGCGGCGGTCAGCATGCCCACCAGCTTACCCAAAGGGACAATCCACCACACGGCCGTACACCCGGGACGGTCACCCGGAGGTGATCGTCACCTTCTCCTCGCTCACGACGCCGTCGACGATCCGGTACGAGCGGAACTCGGCCTCCGCACCCAGCTCCTCCCGGGTGGAGACCAGCACGTAGTGGGCTCCTGGTTCGGCGGCGTAGGAGATGTCGGTGCGGGAGGGGTACGCCTCGGTGGCGGTGTGGGAGTGGTAGATCACCACCGGCTCCTCGTCGCGGTCGTCCATCTCCCGCCAGACGCGCAACTGCTCCAGCGAGTCGAACCGGTAGAACGTCGGCGACCGCTCGGCGTTCTCCATGGCGATGAACCGTTCGGGGGAGTCGGAACCGACGGGCCCGGCGATCACACCGCAGGCCTCGTCGGGGTGGTCCGCCCGAGCGTGCGCGATGATCTTGTCAACCAGTTCCCGGGAGATCGTGAGCATGTCTGAAAGCTACCAAAGGGCGCGGACCAGGGTGTCCTGGAGGTAGGTCAGCCAGTCGTAGATGACGTACACCGGATAACGAGGGTCGTGCTCCGGCATGTCGGCGATCTCGTCGTGCACCTCCTCGGTCACCTCCAGCCGGGTGCCGAGGGTGAGCCGCACGTCGTTCAGCGCGCGCATCCACGCCTCCGCCTGCTCCCTGGTCAGCTCGACCCGGCCGGGCTCGGCGCTGTCGAGCATCGCCTTGGCGTCGGCCCGCTTGCCCTCGCGCAGCGTCGCCTCGGTGTACCGGCGAAACTCCGCGGCCGCCTCGCCGTCCTCGTACGCCGAGGGAAACAGCCTGGCCAGCACCGGATCGTTGGACTGTTCGGACGCGCCGATGCCGAGCGCCCTCTCCAGTGGATCGTCTCCGGTCTCCCCCGGCTCTATCAGGCCCAGGGTCTGGGTGACCAGCGAGCGCAGGATCGACACCTCGGCGGCGTCGAAACCCGTGACCACACCGCCCTCACGCCCCGGCTTGAATCCCGAACTCATCTCTCGCCCACCATTCCTCGCGGGCCCTCCACCCGGGACCCGCCCGTCGTCTGGGATCGACCCGTCATCCGCCCGGCGACGGACGGCACCGGCCGCCCGCTCACGAATCCCGCTGGACCGTGGCCCACAGCCCGTAGGAGTGCATGATCTGCGCGTCGCGCTCCATCTCCTCACGGGTGCCGCTGGAGACCACCGCCTTGCCCTTGTGATGCACGTCGAGCATCAACTTCTCCGCCTTCTCCTTGGAGTATCCGAAGACGGTCCGGAAGACGTACGTCACATAGGACATCAGGTTCACGGGGTCATTCCAGACGATCGTCAACCATGGCAGATCGGGTCTTACGTCGATTGACGGACGCTCGACCTCTGTTGGAGCGGTGCTACCCACATTCACCAGTCTGCCCTACCCCGGGATTAGTCTTCGACTCGTGACAGAGAGCATGAGCACCGCGTTGCTTACCGATCACTATGAGCTGACGATGCTGGAGGCGGCGCTGAGAAGCGGCGCCGCCTCCAGGCGGGCGGTCTTCGAGGTGTTCGCGCGGCAGTTGCCCGGTGGACGGCGCTACGGGGTCGTCGCGGGTACCGGCCGGGTGCTGGAGGCGCTGGAGTCCTTCCGCTTCGACGAGGAGTCGCTGGCGTTCCTCGAAGACAACCGGATCGTCGACGAGCCGACACTGGCCTTCCTCGCCGGATACCGGTTCTCGGGTGACGTGGACGGCTACGCCGAGGGCGAGTGCTACTTCCCCGGTTCCCCGATCATGACGGTGGAGGGCACGTTCGCCGAGGCGGTGCTGCTGGAGACCGTGATCCTGTCGGTGCTCAACCACGACTGCGCGATCGCCGCCGCCGCCGCTCGCATGGTCGGCGCCGCCGGGACCAGGCCGATCATCGAGATGGGCTCGCGACGCACCCACGAGGCCGCGGCCGTGGCCGCCGCGCGAGCCGCCTACCTCTGCGGGTTCTCCTCCACCTCCAACCTCATGGCGGGCCGCGCGTACGGGGTGCCGACGGCCGGCACCGCGGCCCACGCGTTCACCCTGCTCCACGACTCCGAGGAGCAGGCCTTCCAGGCCCAGATCACCTCCCTCGGCGCCGGCACCACGCTGCTGGTCGACACCTACGACGTGGCCCAGGCCGTACGGACCGCGGTGGAGCTGGCCGGCCCCTCCCTCGGCGCCGTCCGCCTCGATTCCGGCGACCTCGTCCAGGTGGCCCACGAGGTCCGCGAGCAGCTCGACGCGCTCGGCGCGCACCAGACCCGGATCATCGTCACCAGCGACCTCGACGAGTACGCCATCGCGGCACTGTCGGCCGCCCCCGTGGACGGCTACGGCGTCGGCACGTCGCTGGTCACCGGCTCGGGCTCGCCCACCGCCGCCCTGGTCTACAAGCTCGTCGCCCGCGCCGACGCCGACGGGACCATGCGGCCGGTGGCCAAGAGGTCGGTGGGCAAGCCCAGCAGGGGCGGCCGCAAGAACGCCTTCCGCAGGCTCGACCCGGCGGGCACGGCGGTCACCGAGCTGGTCACCACCTCCGGCGACCTTCCCGCGGACGCCCGCCCGCTGCAGGTCCCGCTGGTCAGGAAGGGCGAGATCGTCGGCCGCGAGAAGCTGGACGCGGCCCGCACGCGACACCGGGAGGCCCTCGCCGAGCTGCCGGTCAACGCCCACCAGCTCTCCCGGGGCTACGCCGCGCTGCCCACCGTGTTTGACTGACCGCATGCCAACCGCACTGATCATCGTCGACGTCCAGAACGACTTCTGCGAGGGCGGCAGCCTTCCGGTCGGTGGCGGCGCCGAGGTGGCCGCCGCCATCTCCCGGTACACCGCCTCCCACGGCTACGACCACGTCGTGGCCACCCGCGACCACCACGTGGACCCCGGCTCCCACTTCGCCGCCGAACCCGACTACGTGAACTCCTGGCCTGTCCACTGCGTCGCCGGGACGACCGGCTCGGACTTCCATCCCGCCTTCGACACCGGACGGGTGGAGGAGGTGTTCAGCAAGGGGGCGCACGCCGCCGCCTACAGCGGCTTCGAGGGCGTCACCCCCGACGGTACGGGCCTGGCCGACTGGCTCGGCGAGCGCGGCGTGGACACGGTGGACGTCGTCGGCATCGCCACCGACCACTGTGTGCGGGCCACCGCCCTGGACGCGCTCGCGCACGGCCTCTCCGTCCGGGTGCTGCTGGATCTCACCGCGGGGGTGGCCGCCCCGACCACCGAGGCCGCCCTCGCCGAGCTCGGCTCCGCCGGAGCCCGTCTCACCGGCACCCCGGTGGTCCGCCCGGCCTGACGGCCGCCCCCTTCGGCACGGTTTCCCGCCCTGTCCGTCAGCCCGGCGAGGGAAGGCCATCAGGATCGCCCACTCCGGGCATTCGAACGACTACCGGATCGGCATGGGTGGGTAAACACAACCACCACCCGCCGCGACAGGAGTATCACGGAGAGCTGAGACCTCTTACTACCGGTGGTGACCTCATATGTTCGTGCTCGGTGTCTCCTGGCTGGTCCTGACCCCGCTGTGCCTGTGGAACCTTTTTCGCGGCGGGACGCTGGTGCGGCTGACGAGCGTGCTGGCGCTGGTCTCACTGGAGATGGCCACAATCTGGACCACCAGCACGGTCCGGATCCCCCCGCGGACCCTCATCGCCGCGCCCTCGCCCTCGGCGGCCCGGATACCGGCTCCGGGGCCGCCTGCGGGGCCGGCCTCGGAGCCGGCCCCGGCCCCGCAGGCGGCTCAGCAGGGCGCTCGGGACGTGCGGAGCGCCTCCTGCCCCGGCAGGATGCCCGCCCCCGAGCGGGTGCGGCTGGCCCGCCGCCAGGGCGCGCTGCGGGGTGTGACGCTCTTCTGGACGGCCAGGGCCGACGAGTGCGACACCGCGACCGTGGTCCTGCGTCACCGGAACCGCACGATCAGGGTCTGGGTGCGCGACGGCGAGACGGATGGTCGGGAGAGTCGCGCCTCGGACGCCACGACGCGGCCGGTGAGCGTCACCGGCGGCGTGGCCTCCCTGCAGGTGCCGCTCGCGCAACCGGTGCGCGGCGAGGGAGGGTTCCGGGCGGTCGACGGCCGGACCGGCAGGCCGATCGCCCTCGGCTGACCGGGTCGCGCCCGGCGCGAACGCCGGTGCGACCCGGTGGCCGGGTCAGTGGGAGCGCTGGGTGGCCCAGTGGCGGATCTTGTCGATCCGCTCCTGGATCTGCTCCGCGGAGGCCTGCGCGATGGCGGGGCCGCCGCAGGACCTGCGGAGCTCGGCGTGGATGACGCCGTGCGGCTGGCCGGTGCGGTGGTTCCAGGCGCCGACGAGGCCGTTGAGCTCCTTGCGAAGGTTGGCGATCAGCTCGTGCGGGGCGAGTTGCGGCTCCTTGGGCTCGGGCCTGTTCCGCCTGGCCTTCAGCTGATCGGACTGGCGCTTGCTCAGCAGGGTGCGGACCTGGTCGGGCTCCAGCAGACCCGGCAGGCCGAGAAAGTCCTCCTCCTCGGGGGAACCGGTCTCCGCGGCGCTGCCGAACTCGCCGCCGTCGAAGAGCACCCGGTCGAAGGTGGCGACCGCCTCCAGGGTCTCGAACGGCAGCTCATCACCAAGGACGTCGGGGTTGTCCTTCTTACGCTGGGCGTCCTCCATCAGGAAGTCGTCCAGCCCCTCCTCCGGGGGCTTGCGGTCGAGCACGTGGTCGCGCTCGGCCTCCAGCTCCGCGGCCAGTCCCATCAGGGTCGGCACCGAGGGCACGAAGACGGACGCGGTCTCGCCTCTCTTGCGGGCACGGACGAAGCGGCCGACCGCCTGCGCGAAGAAGAGCGGGGTCGAGATGCTCGTGGCGTAGACGCCGACGGCCAGACGCGGGATGTCGACACCCTCGGAGACCATCCGGACCGCGACCAGCCAGCGCTGCTCGGACGCGGAGAAGTCCTTGATCTTCTTGGAGGCCGCCGGGTCGTCGGAGAGCACGACCGTGGCGCCCTCGCCGGTGATCGTCCTGATGTGGCGGGCGTAGGCGCGGGCGGTCTCGTGGTCGGTGGCGATGACCAGGGCCCCGGCGTCGGGCACGCCCCTGCGCACCTCGGTCAGCCGCCGGTCGGCCGCCCGGAGGACCTGGCGAATCCACTCGCCCTTCGGGTCGAGCGCGGCCCGCCACGCCTGGCCGAGCTGGTCCTTGGTGAGCGGGGTGCCGAGGGTCGCCGCGATCTCGTCGCCGGCGCGGGTCCGCCAGCGCATCTCACCGGCGTAGGCCAGGAAGATGACCGGGCGGACGACACCGTCGGCGAGCGCGGGACCGTAACCGTAGGAGTAGTCGGAGACACTGCGCCTGACCCCGTCGCCGTCTTCGGCGTAGGTGACGAAGGGGATCGGGTTGATGTCGGACCTGAAGGGGGTGCCGGTCAGGGCGAGGCGCCGGGCAGCGGGCTCGAACGCCTCCCGCACGCCGTCGCCCCAGGACTTCGCGTCGCCCGCGTGGTGGATCTCATCGAAGATCACGAGCGTCTTGCGCGCCTCGGTGCGTGCGCGGTGCAGTGCCGGATGCATCGACACCTGGGCGTAGGTGATGGCCACCCCGACGTAGTCACGGGAGGTCGCGCCCTGGCTGTTCTTGAACTCGGGGTCGATCGCGATGCCGACCCTGCCCGCGGCGTCCGCCCACTGCTGCTTGAGATGCTCCGTCGGTGTGACGATGGTCACAGCCCGGATCACCCCCCTGGACAGCAGGTCGCTGGCGATGCGGAGCGCGAAGGTCGTCTTGCCCGCACCCGGCGTGGCGACCGCGAGGAAGTCGCGCGGCTCACGGCTGGAGTACAGGTCAAAGGCCTCCTGCTGCCACGCGCGAAGCTTCGGCGCGGTGCCCCAGGCGGCACGGTCCGGATATGAAGGCGAGAGGTGGGATGCGGCGAAAGTGCTCACAGTGTCACCAGGGTAATCTGCGTCGCCGACAAGACGTGCCGATCGGCCGAGATCCTCGCCAAGGTCGCCTCCACGTGCTAGGTGTTCCGTCCCCCGGATCCTTCGCCCGCCGCGTCGCCGCCGATCGACGGGCACGGCGCGGCTCACGGAGGCCGAGCGTCAGCTCAGACCCGCGATCACCGTATCGATCTCGGCCCGCGACACGGGATCGTCCGGCTGGGCCATCCCGACCACGACCACCGGGCGCCTGCCGCCACCTGTGAGGAAGACCACGCGAAGGTAGGCCGGCCGGTTCACGATGTCCAGGTACTCGGCGCGCAGCGAGCGGGCGTGCCCGGTGCGCGCGCCCACCGCGATCTCCGTGTCGTCCACGACCTTCACCTTGTCGCCGTGGAGCAGAAGCCGCCCGTACAGGTCGCCGAGTTCGGCCGCGGTGGCGCGCACGTCGGCCGCGGGCTCCGCCGGCATGACCATCACCGTCGTGTTGACACCGTCGCCCGCGATCGAGGTGAACCCCGTGACAGGCGGCACCGCGCCCGCGAGCCAGCCCTCCGGCAGCCGGTAGCTGACCCCCGCGACCGGATCGGTCACCCGCCCCGGCGGCGGGTCCGGCACCGACCGCAGCACCAGCACGACCGCGCCGGCGATGACGCCGCCGCCGACGACCAGGGTGAGCAGTACGAGCAGCAGGCCGCGCAGGCGCCCGGGACGGGGCTGGGGCGGGGCGATGGGCGTGCCGTACCAGCGGGCCGAGGGTGGCAGGTCGTCGCCGGGCTCGGGTATCCGGGGGGGCCAGGTGAGATGGGAGCGGCTGTCGGACGGCTCGGACTCCGGCGGCGGCCAGGGACGGCGCTCGTCGCCGAGGTCCGGGTCACCGGACGGCCATTCCCGCTCTTCCGCCTTCCGCGCCGCCTTCCGCGCGGCCTTCTGGGCGGCTTTTCCGGCCCGCCGGGACCGGCGCCCCCCGTCACGACCGGGCTCGCCCAACGGGTCCGACCGGCGAGGTCGTTCGTGCACGGGGCCTCCTCCCGGCGGTCACGGTCCTACCGTCCTACCATGCATCCCGCGGCGTGGTCCGGCTATGGGTGATCGTTGTTACGGGAGTGACCAATGAGTCATGAGATGTCCCGCATACGCCGGGCCACGATCACCCCGAAGAGCCCCAGGGAGGCCATCAGGGCGACGATCACGGTGTAGCCGGTGGCGATGTCGTCGTGGCCGATCAGGTTGATCAGGACACCGGCCAGACCGATGGTGAGAGCACCGCCCAGGGTGTCGACGACCTGGAGCGCGGCGGAGTTGGCGCCCTGCTCCGCGTCGGGTGACTGGCGCATCGCGGTGATGTTGACACTGGTGGTGCCGATGCCCATGCCGAACCCGGCGACGACCCAGGCGGGCACGGTGACCCAGCCGGTGATACCGGGTACGAGCGCGAGCAGGGTCAGCAGGATGCCCGCGGTGATCGCCGCGGAACCGATCCCGACCAGCAGGGGCCGATCGTACGAGCGGCGGCTCTGCAGGTAGGAGCCGGTGGTCCAGCCCAGGGCACCGGTGGTGAGCGCGACCCCCGCCTCGGCGACGGAGAAGCCCCGCACCTCGGTCAGGAGCAGCGGGATGAAGGAGTTGACCGCGAAGAAGGCCGAGGCGAGCACCCCGCGCATCATGATCGTGGTGGGCAGGCCGCGCCCGAACCTGAGCGCCCCGGGTGGCAGCAGCCTGGGCAGCCCCACGGCGAGGAACAGCAGCCCGGCCACGACGGCCACCCCGCCGGGCACCGGGGTGCTCTGCAGGCGGTCCACGCCGTACAGCAGCACTCCGCCACCGGCCGCCGTGGCGATGGCGGCCAGGGTCATCGCCAGCGGCCTGGACCGGGGCCCGGTGGAGGGCTCGGGCGCCTGGTCCCGCTGGGCGCGCAGCGCGGGCAGGAGCATCACGAGGGCGGGGACGACGAGCGGCGCGATGCCGTAGAAGACCCAGCGCCAGCCGACCGTCTCGGCGATGATCCCGCTGAGGGCCGGCCCGAGCAGCGCGGGAAGCACCCAGGCGGCCGACAGCGCGGCGAACACCCGGGGCCTGGTCTCGGGGACGTAGACCCGCGCGATCATCACGTAGATCGCCACGATGACGGCGCCGCCGCCGAGGCCCTGCACCGCCCGCGCCACGATGAACAGTTCCTTGGTCCCGGCGGCACCGGCCAGGACCATACCGGCGGTGAACAGCCCCACACCGAGCAGGAACGGCCAGGCGTGTCCCCGCCGGTCGGACCAGAGGCCGGCGACCACGTTGGCGAGCAGACCGGAGATGAGAAAGGCCGAGAAGCTCATCCCGTACAGGTCCAGGGCGTCGAGATCCGCCGAGACCGCGGGCATGACCGTGCCCACGGACATGCCCTCGAAACCGATCAGCGTGACGACGAGCAGGATGCCGAGGGAGGCGGTGCGGTACTCGGGGCCGAAGAGCCGGGGGGATTCGTACGGAGCGTCAAGTGTCTTCGGTACTGTCACCTGTCAAGGGTAGTGTCCGCCCCGGCTCCCGATGGGCGACCCACATCTCCTGCATCCTGAGGGCCTGGCCGGAGGTGAACCCGGACATGCAGCGGTCGTCGGAGTAGTCCATGAAGTTGTGGATCGGGTCGGGCCCGCCTCCCGCGCAGGTGTCCTTGACCTGCGGGCAGCCCTCGGTGGGCTGCCCCTCGGGCGCGGTGTCCGCGACGCCGTCGCCCACGGCCTCGCAGCCCTTCTCGAAGGTGTGCAGCAGCCCGAGCCAGTGACCGATCTCATGGACCCCGGTGTACCCCCGGTCGAAGCTGCGCATCGCCCCGCCGGGCAGGCTGCGCCAGTCGACGACCACGCCGTCGAGGGCCGGCTCCTTCCGGTATCCGTACGGGTAGGTGGAGTAGCCGAGCACCAGTTCGCTGAGCTGGGCGATGTAGAGGTTGAGCGTCTCGGGGCCGCCCCTGCGCATCTGCTTGATCGCCCGCTCGTGGGTGACGGGGTCGCGGAACCATGCCGGGTTGACGGTGCGGGTGATGCCCTCCAGCCTGAACCGGATCCCGGTGTCCGCCCCGCCGAGTTGCCCGGAGTAGGCGATGTTGAGCGTGGTGATCTGGTCGCGTACGGCGAAGTCGGGGGCGCCGAGGCGGCCGTCGGTGATGACGTGCACCCAGGTGGGCACGGTGACGGGAAGCACGAGCGGAAGCCGTCTCGACCGGGACCGTCCGTCGACGGACGGCGCGGGGGACGACACCGGGGACGGCACGGGCGGCACGGGGCGGACCGCCCCCCGCACCATGACGTGAGCCGCTCCGGGGGCGAGGACGCATCCGGGCGCGGCGGGTTCCCGGCCGGGGGTGGGCATCGTCAACAGGCATGCGGAGACAACGGCGATCGCACGCCGAAACATGGACTCCCCCGACGAATACCGGCCACTGGTCGCTCGCCGCCCCCCGGCGACATCCCGACCGTAGCCTCATCGGTGGCGATCACCCATGAGCAACACTCACTCCTTGTCGCCGTCCTCACCCTTCGGCAGGCCCGAGTAGATCTCCTTGCACTCCGGGCAGACCGGGAACTTCTGGGGGTCGCGGTTGGGCACCCAGACCTTCCCGCAGAGCGCGCGGACCGGTGTCCCGCTCAGCGCGCTCTCCATGATCTTGTTCTTCTCGACGTAGTGGGCGAAGCGCTCGTGGTCGCCGTCGCCGTGCGACAGGTCCGGCCGGACGTCGCTCTCAGGGAGAATCTTCGTACTCACCCTGATGATTTTATGCCCGCAGCGTCGCGCCCCGGTCACCGGCGCGACGTCCCAGGCCCGGCGATCGATCGCCGGGCCTGGGGATGAGGCGTGTTCGAGGGCCTTCAGCCCATGTGGATCACGGCGCCCTCGCTCTTGCGGCCCGCCCTGACGAAGAGTGCGAGCAGCGCCGCGAGGATGGCCACCCCGGTGCTGACCGTGAAACCGAGGTGCATGCCGTCCAGGAAGGAGGAGTGCACGACACCGGTGATGGCCTGCACGATCGGCTCGGGCGTGCCGGGGGCCGCGCCGGCCTGGGCGTAGGAGGCGCCCTGCTTGACCAGCTCCAGCTGCTCGGCGGGGAGTTCCGGAAGCTTGGCGGCCGCCCAGTAGCCGGGAAGCACGTCGGCCACCTTGGCCGCGACGATCGCGCCGAGCACCGCGGTGCCCATCGAGCCGCCGACCTGCATCGCCGACTGCTGCACGCCGCCGGCCACCCCGCTGAGCTCCTCCGGGGCGTTGCCCACGATGATCTCGGTGGCGCCGACCATCACCGGGGAGAGGCCGAAGGCGAGCAGCACGAACGGGATCGCGCTGTCGAGGTAACCCGCGTCCATGCCCAGGCGGGAGAGGAGGAACATGGCCACGGCCGTGATCAGCATGCCCGCCGAGATCGTGATCTTCGGGCCGAGTTTGCCGATCGCCAGACCCGCCAGCGGTGAGGCGACGATCATGCCCGCGCTCATCGGGAGCATCCGCATACCCGAGTCGAGCGGTGACAGGCCGTGCACGCCCTGGAAGTAGAAGGTGAGGAAGAACATCGCGCCGAACATCGAGAACGCCACCAGCACCATCAGCACGGTGCCGATCGCGACCGAGGCGTTGCCGAACAGGCTGAGCGGAATGAGCGGCTCGGCGGCCTTGGTCTGCCAGTAGACGAACGCGGCGCCGAGCACCACGGCACCGGCCAGGAAGCCGAGCGTCCTGGTGTCGCCCCAGCCGTACTCGGGAGCCTTGATGATCGCCCAGACCATGCAGAACATGGCGCCGGAGAGCAGGACCACGCCGAGCCAGTCGATCCTGGACAGCGAGGCCGCCTTGCTCTCCCTGATCACCAGGAATCCGACGGCCAGGGCGACGATGCCGACCGGGACGTTGATGAAGAAGACCGACTGCCAGTTGACGTGCTCCACCAGCAGGCCGCCGACGATGGGACCGGCGGCGCTGGACAGGCCGATCACCGCGCCCCAGACGCCGATCGCCATGTTCAGCTTCTCGGCGGGGAAGGCCGCGCGGAGCAGGGCCAGGGCCGCGGGCTGCAGCAGGGCGCCGAAGAGCCCCTGCAGGACGCGGAAGGCGATCAGCCAGGCGATGGAGTCGGACAGGCCGATGGCCAGGGAGGTGAGCGCGAAGCCCGCGATGCCGATCACGAAGATCCGCTTGTGCCCGAACAGGTCACCGAGCTTGCCCGCGGTGATCAGGAACACGGCGAGCGCGAGCAGGTAACCGCTGGTCACCCACTGCAGGTCGGCGAGGGAGGCGTTGAGCTCCTTGCCGATCACCGGGTTGGCGATGGCGACGACGGTGCCGTCGAGCATCACCATCATCACACCGAGGGAGACCGCCAGCAGCGTCAGCCACGGGTGCCCCTGCCTGGACGATCTGCCCGGATCCGGCGGTGGTGGTGCCGTGGCCACCGTCTTGGCCTGTGCCATGGAAGGGTCCCCCTTGTGATCTTTCTCCTGCCCCCGCGTGGGGCGTCAACCGGAGGGTAATTTATGACAGTCACTGACAAGTTACAAATTCTTTTAAGAGGCAGCGGATGACTTATGGCAGACTGTGAACTATACGTTTCGAGGTGGTGACGAGTATGCGTCGGCCCGGCCTACGCGAGCGCAAGAAGCAGAAGACCCGGCTGGCGCTGATCGACGCCGCCCTCTCCCTCTTCCTTGAGCAGGGGTACGAGGCGACGACCGTCGACCAGATCGCCGCGGCCGTGGACGTCTCCCCGCGCACGTTCTTCCGCTACTTCGCCACCAAGGAGGACGTCGCCCTGTCCCTGGCCGCCGACGGACAGGAGGCCATGCTCGCCGAGCTGGCCACCCGCCCGGCCGACGAGGCGCCGTTCACCGCGCTCTCACACGCCGTGCGGGCGATGGTCACCATGCTCCAGGAAGGGGATCTCGACGACACCGCCAGGTTCCTCAGAGCCCGCGAAGTGATCGACGCCACCCCCGCTCTCTTCGCGGGGAGCGTGCGCCGGCTGATGGAGAACGAACGGCGGCTGATCGCCGAGATCAGCAGGCGCCAGGGCACCGGCCCCGGCGACCTCCTGCCCCACTTCGTGGTGGCGCTCTTCACCGCCGTCGCCCGGGTCGGCTTCGAACTCTGCGAGCCCGCCGACCTCGACGACGTCAACGCCCTCGCCGCCCGCCTGGAGTCGACCCTCGCCCTGGCCGAACGCTCCCTGCGCCCCGGCTGGGACCGCCCCGGGCACCCGGTCTAGTTCATCGACGGGTCGTCGGGGCAGGTGGCCACATAGGCCAGCTCGCCCCGCTGGCGGCGGAGCACGGCCCGCCAGAGCGACTCGGGATCGTGGTGGAAGGTGTCGCCGGGCTCCGAGTCCACGACGTACCAGGCGCCCTCGCCGATCTCGCTCTCCAGCTGCCCGGCCGACCATCCGGCGTACCCCGCGAAGATGCGCATCTGGGCGATCTCCCCGGCGAGGATCTCCGGCGGCGCGTCGAGGTCGACGGTGCCGAGCCTGGAGACCGCCGCGGTGCCCGCGTGCAGCCGCCGCCAGCCGAGCGGCTCCTGCCCGCTCGGCACCGCGGCCAGCGCCAGGGCGCTGTCTGTCTGCACGGGGCCTCCCTGGAACAGCACGGACGGGCCGGTGACCATGGTGTCCCAGGTCGGGAGCACCTGGGTCACCGAGATGTCACTCGGCCTGTTGAGCACCACGCCCAGGGTGCCGCCGTCGAGGTCGTGCTCCAGCACCAGGACCACGCTGCGCCGGAAGTTGGGATCCTCCAGCTGCGGGGTGGCCACCAGAAGCCCACCGACGTAGATCGCCTCCGCCATACCTCCATCATGAGGGGTGAACGCCCCTTCGCGCTGCTCCCCCCGCCCTTCTGATGACCCGGACCTCATGTGCTCGTCACGCGACGCGCACATGAGGGAACTCCATGCAGCGAAGACCGCGGAACGGAACGGCGCCGACGGCCTGGCGGGCGGCCCGACGGGGCCTCAGGCCTCCGTCATGCCCGTACGCGCGCGGCCGCCGGCCGACTCGCGCACGGCCGCCGCGACGGCGCCCGACACGTCCGGGTGGAACACGCTGGGGACGATGTAGTTGGGACCGAGCTCCTCGGTGGTCACCACGTCGGCCAGCGCCTTGGCCGCGGCCAGCAGCATCTCCTGGCTGACCACGGTGGCCTGCGCGTCGAGCAGGCCGCGGAAGACGCCGGGGAAGGCCAGCACGTTGTTGATCTGGTTCGGATAGTCGGAGCGGCCGGTGGCGACCACGGCGGCGTGCTCGCGGGCGATGTCGGGCGAGACCTCGGGCTCGGGGTTGGCGAGCGCGAAGACCACGGCGTCCTTGGCCATCGTGGCGATGTCGTCGCCGTTGAGGATGCCGGGCGCGGACACGCCGATGAACACGTCGGCGCCCTTGACCGCGCCGCGCAGGTCGCCCGCGTAGCCGTCGGCGTTGGTGTGGTCGGCGATCCACCGCAGCGAGTCGTCCAGGTCCTGGCGCCCGCGGTGCACCGCGCCCAGGTAGTCGCAGACGACCACGTTGCGGGCGCCCGCCGCGAGCAGCAGTCGCAGCACCGCCGTACCGGCCGCGCCCGCGCCCGCGAGGGTGATGCGGACCTCGCCCAGGTCCTTGCCGACCACGCGCAGCGCGTTGGTGAGCGCGGCCAGCACGCAGATCGCGGTGCCGTGCTGGTCGTCGTGGAAGACCGGGATGTCCAGCAGCTCGCGCAGCCGCCGCTCCACCTCGAAGCAGCGCGGCGCCGAGATGTCCTCCAGGTTGATGCCGCCGAAACCGGGAGCGATGATCTGCACGGTCCGCACGATCTCGTCGACGTCCTGGGTGTCCAGGCAGATCGGCCAGGCGTCGATGTCGGCGAACCGCTTGAACAGCGCGGCCTTGCCCTCCATGACGGGGAGTCCGGCGGCCGGGCCGATGTTGCCCAGGCCGAGCACCGCCGAGCCGTCGGTGACGACGGCCACGGTGTTGCGCTTGATGGTCAGGCGGCGGGCGTCCTCGGGATTGCGGGCGATGGCCATCGAGACCCGGGCCACGCCGGGCGTGTACGCCATGGAGAGCTCGTCACGGTTGCGCAGCGGCACCTTCGACCGCATCTCGATCTTTCCACCGAGGTGCATGAGGAAGGTCCGGTCTGAGACCTTGTGGATGACGACGCCCTCGACGCCCTCCAGCTTGTCGACGATCGCCTGCGCGTGATCGGTGTCACGCGCGGCGCAGGTGACGTCGATGCGCAGCGTCTCATGCCCGGCCGTGGTCACGTCGAGCGCGGTGACCACACCTCCGGCGGACTCTACCGCGTGGGTGAGCTGGCTGACGGCCTTGCCGCCGGCGGGCACCTCCAGGCGCACGGTGATGGAGTACGACACACTCGGCACGGTGGCCACAGCCGATCCGCTCCTTTGCGACTAACTTAAGTTGGGATGCCTCCATCGTGCCATCACCAGGGGCGTGTACGCACCGGAGGTGGCGGACCCGCACGTGTAGATGCGGTCACGGAACACCTCGCCCCGGCCCATGTGACGCTTGTCACCGAGGACGGCCCGGAGGGCGGGCCGCCGGGCCGGGGTGCTCGGAGGCGGGATGCTCAGAACAGGGCGCTGGCCAGGTTCCTGCGTGCCCTGGCGATGGACGGGTCGTCTCCGGGGAGCGTGTCGAACAGGCCGAGCAGGTGCACCCTGGCCCTGTCCCGCTCGGCCCCCGAGGTGCGGCGCACCACGTCGACGAGCCGGTCGAAGGCCCTGTCCACCTCGCCGGAGAGCATCTCGAAGTCGGCCGCCAGAAGCTGGGCCTCGATGTCGGCGGGGTCGGCCAGCCTGCTCTGCAGGTCGGCCGGGTCGACGTCCTGCGTCCTGCGGATCAGGCCGAGCCCGGCCAGGCCCAGCTTCGCGTCCTGGTTGTTCGGCGAACGGGCCAGCAGCCGCTCGTAGGCGGCCACCGCGCCGTCGAGGTCGCCGGCGTCGACGGCCTGCTCGGCGGCGAGCACGTCCGGGTCGACCGAGGGCTCCTGCGGCTGCTCCTGCTTGCCCTGGTCCTCCTCGGTGGGGGGCGGGAGATACTGCGCCAGCGCCTCCATGAGCTGCGACAGCCAGTCACGGAGCTGCGGCTCGGTGGCGATGCCCGGAACCACGGCCACCGGCTGTCCCTGGAAGATGGCGTACAGGGCGGGCACGTTCTGCACCCGGAGCGCCTGCGCGATCTGCTGGTTGATCTCAACGTCGACCCTGGCCAGGATCCACCGGCCGGCGTTCTCGGCGGCCAGTTTCTCCAGCAGCAGGCTGTACTGTTTGGCCTGCTCGGCGCGGGTGACGGTGAGCTCCAGCAGCACGAGGCCGTTCATGGAGCGTTCTACGACCTCGGTCGCGAAGTTGGCGTCGTCGACGTCGACGACCGGTGCCGGAACACCGCCGCTTTCCTGCGCGGCGCTCTCCCGCCGCGCCTGTGCCTCCAGTGCCTGCTTGCGAGCGCCGAGATCGACGGCGCCGTAGAGCGATCCGGGTCGAGTGAAGTCCGCTGGGCTCATGGTTCCAATCCTGCCGTATCCCGGCCGGTGCCCCGACGCGGCCTCGCTAGAAACGCGCCGGTTCGGTGTGGACGCCCCACTCACCGCGCAACACGTCGCAGATCTCACCCAGCGTGGCCTCGGCCCTGGCCGCGTCGAGCATGGCGGGGATCATGTTGCCCTTCCCCCCGGCCACCCGCCTCATCGCGGCCAGCGCGTCGTCCACGGCCGCCTGGTCACGGGCGGCGCGGCGCGCGGCGAGGACGCGGTTCTGCTCGCGCTCGACCTCGTGACCCACCCGGAGGGTCTCCAGCGGCTCGTCGACGGACGCCGTGTGGCAGTTCACCCCGACGATCCTCTTCTCGCCCTTCTCCAGCTTGCGCTGGTAGTCGAAGGCGGCCTCGGCGATCTCGGACACGAACCAGCCGTCCTCGATGCCGCGCAGGATGCCCGAGGTCATCGTGCCGTCGACGCCCATCTCCCGGATCCTCGTGAAGATCGCCTCGGCCTCGGCCTCCAGCCGGTCGGTCAACGCCTCCACATACCAGGATCCGCCGAGCGGGTCGGCGACGTTGACGACCTCGGTCTCCTCCATGAGCACCTGCTGGGTGCGGAGCGCGATCTCCGCCGCCCTCGTGGAGGGCAGCGCGAGGACCTCGTCCAGCGCGTTGGTGTGCAGCGAGTTGGTGCCGCCGAGCACCGCCGCCAGCGCCTCGACCGCGGTACGCACCACGTTGTTGTACGGCTGCTGCGCGGTCAGTGACACGCCCGCCGTCTGGGTGTGGAAGCGCAGCCACTGGGCCTTCTCGGTGCCGGCCCCGTAGACGTCGCGCAGCCACCGCGCCCAGATCCGCCGGGCGGCCCTGAACTTGGCGATCTCCTCGAAGAAGTCGATGTGCGCGTCGAAGAAGAAGGACAGGCCGGGGGCGAAGACGTCGACGTCCAGGCCGCGCGACAGGCCGAGCTCCACATAGCCGAACCCGTCGGCCAGGGTGAAGGCCAGTTCCTGGGCGGCCGTGGCCCCGGCCTCGCGGATGTGGTAGCCCGAGACGCTGAGCGGCTTGTACGCGGGGACCTCCGCCGCGCAGAACTCCATCAGGTCGCCGATCAGCCGCAGATGCGGCTCGGGGGCGAACAGCCACTCCTTCTGGGCCATGTACTCCTTGAAGATGTCGGTCTGCAGGGTGCCGTTGAGCCCGGTGACCGGCACCCCCTGCCGCTCGGCGGCGACGGCGTACATGCAGAAGATCGGGACGGCCGGACCACTGATCGTCATCGAGGTGGTGATGTCGCCGAGCGGGATGCCCTCGAAGAGCAGGTCCATGTCCAGCACGGAGTCGATCGCCACGCCGCAGTGACCCACCTCGCCGAGCGATCGCGGGTCGTCGGAGTCGCGGCCCATCAGCGTCGGCATGTCGAAGGCCACGCTCAACCCGTCACCGCCCGCGGCGAGGATCATCTTGTAGCGCTCGTTGGTCTGCCGCGCGTTGCCGAACCCGGCGAACTGCCGGATGGTCCATGGCTTGCCCCGGTAACCGGTGGGATGCAGACCGCGGGTGAAGGGGAACTCCCCCGGCCAGCCGATGCGCTCCATCCGCGGATCACCGCCGTCCGGACCGTAGACCGGCTCGACGTCGAGCCCGGACAGGGTGCGGAACTCGGCCGCACGCCTGCGAGCCCCGTCGAACCGCGCCTGCCAGCGCGCACGCCCCGCCTCGACCCGCTCAGCGTCCATGGCCAACCCCCTGTACGGCAGCGGCTTACCCCCGGCTTGCGGCCTCACACAAATACTAGGACGTCCTACTAATCCTTGCCCAGAATCCCAGGCAGCCCCAGAAACGCACAGTTTCCCTCTAGGAAACCACCCGCAAGGCCACACCGACGTCGCCAAAGCCACAGGGACGTGCTTCGACTCATGCCCCAAGGGACCACCCGTGAGGCCGCGCCGGGGACTGGACTGAGGAGGGTGGGGTCGTGAGGAACGAACGCCCCCACCCGACGAGGGAAGGAGCCGGATAAGAGCGGCCTCACCGCGACGCGTTAGCGTCGCCACAGACACGTGGCCTCACCGCGACGCGTCAGCGTCGCCGGCAAAAAAGTCCCCGGCGGCGACGCGGAGGGTTCTGAGGAGGTCGAACATCTGGTCCAGCTCGTCCTCGCCGTACATGGGCATGGCGAAGTCCGCCCCCATCAGGTCGGCGGTCGCCGCGCGGGCGACCTCCCGCCCCCGGTCGGTGATCTCGGCGAGCACCCCCCGGCCGTCGCGGGGGTTGGGCGTGCGACGTACCAGACCGGCGCCTTCCAGACGGCTCACGGTGTTGGTCACGCTCGTGGGATGGACCATCAGCCGCTCACCGAGCCTGGAGAGCGGCAGCGCCCCGGTCCTGCTGAAGGTCAGCAGCACCAGGGCCTCGTACCTGGCGAAGGTCAAGTCATGCGGTTTGAGCAGCGTGTCCAGTTGCGACAGCAGGATCTGCTGCGCTCTCATGATCGATGTGACGGCGGCCATGGCCGAGGAGGGCCCGAAGTGAACGCGCCACGTCTCCGCTGCACGTTCGATGGGGTCAAACGGGAGATTCAGCTGACCGGTAACCACAGGGCTACGGTAGCGCGGCCTCATCCCGATTCGCCCATATACGTAGAGTCACCGGCCTGATGGCTTCACCAAGAACCCGGACGCCAAACGTCACGCTCCGTTATGGTTCCCACATCGAATGGTGAGGCCGTGGCCAAGTGGCCGCGCTGACTCAGTCCGGCCTGCGGGGGAAGCGAGCCGGACCGGTGCCGAGGGGACCGGCATCCGCACATTCACGGCACGGGGGGTGCTTGATGAACGACAACTTGACGGCGTTCGAACGCCGGACGCACTTCGGCTACACCGGCTCGGCGTGGGTTCTCACCACGCCCGCCGGTGCGTGAGCACAGGGGCGTTTCACGCGAGGAACTCCAGCAGAGCGGGTTGATGGCGGTCGCTATCCTGCTCGTGCTCGGGGTGGTCGCGGCGTGGAGCGTCCTGGTTCCCGGTGTCAGCGCGTGGGAGAACATCGTCGTCGCGGTGATCGGCTCGCTCCGGCTGACCGGTCCGGTGGCGGCCGCGTTCGCCGCGTGGGTGGCGGTGCGCAGGCGGCGCGGGACGGGTGGCCGATCGCTGACCCCGTGGCAGGCGGTGCGGGCGCCGCTGGCGATCCTGGTGGTGACGGGTGGCGCGTTCACCGCCACCGTCATGGTCCTGGCGGTCAGGACCATGATCACCGAGCAGGCCGGGCGACTGCTGCCCAGCGGCCTGGTGATGGGCGTGGCCGGGCTGGCGCTGTACGTCGTCATCGGCTGGGTCGTCGGCTGGCTGCTGCCATGGACGATCACGCCGGTCCTGGCCGGACTCGGTTGCTACAGCCTGTTCACCTGGCTGTGTCACGGGCCGACCTGGGCCGACCGGCTGGCCCCCGCCACGCGGGAGCCGTACGACCCGTTCCAGGGGTTGAACGCGGCGGCGTTCACCGACCAGACGCTCTGGCTGGTGGGGGTCAGCGCGGCGCTCCTGCTCGGCTGGGCCGCGGTCGTGACACGCCAGGCCCTGGTGCTGGCCGCCGCGCTGATCGCGGTGCTGGCGGCGGGGACCGGCATGGCCCGCCTGTTCACCGAGGAGCAGCCGGTCTCGGCCCAGCAGATCGTCTACAGCTGCCAGGAGTGGCCGATCATGGTCTGCGTGCACCCGGGGATGCGCGCCGGACTGCCCGAACTGGGCTCGGAGTTCATCAAGATCGCCTCCCGGCTGGCCGGGACGCCCGGGGAGTTCTCCCGGGTGGAGCAGCACCCCAGGCGTGACGGTTCCGCCCTCTCGGCGGGCGTGATCGCGATCCACGTGGACGATCTGGCCGCGGGGTTCGCCGAGAAGGCGGCCGACGAGTTCGTCGACGGTCTGGCCGCGCGGTGTGACGCCACTCCCGCGGCGGGCTACCGCGACATCGTGGCCGCGTGGCTGCGGGGTGAGCCGCTTCCCGGCGGGCCGCTCGCGGAACACCGGTACGCGGCGGCGTGGTTCTCGGGGCTCACGGACGTCCAGCGGCGCGACTGGCTCCGGCTCTACTACACGGACTTCACCGGCTGCCGGTTACAAAGCACTCACTTTGGCGGCCAGTCCGGGCAGACCGCCCAGACAGGACAGTACGGCCAGCTCGGGCAGGGCGCGGGAGGCACCTCGACCGGGCCTGAGCCCAGGTCAGGCCCCGGCCACCAGGCACCCGGCGGGCCACCGCCGCCCGGGACGGGCGTCCCGGGCGCCCCGTGGCGTGCCCCCTTCGCCGAAGGCGGCACGCCGCCGTCGCCACGAGGTTGACAAGATCGGCATAGGCTCGGCGTGAGAAGGTCGGTCCCAGGGGAAGAAGAGCTTCGTGAAAGCCTCCCAAGAAGCTCCGCCCGAGCCCCCCCAGGCGGCGCCTCGCAGGCGCCGCTGGCGTTTCCTCGCCGGGCTGCTCGTCGTCATGGTTCTTCTCGTCGTGGGTGCTCGCCTGACCTGGTCGTGGCTGAACCCGTTCGGCGAGACCGCGATCGACCGCAGCCAGCCCGTGCTGCTGGAGTCCATTCACAACCTCAGCCGTTTCGAGGCCGCCACCGGAAACTTCCAGGTCGTGGTCGACCTGGAGAAGGACGCCGCCTTCCTGCCCGACGCGGTCAAGGGCAGCCGGACGCTCTTCGTCGGCGCCGGGGGGGTCGACGCCTACGTCGACTTCGGCGGCATCGGCAGCGGCGGGCTGACGGTCTCCCCCGACCGCACCGAGGTCACGGTCAGGCTGCCCCGCGCCCAGCTGGAGAAGCCGAACCTCGACAACAAGCGCTCCTATGTCTACGCCCAGCAGCGCGGCCTGCTGGACCGGGTCGAGGACTTCCTGTCCTCCTCCCCCTCGGACCAGCAGGAACTCTACGTGCTGGCCGAGAAGAAGATCGCCGAAGCCGCTCTGGCCAGCGACCTGCGCAACCGCGCCGACCAGAACACCAAGATCATGCTTGAGGGCATGCTGAAGGGTCTCGGCTTCGAGAAGGTCGTCGTCAAGTTCGCCGACGAGACCTGACGCCCCCCCCGCGTCCCGGCCCTCGGCGGCCGGGACGCCTGCCGGCTCCGGCCGGTACGGGGCCCGCCCACGCTCACCGGGTTCGGCGGCGCGCCGCCCTCTCGGGACACCTCGGAGATCCGGGAAGCGCGGTGCGGGGAATCACCCCGGCCGCCCAGCCGCCGCCAGAAGCTCGTCGGCCGCGGTGTAGGGGTCGAGCTCCGCGTCCAGGACACGGGCGGCGAGGACGTCGAGGCGCCGGTCTCCGTGCAGGTCGGCGAAGCGGGAGCGCAGGGTGGTGAGGGCGATCGCCTCGATCTCGTTCCGGGCCCTGGCCTGGCGGCGGCGGACGAGCTCGCCCGACCCCTCCAGATAGGCCAGGTGGCCGTCGAGGGCCGCGACCACCTCCTCGGCGCCCTCCCCCCGCAGGGCCACGGTCGGCACGACCGGCGGTCTCCAGGGCCGGTCGGCCAGGGCGATCATGTTGCGGAGCTCGCGGATCGCGGCCTGGGTGCCCTCTCGGTCGGCCTTGTTCACCACGAACACGTCGGCGACCTCCAGGATGCCCGCCTTGGCCACCTGGACGCCGTCGCCCATCCCCGGGGCGAGCAGCACGACCGTGGTGTCGGCCAGCGAGGCGACGTCGACCTCCGCCTGGCCGACACCGACGGTCTCGACGAGGACGACCTCGCAGCCGGCCGCCTCCAGGACGCGCAGCGCCTGGGGCGTGGCCCACGCCAGCCCGCCCAGGTGGCCCCTGCTCGCCATCGACCTGATGAACACGTCCGGATCGGTGGCGTGGTCCTGCATCCGGACCCGGTCGCCCAGCAGCGCCCCGCCGGTGAACGGCGAGGAAGGGTCGACGGCGAGCACGCCGACCCTCATGCCACGCCTGCGGAACGCGTGGACCAGCATCCCTGTGGAGGTCGACTTGCCGACACCGGGCGGGCCGGTCAGGCCGATGATCCGGGCCCGGTGTGGCCGGTCGGCGCAGAGCAGCGCGGTGATCTCCCTGAGTCCGGGGGAACCGTTCTCGACCATGGAGATCAACCGGGCCACGGCCCGGGGTCGGCCCTCCCTGGCCGTCGCGACCAGGTCGGAGACCTCCGAGGTCATGCCTGGGGAACGCGGATGATCAGAGCGTCACCCTGCCCGCCGCCACCGCAGAGGCCGGCCGCGCCGAGGCCGCCGCCCCTGCGCTTGAGCTCGTAGGCGAGGGCGAGGACGATGCGGGCGCCGGAGGCGCCGATCGGGTGGCCGACCGCGATGCCGCCGCCGTTGACGTTGACCTTGTCGAGGGGGACGTCGAGCTCCTTGACCGACTGGAGGACCACCTGGGCGAAGGCCTCGTTGATCTCCAGCAGGTCGAGGTCACCGGCGACGAGCCCCTGCTTGCCGAGGGCGTGCTTGATCGCGTTGGCCGGCTGGGACTGGAGCGAGTTGTCGGGCCCTGCGACGTTGCCGTGGGCGCCGATCTCGGCCAGCCAGTCAAGGCCGAGCTCCTCGGCCTTGGCCTTGGACATCACGACGACGGCGCAGGCGCCGTCGGAGATCTGCGAGGCGGACCCCGCGGTGATCGTGCCGTCCTTGGCGAACGCCGGTCGCAGCCGCGACAGGACCTCGACCGTGGTGTCCCCGCGTACGCCCTCGTCGGCGGAGAAGACCGTCGGCTCGCCCTTGCGCTGCGGGATCGTCACCGGCACGATCTCGTCGTCGAAGGCCCCGTTCTTGATCGCGGCGGCGGCGAGCGCGTGGGAGCGGGCGGAGAACTCGTCCTGCTCCTGGCGGGTCACACCGAAGCGCGCGTTGTGCCGCTCGGTGGACTCGCCCATCGCCACCTGGTCGTAGACGTCGGTGAGGCCGTCGAAGGCCATCGAGTCGATGATGCCGGCGGCGCCGTACTTCACGCCTTTGCGCAGGCCTGGCAGCAGGTGCGGGGCGTTCGACATGGACTCCATGCCGCCCGCGACCACGATGTCGAACTCACCGGCCCGGATGAGCTGGTCGGCCAGGGCGATGGAGTCCAGGCCGGAGAGGCAGACCTTGTTGATCGTCAGGGACGGCACGGACATCGGGATGCCCGCGGCGACGGCGGCCTGGCGGGAGGGCATCTGACCCGCACCCGCCTGGAGCACCTGCCCCATGATCACGTACTGCACTGCCTCTGGAGCGACGCCGGAACGCTCCAGTGCGGCTTTGATCGCGATACCGCCGAGTTCGACGGCCGACAGGCCGGACAGCGAGCCGAGCAGTCGGCCGATGGGGGTTCGAGCCCCGGAGACGATGACGGAAACGGACATAACAGGGGGCCTCCCTGACAGGGCTTGGAGCGACTTTGCCACCATACCCATGGGCACATCGGCGACCTTGAAGGAGGATGGCTCTATGTTCATGCGCATCGACCACGTGGGGATCGCCTGCCACGACCTTGAGGAGAAGATCGCTTTTTTCGAGCGGACCTTCGAGCTCACGGTGGTGGCCCGCGAGGTGAACACCGAGCAGGGGGTGAAGGAGGCGATGCTGCACATCGCCGACGGCGAGGGCGGTGGATCCTATATCCAGCTCCTCGAACCGCTCAGCCCCGACACGCCGGTCGGTAAATTTCTCACGAAGCGCGGGGAGGGTGTGCATCATGTCGCCTTCGGCGTTCCGGATGTCGTGCAGGCCCTGGACACGATCGGCGGCAGAGGCGTCCGGCTGCTCGACGAACGGCCGCGCCACGGCTCCATGGGTTCGTCCATCGCCTTTCTTCACCCCAAAGACGTGGGGGGAATGCTTACCGAACTCGTACAGGCTCCGGAAAGGCAAGCCGAGACCATGTCGAATGCAAGAAACGCCGATACGTAACAAGTCGCGCATAAAGTCGGACGAGACCGCCAACTCGGCAACGGCGGAGTACGCTGGCGTACCACCGGACGTGGGTCCCGCCCCGGCTCCCGCTCGGATGCCCGAAACCCCCGTCCGGCCCGTGTAGCCGTCTCGACAACCCAGGATCGAGCCTCCATGCAGTCCGACATCGACGCCCAGCTCAACAATTTCTTTGAAGACGCCCCCGCTCGGGAATTCGACGTGGTGCTCCGGGGCTATGACCGGCACCAGGTCCACGACCACCTGAAGCAACTCGACGGCGAGCTCCGGCAATCCCGGGAGCAGGTGCAGAACCTGCAGCGGGACCTGTCCGACTCCCAGCGCCAACTTCAGGAGCAGGAGCGTCCGACCTACTCCGGCCTCGGCGCCCGGATCGAGCAACTGCTCCGCCTGGCGGAGGAACAGGCGACCGAGCTGGTCCAGGCGGCCAGGTCCGAGGCGAACGAGATCAAGGCGGCCTCCAAGGTCGAGGCCGCCGACCTGCGCGCCGCCGCGGAGAACGAGGCCGCGGAGAAGCGTGCCCTCGCCACCCGCGAGGTCGACGAGATGCGCACCACCGCGGAGCGCGAGGCCGAGGAGATCCGCTCGACCGCCCGCCGCGAGGCCGACGAGCTGACCGCCACCACCGAGCGCGAGGTCTCCAAGCTGCGGGCCACCGCCGACCACGAGGTGGCCGAGAAGCGCGCCGACGCCGAGCGCGAGATCGCCAAGCTGCGCACCACCACCGAGCGCGAGGTGGCCCAGCTGCGCGCCTCGACCAAGCGCGAGCGTGACGAGGTCCTCACCACCGCCAAGCGCCAGGCCGACGAGATGCGCGCCCAGGCCCAGCGGGTGCTCGAGGAGTCCGAGGCCAAGCGAGCCCAGGACGAGGCGGAGTTCGAGATCCAGCTCGCCGCCCGGCGCGAGGAGGCCGAGCGCCAGGAGGCCGAGCGCCACGCCACCGCGCAGGCCGCCACCCAGAAGCTGGTCGCCGAGGCCGAGCAGCGTGCGGCCACCGCCGAGCAGCGCGCCACCAAGGCCACCCAGCAGGCCGAGCAGACCCGCCGCGAGGCCGACACGCACGCCAAGCAGCTGCTGGCCAACGCTCGCAAGAACGCCGACCAGGTCGTGTCCGAGGCCAAGTCGAGCGCCGAGTCCATCGTCTCCGAGGCCAAGGCGGAGTCCGAGCGGAGCCGCTCCGTCGCCCAGCGCCAGGTCGACGAACTGACCCGCCAGCGCGACAGCATCACCAGCCACCTCGCGCAGCTGCGCCAGCTGCTCGGTGGCGCGCCGCTCCCGGCCGCCGACCCGGAGCCCGCGATCGCCGCGGCCCCGCCGAAGCCGGCCATCCCCGCCGCCACCAACGGTGCCGAGAAGCCGGTTCCGACTCCCGCCAGGGCGGAGAAGGACGACGACGCGGAGTGGTGGCAGGAATAGGCGGCCGCTGACTCCGGGGCGTTGACGACGGCTGACGAGAGAGCCTGGTGACCCGCACGGTCACCAGGCTCTCTCGTCTACCGGTCCCGCTTACCTACCATCGGGAGCGGTCACCGTCAGGTGCGCTGCCCGCCGTTCCGGTGGCCGCGGCGATCGCCCTGCTCATCCGCGAGGTGCTGATCCCCCGGCGAGCTCGGCGACGAATTCCGCCACCGCCCGGTTGAACGCCTCGGGCTGCTCGATCGCGCTGAGATGGCCGGCCTTCTCGATGACGGTCAGCCGCCCGTCGGGCACCGCCTCGACCATCGCGTCCGCTTCCGCGGGCGGGGTGATCTCGTCCTCCTCGCCCACGATCACCAGGACCGGCGTCTTGATCGCCCGCAGCGTGTCAAAGGAGTCGGGACGGCCGGCCATGGCCCGTTGCGCCCAGGCCGCGGCCGTCGGCGGAGCCGACTGGACCAGCCCGCGCACCCGGCCGAACACCATCGCCCTGCTCCGCACCGTGGTCTGCCCGACCAGCCCCGGCAGCAACTCCTTCAGCAGGACGGAGGCGCCCTCCTGGAGCACCGCGGCGGCGATCCGCTCGCGGTTGGATCTCGCGGCCTCCGGGTCGGCGCCCGCCTTCGTGTCGGCGAGGATCACTCCCAGCAGCCGGTCGGGGTGGCGGCGGCACAGGGCCATCGTCACGTAGCCGCCCATGGACAGGCCGCCGACGACCGCGCGGTCGACGCCCTCGCTGTCCAGCAGGCGCACGACGTCGTCGGCCATCACGTCGAGGGAGGGGTCGTCCCCGCCCAGCACCGAGCCGCCGAAGCCGCGCAGATCGGGGGTGATGACCTTGCAGACCTCGGCCAGGCCCTCACGCTGGGCCAGCCACATGGCCGATGACAGGGGGAACGCGTGAAGGAGGACGACCGGAAGCCCCTCTCCAGCCGATCGCGTGTACAACCGCACGCCGTCCACCGTATTCCCGGAGCCCCCATCTGGCACCCCCGGTTCCACAACCGTTTATGACGTTGTGGTAACTCCGCGGTCAACGAATGGGACCCGGCAGGCGATACGGCGACGAGGGGTCCGGGACGGGCCCGAACCGGGCAGGGCAGCTACGAGCCGGCGACCTCGGTGGGGAGAGGATGGGCGACCGGATTGACCCGCAGGACGATCTCGTTGAGGACGATCCGCACGTACGGCTCGCCGACCCACAGGTGCTTGGCGTCGTCCACCCCGACGACCTCGGCCTGGGGCACCCTGGCGAAGCGCTCGCGGGCCTGCTCGGGGCGGAGATAGTCGTCGAACTCCGGAACCAGCGCGATCAGCGGCCGCCCGAACTCCGCCCACCCGTCGAGGTCGGCGTCTCCTGCCCGGTGCAGCGGCGGGGAGAGCAGGATCGCCCCCTCCACCAGCGGGTCACGGCCCCACTTGAGCGCCAGCTCGGTACCGAAGGACCAGCCGAGCAGCCAGACCCGGGGCAGGTCGTGGAATTCGGCGTACTCCAGGGCCGCGACGACGTCCAGGCGCTCGTCCTCGCCCTTGCCGAAGGCCCCCTGGGACGTTCCCCGCTCGGAGGTGGTGCCGCGCGTGTTGAACCGCAGCACCGCCAGGTCGGCGAGGGCGGGCAGCCGGTTGGCCGCCTTCTTGTAGACGTGGCTGTCCATCATGCCGCCGTGGGTGGGCAGCGGGTGCAGGCAGACCAGTGTGGCCACCGGAGGCCGCTCCGCGGGAAGGGCCAGCTCACCGACGAGCGTCAGCCCGTCACCGGTGTGCAGCTCGATCGGCTCCCTGCGCGCGGGCAACACCGTAGAGGCCCGGATCTCCATGTCTCTCCTCATCGCGACCGGCGATCCACGCCGGTCAGTATCTGCTTCTGCCAGGACCGCGCCTGACCCGGTTGCGCCAGCACGCGGTGTGCCAGTGCCTGCGTTCCTCCTCGCCACCCTGCCAGGCGGGCCAGCTGACCAGGTGCGGCAGGCCCGGCCTGATCTCCTGGTCGCAGCCCGGGCAGCGGTAGACCTTGTCCGCCGCGCCGCCGGTGACCCGCCGCACCTGCCAGTCACCGTCGGGCCACTCCTCCGTCCGGTCGACACCGGGCACGGAGCCGCCGAGAGGACGGGCCGCCCCCCGGTTGCCGCCGCGGTCGAACGGATCGGCCCGACGGGCCCTGCGGGGGCTCACGGCAGGTCTCGGAAGCTCCGGACCCCCGCCGCGACAAGCTGTTCCAGCAGTGGTGCGGGGGCGAGGAACGGTTCACGGTACTCCGCGTACAGGGCGCGCAGGCCGTCACGGACGGTCTCCAGGCCCAGCTCGTCGAGCTTCTCGAACGGTCCCGTCTGGTAGCCGCAGCCGAGCCGCATCGCGGTGTCGATGTCGTCGCGGGTCGCGTAGCCGGAGTCGTACATCCGGACGGCGTCGTTGAGGTACGGGTACAGGAGCGCGTCGACCACGAACTCGGCCCTGTCCCGGCACGGCACCGGGACCAGGCCGACGAGCCGGACCAGCCCCTCCGCGGCGCGCGCGACCTCGGGTCCGGTGAGCGCGGTGGAGGCGACCTCGGCGACCTGGTCGCCCACCAGGTGCAGGCCGACCAGGCGTTCGGGGTGCGGGAGCCCGGGGGCCAGTTCGACGACGGGAACGCTGGACAGCGCGACGACCACCTCCGCGTCCTCCACCGGCACCGACTTGAGGCCGGCGGCGGAGAGCCTGGCGGCGAAGGCGTCGCCTCCTTCGCCCAGCACCGCGACCAGGCAGGCCGAGGGCTCGTCCGCCGTCGGTGCCACGGGTTCGGAAGCCCGGTGGAAGCCGCCACCCGACTTGCGGCCGAGCAGGCCGGCCGCGACCCGCTCGCGCAGGATCGGCGCGGCGGCGTGACGGCGGTCGTGGCTCTCCCTGAACAGCACGCTCAGCACCTCGTACGAGGTGTCCAGGCCGATCAGGTCGAGCAGGGCGAAGGGTCCCATCGGCAGCCCGGCGCCGAGCCGCATCGCGGTGTCGATGCCGTCGCGGGTGGCCACGCCGTTCTCCAGCAGGACCGCGGCGTGGTTGAGGTAGGGCAGGAGCAGCCGGTTGACCACGAACCCGGCGCGGTCGCCGACGGTCACCGGGGTCTTGCCGAGCCGGCGCGCGAGATCGGCGACCTCGCCGGCCAGGCCGTCGTCGGTGATCAGCGTGTGGATCACCTCGACCAGCCTCATGACCGGGGCCGGGTTGAAGAAGTGCATGCCGATCACCCGGCCGGGGCGGCCGGTGGTGGCCGCGATCTCGGTGACCGAGAGCGAGGAGGTGTTGGTGGCGAGCACCGCGGACGGCTTGCAGATCCGATCCAGGTCGGTGAAGAGCGCCCGTTTGAAGTCCATGACCTCCGGTACGGCCTCGATCACCAGGTCGGCGTCCGCGAGATCCTCCAGCGAGACGGTGAGGGTCACCCGGCCGAGGATCTCCGACCTCTCGGCCTCGCTCAGCCTGCCCTTGGCGACCGCGCGGCCCGTGGAGTCCTCCAGATGGCCCCGGCCTCGGGTCAACGCCTCCGGGCCGGCCTCCACGCCGATCACGGCGATGCCGGCACGGGCGAAGCACTCGGCGATCCCGGCGCCCATCGTGCCAAGGCCGACCACGCCGACCGTCTCGAAACTGCCCGCCATCGTTCTCCCCACCCTGTTCGCGGATCCCGCTCCGCGCGACAAACCGCCCGCTCCTTGAACCGCAACAGTCTCCCAGAGAGGGATCGGCTACCCAAAAGCCGGTCGGACATCCCGGGAGCCGAAAGAAAGTACTTGAATGGGAGTTGAGTAGTAATTAGTATTCGAGTACATGAAGTCTGGAGGAGTCGTGGGAGAGGACCTGACACCGGAAGAAGCCCTGCGGCGGATCGACGAGGTCGACCGGCGCACCCGGCGACCGGCACGCGTCGCGGGCCTGCTCTACGCGGCCCTCGGCCTGGCCACGATCGCGTACTGGCCGATCATGTATCTCGGCCCCGCCTGGTCCCAGGCCCTGGCCGGGGTGGCGTGGGTGACGCTGACCGTCATGTTCGCCCGGCACCTCGGCCGGATGGGAATCGAGGACCGCGAGGTCACCTGGGCCAACAGATTCACCGGGCCGGTGACGGTCACCTACCTCGCCGCCGTCCTGGCCCTGTTCGTGTTCGGGGTCTTCTTCCGCCCCGACGACCCGGGCGGCGGCTGGATCGCGACGCTGGTCACGTTGGCGGCCTGCGCGAGCGTCCCGCCCCTCTACGCGGCGTGGCGCGTGCTGCGGGCGGAGCGGTGAGCGGCAGGAGCGGTACGGGCTCGCACCCCCGGCACGACCTTGACGACGTCATCCACGCGCCCGTCCGACTGTCGATCATGGCCGCGCTGGCGGCCACCGACAGGGCCGAGTTCCGCTTCCTCCGCGACACCATCGAGGTCAGCGACTCCCTGCTCTCCAAGCATGTCATCACCCTGGAGGAGGCCGGCTACGTGCGCGTGGAGAAGGCCTTCGTGGGTAAACGCCCGCGCACCTGGCTGGCCCTCACCGACGAGGGCCGCCGGGCGTTCCATGACTACGTCTCCGTGCTGAGACGCCTTACCGAGGGACCTCCCCCATGATCGAGATAAACGACCTGCACAAACGATACGGCGACAAGACCGCCCTGGACGGGGTGACGTTCTCCGTGAGACCGGGCGAGATGTTCGGCTTCGTCGGAGCCAACGGCGCGGGCAAGACCACCACGATGCGCATCCTGATGGGCGTGCTGACCGCCGACTCGGGCTCGGTGCTCCGCGACGGCCGGCCCCTGACGTTCGAAGACCGGCGCCGGTTCGGTTACATGCCCGAAGAGCGTGGCCTCTACCAGAAGATGCGGGTCGCCGAACAGGTCGAGTACTTCGGCAGGCTCAGCGGCCTGACCGCAGGCGGGGCGCGGAAGGCCACCGGCGACCTGCTCGAACAGCTCTCGCTCACCGAACGCGCGAACGACACGGTGGACGCGCTCTCCCTGGGCAACCAGCAGCGCGTGCAGCTCGCGGTGGCGCTGGTGCACACCCCCGAGGTGCTCGTGCTGGACGAGCCCTTCTCCGGACTCGACCCACTCGCCGTCGACGCGCTGGCCGAGGTGCTCGCCGCACGGTGCGAAGCGGGCGTGCCCGTGCTCTTCTCCAGCCACCAGCTGGACCTCGTCGAGCGGCTCTGCCACTCGGTCGGCATCATCTCCGCCGGTCGTATGACGGCCACCGGCGCGGTCGAGGAGCTGCGCGACCGGGAGGGGCGCGGCACCCTCAGGGTGGTCGTCAGGGGCGCCGCCCCCGGCTGGGCCGCCTCCCTGCCGGGAGAGGTCGTCGAGAAGGGCGACGAGGTCCTCGTCACGGGCGTGGAGGACGACGGCCAGGAGATCCTGCACCTCGCGGTCAGGGCCGGAAGTGTCGAGCACTTCGGCTGGCAGCGCCCCACGCTCACCGAGATCTTCAGGGAGGCCGTCGCATGAACGGTTTGTGGCTGGTCGCGCGGCGGGAGATCGTCACGCGCGGCCGTACGAAGGCGTTCGTCATCGGGCTGGTGGTGAGCGCGGTGCTGGTCGGCGCGCTCGCGTTCCTGCCCAAGCTCTTCTCCGGGCCCGACACCTACACCGTGGCGCTCGTCGGACCGCAGTCGCAGGCGCTGCGGCCGGCCCTGACCGACACGGCCAAGGACGTGACGGTCACCGTCAGGGAGTTCCCCGACGAGACCGCCGCGAGCGACGCGGTCGACACCGGCGACGTGGACGCCGCGGTGGTGGACGGCCGCAGGGTGCTCGCCGACGGCGAGGTCGACCGCGAGCTGGGCCTGCTGCTGGAGAACGCGCACCAGACCGTCCAGACCCAGAGCCGGCTGGCCGAGGCGGGGCTGGACGCGGCCAAGGTGGCCCAGGCGATGCGGGTCACCCCCCTGGAACAGGTCTCGGTCGGCGCCGACACCCGCTACGCGGGCATCCGGACGGGCCTCGCCTCCCTGCTGGTCATGGTCCTGTTCTTCCTGCTCATCTACTCCTCCATGTACGTCGCCATGGGCGTGATCGAGGAGAAGGGCAGCCGGATCGTGGAGATCCTGCTGAGCTCGCTCCGCCCCTGGCAGCTACTCGGCGGCAAGATCGTGGGGCTGGGCGCGCTCGCGCTGGCCAACCTCGTCGTGATCATCGTGGCCGGTCTCGGCGCGGCGGTGGCGACCGGCCTCACCGCCGACCTGCCCCCGGGCATGACGGGCATCGTGATCAGCACCCTGTTCTGGTTCATCCTCGGTTACGCGTTCTTCGCCGCGCTGGCGGCGGCGCTCGGGTCGCTGGTGTCCAGGCAGGAGGACGCGAACAGTGTCCTGACACCGATGACGATGCTCATGACGATCACCTACCTGGTGGCCTACTTCTCGGCGGTCCAGCCCAGCAGCGCGGTGGCCAGGATCCTGTCGCTGGTGCCGCCGTTCTCCTCGATGGTCATGCCGGTCCGGATGGCCGGGGGCGAGGTGCTCGCCTGGGAGATCGCGACGGGCGCGGTCCTGATGCTCCTGGCGACGGTGGGCACGCTCCTGCTCGGCGCGCGCATCTACCAGCGCGCCGTCCTGCGCACCGGTGCCCGCGTCAAACTCTCCGAGGCGGTCCGCTGAGGTCCGTACCCCGTCCGTACGGGTGCCCCGGCACGTGGGCCGCCCGTACGGACGGGACCGGCGCGGACCCGCGGGTCGACGGCGTGCCGGTTCGAACGCCGAGCCCGCACACCGCCCCGCCCGCCCGGCCTGACGGATCGCGGGGATCCGGGCTCCGCCGGGCCGATAGGGTTCGGTCATGCGTCTGGTCATCGCGCGGTGCAGCGTGGATTACGTCGGGAAGCTCACCGCCCATCTTCCGATGGCGCCTCGGCTCATCCTCATCAAGGCCGACAGCAGCGTCTCCATTCACGCGGACGATCGGGCCTTCAAGCCGCTGAACTGGATGAACCCGCCGTGCAAGCTCCGCGAGGAGGAGGGCACCTGGACGGTGACCCACGGCAAGACCGGTGAGAAGCTCGTCCTCACCATGGAGGAGATCATCCACGACACCAGTCACGAGCTGGGCGTGGACCCCGGGCTCATCAAGGACGGTGTCGAGGCCCACCTGCAGGAGTTGCTCGCCGAGCACATCACCACCCTGGGTGCGGGCTGGACGCTCGTCCGCCGCGAGTACATGACGGCCATTGGCCCGGTGGACATCCTCTGCCGCGACCACACGGGCGCCTCCGTGGCCGTGGAGCTCAAGCGCCGCGCTGGCATCGACGCCGTGGAGCAGCTCACCCGCTACCTGGAGTTGATGAACCGCGACCCCCTGCTCACCCCCGTGACCGGCATCCTGGCCGCCCAGAGCATCGCCCCGCAGGCCAAGACGCTGGCCGAGGATCGCGGAATCCGCTGCGTCACCCTCGACTACGACGAACTACGCGGCATCGAGCGCAACGACACGCTGTTCTAACAGGGCTTACGGGCGGGCCATGCCCGCACGCAGGTGGCGGCGGAGGGCCTCACGTCGCGCGGGTCGTCGATGACGTCTTCTTCGAGCATCGCCACACCGACGGCGCCGAGTGGCGAAAGGCCGGTCGCGACCGTCACCGTTGGCTCCAGGCGGCGCAGCGCCAGGACAGCGGTCAGGCCGCCCGGTGCGCTGAGCGAGTCCGGTGCGGCACGTCGCACACCCCGGCCGTCAGGGTGACAGCAGCCCGTGACACAGCTGGTCGGCACTCCAGTCCTGCCACCGTGCCGTGCTCCACCCGCATTCGCGGGTCATCACCAGAAACAGATCCGGCGACAGCAGCCCGACCGTGATATCGGTGGCTTGGCCCTCGGTCAGGCCGGGCCGCAGGGCCTGCAGGCGGGCCAGGATGGCGACGACCTCCCCGTGAGCGGTGTGCCGCTGCTCGCTGTTGGCGGCCCATTGGGCGGCCATGTCGGGGTCGCCGGCCGCCGCGTCGCGAACCACCGCGAGGACGAGGGCGACCCGGTCGAGGATGACGCCGCTCTGGTGCACCCATCCCCGCACCACCGCCATCGGGTCCTGCGCCGCCTGCAAGGCGGCGAACCAGGGCCGTTTCAGCAGCGGCACGGGTTCGTCGTCTCCGACAGAGGCGACATCGACCACGTGCTTGAGCAGCTGGCTCTTGGTTCCGTAGTGGAAGTAGACCGTCTGCACCGATACCTCTGCCGCGTCGGCGATCTGCTGGAAGGTCGTCCCGGCATAGCCGCGCACCACAAACAGCCCTTGCGCGGCGTTCACGATACGGCTTCTGGTCTGTGCCGAGCGCCGCTTGGGGCTCTTGACGTCCTCCATCGATTTAGAGTAACACTTTAAAGTGGCACTACAAGATGAGATGGTTCACGGCCGTCCTGGGCGGGTTACACCACGTCAAGCCGCCCGTCTCGAGCGTGCACAAGAGCCTGGAGTGGTACCGGCGCGCCCTCGGCCACCCGGCTCCAGGGCTCCGGCAGCACCGCCGGGGCCGGCCACCGACGCATCCCCAAGCCGCAGAAAGAGGACCTACCGTGATCGGCACCCCCCTCCTTGCCGGGCTCGTCATGGCCACGGCTATCACCGCACCCGCGCCTGTCACCGCCCACGCGGACGTGCAGCGTCCGGCCGCGGCGGCCGACTGGCCGGAATCCGGCTCGTTCCTCAGGTACGACTACGACCCCGCCACGGACAAGTTCGAGGCCTCGACGAAGGGCACCTACGAGATAACCGGCATCCACCCCGACCTCTTCCAGCCGGTCGGCACCGCCCACGTGAAAGGCAATGTGACCAACCACACCACGGGCGACTTCCGCTGCGCCTTCGGGCTCTTCCGCATCACCTATCGCACCGCCGACGGAAGCCTGCTGCCCACCATGAAGTACTACCGGAACTGCAAGGGCAAGACCGCGATGACCTTCGAGTTCTCCTACCCGAATGTCCACCAGCTCGAAGTCAAGGCGTGCACCGACGGCAAGCGCCCGGAAGGCACCAGGCCATCGCTGCACTGCGTGGAGAGCGGCGGGTGGAAGGTCCTCTATGTGAGCTACCCCTGAGCGGTTCGGGACTGTACGGTTTTCGGCTCTGTCGCAGATTCGGCGGTGACGGAACATCCCTCTGCGTCACTGTGAGCCATGCGCGATGTCAACGAGCTCGCGAGTGTGGTGTTTTCGGGGTTTGCGCGGACGGCAAACCACCGTGCGCTGACAGGCAAGATCCGGCCCGCTACCGGAAATCCCACCTTCGGCCTCATTTCAGCCTGCCCTCAAACGATATTGCGCCCAGTCCTCATCCAGAGACGCGATTTCCGGCACCCAGAACAGGCAGTCCGTCCCCGCCGTGCCGTATCAGCAGAAGAGAAGCGCCTGAAAAAAGGCCGCCATCGCACTTGTGGCCATGGTCACGTTGACCGGACTCACTTTCATCCGGCAACCGCCTCCGCCGCCCGGGAGAACGCCAAGATCTGCCAGCAGGCGAGCAGGTCCGTACGGTACCTCTTCTACCGAGCTGTGGGCCAGTGCTCCGGCGTTCACGCCGGGGGTGAAAGCCCACGCGGGAGTGCCCGCCAGGGCGCGAGCGTGCCCTGGCCTTCCGTGCCCGCGAGCAGGCCGGCTCACACGGGTCGTTGCTGCTGTTCGATGTACTCCTTGGGGCCGTGAGCGGTGCGTCGCTCGCGGTTGCGGCGAAGGAGGAGCCGGACCGCAAATGCCCGCCCCACAGGTACCGGCGGACGTGAGCGCTGTATTCCTTGCCGAGCATCCGCGTCGAGAGGCCCTTTGGTTGAGTTGACGAGCTTGGAGGGGACGATCTTCGGCGAGTAGTGGACCAGCAGAGGGAACACCTGCGCCGGTTGGAGAAGAAAGCGGCCCGCCAACGACGCACCCGCCGGCGCGGTGAGCCGATCTCGCGTCGGCTGGCCCGCACCTACGACCGGATCGCCCGGCTTCGCGCGACAGCCAAGCGCCGAGCCGTCGACTGGCAGCACCAGACCACCACCGAACTCGCCGCCACCTTCAGCGTAATCGTGGTGGAAGACCTGGAGATCACGAACATGGTCCGCTCGGCCAGGGGCACGATCGAGGACCCCGGCGTGAACGTCGCGCAGAAGGCCGGGCTGAACCGCTCGATCGCCGGGGAAGCATGGGGCCGGACGGTCACCCTGCTGGAGTACAAGACCTGCGAGCGGGGCGGCCAGGTGGTGAAGGTCTGCGCGCGGGGGACCTCGCAGACCTGTCACCGGTGCGGCCACCGTGATGCGGCGGCCCGGGACGGGACACGGTACGCCTGTACCAATCCCGCGTGCGGTTGGGTCGGCCATGCCGACACCAACGCCGCGATCAATATCAACAACGCCGTCGGAACGCCGGTGTCAGGACGTGGAGACTTCGGGAATGCCCGGTCTGTGAAGCGTCAACCCCCGCGCGCCGCCTAGCCCGACGCGACAGGAAGAATCCACGGCCTTCAGGCCGGGGAGGAGTTCAAAGATCCGACAACAGCGGAAGAACGTCGATGACCGGCGGAACCGGGCGGCAGATGCCCCGGCAGGTGGACAGCTCAGCTTGTAAGTAATGGTTTACTGTGCAACGACTTACGGTCTATCGTGAGCGGAACGTGCCCGTACCGCCCGCTGCCGGGGCGGCGGGCGCCGCGCATCTCGCCTTTCCGGCGGGCGCCGACCTCCCCGAGCGGCGTTTCGCCTTCCAGGGCATCCGTCACGGCACAGAGGAGACGACCTTGACCACGGCGACCGGACAGCGCACCTTCGACTCTCTCGACCCAGCCACCGGTGCCGTCGTCGGCACCCACCCGATCCAGGACGCCGCGGCGGTGCGCGCCGCGGTGGCGGAGGCCGGGATCGCCGCGGCGTGGTGGGCCGGGCTGGACCGGGCCGAGCGCAGGCGCCGGCTGCTCGACTACAAGGCGGTCCTCACCCGTGATCTGACCAGGATCGCCCGCCTCGTCCATGAGGAGACGGGCAAGCCCGAGGCCGACGCCACCCTGGAGGTCGTCCTGGCCATCACCCACCTCGACTGGGCCGCCAGGAACGCGCACAAGGTGCTCGGGATGCGACGGGTCTCCCCCGGACTGGTCGGTGCCAACCTCGCGGCCACCCTGGAGTACCTGCCGCTGGGGGTGGTCGGGGTGATCGGGCCGTGGAACTACCCGGTCTTCACCCCGATGGGGTCGATCGCCTACGCGCTGGCCGCGGGGAACGCGGTGGTGTTCAAGCCCAGCGAGCTGACCCCGGGCGTGGGCGTGCTACTGGCCACGCTGTTCACCGAGGCGGTACCGGAGCGCCAGGTCTTCCAGACCATCACCGGGCTGGGCGAGACCGGCGCGGCCCTGGCGGGGGATCCCGGGGTGGCGAAGATCGCCTTCACCGGGTCGACCGCCACCGCCAAGCGGGTGATGGCCGCGTGCGCGACGAACCTGACGCCGCTGGTCGCCGAGTGCGGCGGCAAGGACGCGCTGATCGTGGACGCCGACGCCGACCTGCCCGCCGCCGCGGACGCGGCGTTGTGGGGCGCGCTGTCCAACGCGGGCCAGACCTGCGTCGGGGTGGAGCGGATCTATGTGGTGGACGCGGTCTACGACGCCTTCATGAAGGAACTCACCGATCGGGCCGGGCAGGTGAGGGCCGGACGCGACTACGGCCCGATCACCATGCCCGCCCAGCTGGACATCATCCGGCGGCACATCGACGACGCGGTCGCGGGCGGCAGGGCCGTGCTGGGCGGGACCGACTCGGTCCGGGCGCCCTTCGTCGACCCGGTGATCGTCGAGGACGTGCCCGAGGACTCCTCCGCGGTCCGCGAGGAGACGTTCGGCCCGACGGTGACGGTGAAGCGGGTCGCCGATGTGGAGGAGGCACTGGAGAAGACCAATGCCACCGCGTACGGCCTGGCCGGGACCGTCTTCTCGGGAAACACCCGGCGGGCTCTGGAACTCGCTCGCCGGATGCGCGGCGGGATGACCGCGATCAATTCGATCATCTCCTTCGCGTCGATCCCCGCGCTGCCGTTCGGCGGGGTCGGAGACTCCGGATTCGGCCGTATTCACGGCGCGGACGGGCTGCGGGAGTTCGCCCGCCCCAAGGCCGTCTCCCGCCAGCGCTTCGCGCTGCCCGGGATGAACCTCACCTCGTTCACCCGTGGCCAGAAGGAACTTGACCGACTGGTCAGGCTTGTCACCTTCTTGCATGGACGACGCAGGTAATACCACAGCGCCCCTTCCACAAAAAGGATCTTGCACCCATAATGGTTGATTCTGGGGGCCAGAGCCATGAGGTGGAAGTGATAAAGCGATTATTTGTCAACCCTATGCCGACGTTCAGGGGCTTGACATGAACGGACGGTCTTATCGGGGAATGTCAGCGGAGGAGCGGCTGGCGGAACGTCGGGAACGTCTGATCTCCGCGGCGTACAACCTCTACTCCGATCCAGGATTCCCCGAAACCACGATCGAGAGGTTGTGCGCCGCGGCACGCATCTCCAACCGCGCCTTCTACGAATGCTTCTCCGGGCGTAACGAGCTGATGCGGGCCGTGCACGACCGATGCGTGCACGAGACGCTGCAATCGGTGGCGAAGTCCATAGAACAGGCCCCCGACACCCTGGCCACCCGGGTCGAGGCGGGAATCTCGGGATACATCAATTTCGTCACCGAAGACAGGCGCCGGGCCAGGATCATGCATCTGGAGGTGCGCAGAGCCGGTGACTGTCTGGTCAGCTCACGGCAGCTGGCCGTCACGGCCTTCACCGCCATGATCGAAATGAACGTCGCAGATCTGCCGGAGGCGGTCAAGGCCAACCGGCACCTGCTCGCGCTGGGCATGATCGGAGCGATCCAGGAGCTGCTCATCGAGTGGGTGCTGGCCGACGACCCACCCTCGACCGAGAGCATGATCAGCACTGCCGTTCACATTTTCTACCGGTCTTTCACCGGCTGACCGGGTCACCTTGGTACGGCCTCGACGAGGCGGAGACGAGGACGGGCCTCAGCCGGCCCGTCCTCCGATATGTTCCGGTGCCGCCGGTGTCCCGGACTCCGACGGGCGACCGGATCAGGCCACCGCGGCCATGGGGTCCTCGACGGTGAGGACCCGGTTGAGCCGGGTCACCGCCAGCACCCGCATGATCCTCGGTGGCACCCCCCTGAGAATGAGGCGGCGTTCCGCGCCCACAGCGCGGCGATGCGTGCCCACCAGCACTCCCAGCCCGGTGGCGTCGATCATTTCCAGCCCGGAAAGATCCACGACCAGGTCGCCGCGCCCGGAGTCGACCGCCTCGTGCAGCCGCGGGCGCACTCCGGTGACGGTTCCCACGTCGAGACGGGCCCCGATGCCGACCACCTGGGCCCGTGAGTTACCAGAGACGCGCATGCCTCCCCCTCACGCCTGACCACGAAGGAGATGTGGCCAGGCACAACGGCGGTGCGTCACCGCAGCCAGTCGATCACGCACCGCATCCATATGATGGCACAGCGTGCAAGAAGCCGCGAACCTCTCCCGCTTCCGAATTCACTCTTCTTACCCACATGAGAACCCCGTGCCCGAATCAACAGATAAAACTCGGATCAAAGCCAACCTTTTTGCTGAGCCAATCGTATGGCGGTGATCCGGTTGGTCGCGCCCAGCTTGGTGATGGCGCTGGACAGGTAGTTGCGCACGGTGCCCTGGGTGAGATGGAGCGAGGCAGCGATCTCGGCGACCGAGGCCCCCTGCGCGGCCAGCTCCAGGGAGCCGCGCTCGCGCTCGGTGAGAGGACTCTCACCGGCCATCATCGCCGAGGCGGCCATCTCCGGGTCGAGGTAGCGCCCGCCCGACCAGACCTTGCGGATCGCCTTCGCCAGCTCATCGGCGGGGGTGTCCTTGGGGATGAAGCCACGCACCCCGGCGGCGAGCGCCCGCCGCAGGTAGCCGGGCCTGCCGAAGCTGGTCAGCACCAGCACCGCGTGGCCCGGCAACGTCTCGGCGACGCTCAGCCCGTCCATCCCCGGCATCTCGATGTCCAGCACGATCACGTCGGGCCGGTGTTCCCTCACGGCCTCGGCCACCAGGTCCCCCCTGGCCACCTCGGCCACCACCTCGATGTCCGGCTCCAGGCCCAGCAGGGTGGCGATCGCCCCTCTGACCAGGTGCTCGTCATCGGCCAGCAGTACCCGGATCATCGTGCTTCCTCCAGCGGAACCGTCGCCCGCAGCCTGAACTCCCCCGGGCCCCCCGGGCCTCCCGTGACGGATCCGCCGGTGGCGGTTACCCGCTCCGACAGCCCGATGAGACCGGTGCCGCCGACGCCGTCTATCTCGGCCACCCCGTCGTTGGTCATCTCCAGCACGGCGTTCCCCTCCTGGATCGTGATCGCGATCCGGCACCTGGTGGCGAAGCTGTGCCGCAGCACGTTGGTGGTGCCCTCGCGCACTACCCAGGCCAGCAGCGTGGCCGCCTTCTCAGGCACCTGATCACCCGGCTCCTTCAGCGTGCAGCGGACACCGCCCGCCTCCAGCACCGCGATCATCCCGCGCAGCTCGGCGGCGAGATCGACGGTCCGGTAGCCGCGCACCGCCGCGCGAATCTCCTTGAGCGCCTGCCGCGCCAAGGTCCGCACCTCCTCCATCTCCCCGGTGGAACGCCCGATGTCCACCCTCGACAGCTTGACGGCCACCTCGCTCTTGACCGCGATCGCGGTGAGGCTGTGCCCGACCAGGTCGTGCAGGTCGCGGGAGAAACGGAGCCGCTCCTCGGTGACGGCCAGCCTGGCCTGTGCTTCCCTGCCCTCCTCGGCGGCCCTGACCACCTGCCAGAACCAGAGCTGGAACCGGTTCGTCCACGGCGCCACCACACTCACCACGAGGTAGATGATGAGGAGGGGGCGGGGATCGTCCGCGTACGGCGGCGCGAACACGTTGGCGAGATCGGCGACCGGTGACGTAAGAAGCGGGCCGACGACGGCCGCGGCGACGCAGGCGGCGATCGTGGCGGACCTGTTCAGCAGCAGCGCGGCACCCGACGCCCATGCCGGGGCGAGCAGCCCCCAGGACCAGAGATGGCCGTCCTGAGTCAGCATGAGGACCACCGCGACCATGGCCGAGGTGAGGATCGCGCCTCCGGCGCTGCTCCCCGCCACCGCCGCCTGAAGGATCCTCAGGGAGAGGACTGTGAAAACCACCAGGCCGGGCACCCCGACAAGCAGTGGGGTGAGCGGGAGCCGCTCGTCCACCTTCGCCAGCGCGCCCAGGGGACCGGCCCAGGCCATGACGATACCCATGCTCAGGGAGAGAACGGTCATCCGGCGGAGCCGCTGGAGGTGTGACCGCTTCCTCCCCCGGGGAAGCGCGAAGGGGATGAGGCGTCCGAGACGCCTCATCCCTTTCCGGCTAGTTTCGGATGACATTTCGTAATCAACGCTATCCGCGCCGGGGCTCCCAGCGGAACAGCCACCGGGCCAGCAGCCCCGCCACCGCGATCCAGGCCAGCAGCATCGCCAGTGAGGGCAGTGCGGCCGCCCACTGCCCAGCCGTGCTCAACGCCTCCCCACCGCCGGAGACGTGGTCCCCGCCCAGGAAGGCGGTGCGTACGATCTCCACGACCGGGGTCGCCGGGAGCAGGGCGGAGACGGTGCCCAGCGTGCCGGGCAGCGCGTCGGAGGGAAAGGCGATCGGGGCGCCGACGAGCACGATCAGGAGCACCGGAAGCACCGTGACCTGGGCGACCTCGGCGTTGGGCGTGATCCCCGAGAAGGCGGCGCCCAGCAGGCCGAACAGCAGGACCCCCAGGACCACGGCGGTCACGAGCAGCGGCACGTTGGCCACCGTGACGCCCTCGGACCGCTGGATCCAGAGGGCCAGCAGCAGCACCTGGCCGAGATAGAGCACCAGCGCCCCGAGAGCACTGCCACCGAGGATCGCCAGACCGGACGGCTGGCCGGCGCGCAGCCTTTTGAGCACCAGTTCCTCACGCCGGGCGGTGAAGGAGTTCACCAGGTTGACGAAGACCGCGAAGGCCAGCATCAACCCCGGCACCCCGGTCAGCACGAACAGCCTTCCGGCCACACCGTCGATCTCCGCGTCACCGACGGTCTGGGTGAACGCCCAGGCCATCAGGAACGGCAGCAACAGCACGTTGAACAGGACCGTGGTGTTCCTGCCGATCAGGGTCAGGTCGAGCCTGGCGAGCCGTACCGCGTGCAGAACGTCGATCCTCATGACTACTCGACCTCTCCGGCGACTCGCATGAAGGCGTCTTCCAGGGTTCCGCGCCGTACGGCCAGCCGTTCCAGGCTCTCGCCCCGTACGTCGGCCCAGGCCAGGAGGTGCCGGACCGCCTCGTGCGCGCGGGTCTCCGGCCGCCCGACGGTCAGGGTGTAGGCGACCTCTGTGGCGCCGCCGTAGGTGAGCACGGGGGCCGCGCCGTCCAGCCGAGGGAGATCGTCGAAGCTCCAGGTGATGCCGGGAAGGCGGAAAGAGACCCGGTCACCGGCCCCGGCCACCACCTCCTCGACGGTGCCGTGCAGGTGGATCAGGCCCTCGTGCATGATGGCCAGCCTGTCGGCGAGACGCTCGGCCTCCTCCAGGTAGTGGGTGGTGAGCAGCACCGTGGTGCCCCCCACCCGCAGGTCCTCGATCACCTTCCAGGTGGCGCGGCGCGCCTCGGGGTCCATCCCGGTGGTCGGCTCGTCCAGGAAGAGCACCTCCGGCCGGGAGATCACCGCCAGCGCGAGGTCGAGCCTGCGCCGCTGGCCGCCGGAGAGCTGCCGGACCTTCGTCCTGGCCTTCCTCTCCAGCCCGGCCAACTCCAGCGCGCCCATGGTCTGCCGGTCCACGCCCCAAAAGCGCCCCAGCAGTCCGGAGCCCGCCGGCGGCTCTGTGGTGCCGGAGAGGGTGACCGGCCGGCCCGCGTCCTCGCTCAGTCCCTTCCACAGGCCGACGGTCTCGGCAACCGTGAGGTCACCGATGAACCCTCCCTCCTGCAGCATGATCCCCACCCGGGGCCGCAGTTGGCGGCGCTGGCCGACCGGGTCGAGTCCAAGCACTCGGACGGTACCGCCGGTCGCGGCTCTGAACCCCTCCAGGACCTCCACGGTGGTGGTCTTGCCCGCGCCGTTCGTGCCGAGCAGGGCGAACAGCTCGCCCCTCGGAACGCTGAAGGAGACGCCGCGCACCGCCTCGAAGTCGCCGTACGCCTGCCGGAGCCCGCCGACCTCGATCACGTTGTCGAGGCCGGCGGTCGCGGCGCCGGGCGGATCCGTCACCTGTGGTGTTCTCATGGCGACAATCGTCGTCTTCCCGCGTTTGAGCAGGTAGTCGCCAATATCACTGGAAAAATATGATCTTTAAGATCTTTTAGATGACAAATGTCAACTACGGGCGGGGCGGCAGCGCGGGGCGGCGGCGGGACGGCCGGGTGGAGGCGTCGGGCGGGGTCGCCGCCGGGCGCTCGTCCAGCGCGGCCAGCACGAGCCGTACCGCCTCCTCGATCTGCGGATCTCTGCCCGCCGCCCAGTCGTCGGGGCTGATGTCGATCTCGACGTCCGGCTCGACGCCGTAGTTCTCCACGCCCCAGCCGAGCCCCTCGAACCAGAAGGAGTACCTGGGCACGGTGATGTGCGACCCGTCGACCAGCCGGTGGCTGCCCTCGATGCCGATGACGCCACCCCAGGTGCGAGTGCCCACCACCGGTCCGAGCTTGTAGATCTTGAAGGCCGCGGTGACGATGTCGCCGTCGGATCCGGCGTTCTGGTTGGCGATCGCGACCAGCGGGCCGCGCGGCGCGTCCTCGGGATAGGTGATCGGCTTCATGCCCCTGGGCAGGTCCCAGCCGATGACCCGGCGGATCAGCCTCTCGATGACCAGCTCGGAGGTGTGACCGCCTCGATTGTTCCGTACGTCCACCACCAGCCCCTCGAAGGTCATCTCCCTGCGCAGGTCGCGGTGGAACTGCGCCCAGCCCTCGGCGACCATGTCCGGGATGTGCAGGTAGCCGAGGCGGCCGCCACCGAGCTCCCTGACCCGTGCCCGGCGCCCGGCCACCCAGTGCTGGTAACGTAGGCGCCTGTCGTCGCCGAGCGGCGTGACGACCACCCTCCGGCCACCGCCCAGGGTCAGCTCGACCGGCTTGTCCGCGGCGCCGACCAGCAGCCGGGCGGGACCCTCCGGTGGCACCGGGCGGCCGTCGACCGCGAGCAGCGCCTCTCCCTCCATGACCGCCGCCCCGGGCCCGGCCAGCGGCGAGCGGGCGTGCACGTCGGAGGACTCGGCGGGCAGCACCGTGTCCACCTGCCAGCGGCCGTCGGCCCCCAGGGAGAGATCGGCACCGAGCAGGCCGACCGGCTCCGAGGCCGGGTAACCCCAGGCCGCCGCGTCGACATAGGCGTGCGAGCTGCCCAGCTCCCCCACGACCTCCCAGAGCAGGTCGGCGAAATCGTCGGCGGTGGCGACGCGGTCCACCAGCGGCCGGTACTCCTCCAGCACGGCCTCCCATTCGACGTCGGCCATGTCCTCGACCCAGAAGTCGGCGCGCATCCGGCGGCCCGCCTGGGCGTAGGCGTGCCGGCGCAGGGCCTGAGGATCTGCGGTGATCCGGATCCTGGACAGGTCGACGGTCGTCTCGTCGCCGTTCTTGGTGCCCGGCTTGCCGGCGGCCGGGCGGACCGTGAGCGTGCCCTTGTCACTGACGACGAGTTGCGTGCCGTCACCGCTCACCCGGTACCAGTCGAGCTTGTCGACCACTTCCTCCCACTTGCGCTTGTCCAGGTCGTAACGGTCCAGCGCCGCCCGGGGCGCCTCGCTCCCCACCTCGTCCCTGTCCTCGCCGAGTTCCCCGGCCAGCGGCTCGCGCAGCCAGACGAACCCGCCCTTGACCGCCCGCAGGTCCGAATACCGTCCCTCGGGGACCGGCACCTGCACGACCCTGGCGGCGATGCCGTCCAGGTCCACGGTGATCGCGGCCTCGTCCCGCTTGTCGTCGTCACCGGAGTCGGCGACGGGCCGCCCCGCGGAGCTGGGCGCGAACGGGGACGGCGTGGAGGCGGCCAGCGGCACCAGATAGGGCCGGTAGCCGAGCGGGAAGGACATGTCGAAGGAGTGCGCGTCATAGATCGGGTCGAAGCCACGCCGCGACAGGAACGCCAGGTGGTCCCCGGCGAACGCGGGCGAGATGTCGGCGAACCTGCCGTCGGTGACATCGGTCACCACCCGGTCGGCCACCCTGGCCAGCCTGATCCTGCGCAGATGCTCGCTGTCCGGGTGTGACCAGGCCAGCCAGCCCGAATCCGGCGACCAGGCGAGACCCCGGATCTCACCGTGGGCCCTCGTCAGCTCCACCACCTCGCCGGAGGCCACGTCCACCAGGAGCAGCCGCCCGTCCCTGGCGCTCACCGCGATCGCGTTCCCGTCGGGTGCGACGGCCAGGTCCCCGACCTCGCCCAGCTTGCCCGCGGCGATCCTGCGGCTCTCCCCGCCCCCCGCGGGGACGATCTCCAGTCCCTGGGTCTCACCGTCGTCGAAGACCCACACCACCCGGTCGTCGCCGAGAAGGCGGGGCCGCCCGGCCGACAGGCCGGTGCTGAGCTGCCGCGCCGGGCCATCCCGATGGGTCACCCAGTGCACCGTCCCGGCGACCTCCACCACGCTGGCCCGCCCGGTGGCGTCCACGGCCAGGTCGTGCAGCCGCCTGCCCGCGTTGACCTGGTAGGGCTGCCGCCCCCGCAGCGGGGAGCCGAGCGTGACGTCGAGCTTGCGGGCCTCGGCGTCAAGGTCGTCCAGAAGGTAGAGGTCACCGGCGTTCTGGTAGACGATCCGTCTCCCGTCGGTGGCGGCGTTCCTGGCGTAGAAGGCCTCGTGGTCGGTGTGGCGGCGCAGGCCGGTGCCGTCCAGCTCACAGGAGTAGAGGTTACCGATGCCCTCGTGGTCGGAGAGGAAGGCGAGCCGGCCCCCGACGAGCATCGGATCGGCCAGCTGGCTGTTCAGATCGGTCAGGATCCGGGTGAAGTCACCCTCTCCCCGCCGCACCCACAGCCGGCCCGCCGTACCGCCCCGGTAGCGTTTCCAGGTCGCCGGATCACGGAAGAGCGCCGCGGTGAGAAGTGCCACCGCGTCTTCCGTGACCGAGAGGTCGTTGACCGGACCGTACGGCAGCCGCTCGACTCCGTCGCCGAGCGCGTAGGCCCAGGTCTGCCAGAGGAACGGCTGGCCGGTCGCGCTGGTCGCGAGGACCTCTCCCTCCGGTGTCCAGCCGCGCGCGCGGGTCCGCGCGTTCCCCCAGTAGGTCAGCCGCTCGGCGGATCCGGAGTCCAGATCCGCCAGGTAGATCTCGGAGGCGCCGTCACGAACGCTGGACCAGGCGACCTTGGTGCCGTCGGGTGAGAGGCGGGGATGGCTCGCGGGAGCCCGGTCGGCGGAGAGGCGCCACGCCCGGCCGCCGTCCGCCGGAGCCACCCAGACGTCGTCGTCCGCGACGAAGGTCAGTGTCTTGTGGGAGAGGTGTGGGTATCGCAGGTAGAAACCAGAAACCATTAACAAATCATATTGTCGACTATCAGGTGAATCGGGGGTAATTTTCGCCCCGGATAAGCTGGACGGCATGACGCGAGCTGACAGAGACAACCCGGTGGTGCTCTCCAAGATCTACACCCGCACCGGAGACGACGGCACGACCGCGCTCGGCGACATGAGCCGTACCCGCAAGACCGACCCTCGCCTGGCCGCCTACGCGGACGTCGAGGAGGCCAACGCGGCGATCGGTGTGGCACTGGCCACGGGTTCCCTGGAGGCGGACGTCACCGCCGTTCTCACCCGGATCCAGAACGAGCTGTTCGACGTCGGAGCCGACCTCTGCACCCCGGTCACGGAGAACCCCGAGTTCCCGCCGCTGCGGGTCGAGCCCTCCTACATCGAATGGCTTGAGGCGCGCTGTGACGAGTTCAACGAGCGCCTCAAGCCGCTGCGCAGCTTCATCCTGCCCGGCGGCACCCCGGCCGTGTCCTGGCTGCACGTCGCCAGGACCGTGGTCCGGCGGGCCGAGCGGACCGTCTGGTCGGCGATGGAGGCCCACGACGACGTCAACCCGCTGACCGCGAAGTACCTCAACCGGCTGAGCGACCTGATGTTCATCCTCTGCCGGGTGGCCGCGGGCGGCGACGAGATCCTCTGGAAGCCCGGCGGCACCCGCTGACGCGGAAAGGATCAGGCGACGTCGAGATGGGCGCTGGGCGGGGCGGACTCCAGCCAGGCCACGAAACCGGTCAGCGCGCGGTATCCCATGGCGAGTTCGAAGGCGCTCTGCCCGTTGCGGCACTCAAGCGCCGTCACCCCCTCGATGAACCCGAAGAACTCACCGGGGCCGACCTTACGACGGCCGGAAACGACAAGGCCGCGCCTCACGATGACGTGGCGCGGCCTTGGCAGCAGACCTATGAGCGGGATCCAGTTGAGGTGGCCGTCGGCATAGCGGGCCACTCCGACCCGCCACCCTCGCTCCCTCGACATGGGGCGCAGGCAACACAGCACCGATCCTCGGAAGCGGGTCAGGATGAGCACCCTGAGCGCCAGGAGGGCGACGAGCAGCCCCACCACGATGAGTACGTCCAGCACCACCATGTCTGCCCGCCCCCCAACAAGCCCTTACCGCTGAGAAGCCGAATTTATCCGACTTCTTCTCCGGCCGCGCGCAGCCGGGCCCTGGCACGCTTGGCCTCGGCAGCCGCGTCCGCGTCTTCCTGGCCGGACTCGACCGAGGCCTGAGCCCGCTCCAGCGCGCTCCTGGCCCGGGCGATGTCGATCTCGGAACCAAGCTCGGCGATCTCGGCCAGGATCGACACCTCGTCGTCGGCCACCGAGAGGAATCCTCCGTGGACGGCGGCGACGAGATCGGCTTCGCCGTCACCTCGCTTGATCTTCAGCAGCCCGCCCTCGACGAGAACGCCGAGCACGGGTGCGTGTTTAGGCATGATACCGATCTCGCCGTCGACGGTCTTGGCAATCACCATGTCGGCCTCGCCGGACCAGATCTCCCGCTCCGGGGAGACGACGCCTACTCGCAGCTTCGCCACTTTCTCTCCAGTTCCTTATCGAACCAGGTGCCGGTACGACCGCGTGACCGTACCGGCACCGAAGGCGACTAGCGGGCGAGTTCCTTGGCCTTGGCCACGGCCTGGTCGATGCCACCGACCATGAAGAACGCCTGCTCGGGCAGGTGGTCGTAGTCGCCGGCGCACAGGCCCTTGAACGAGGCGATGGTCTCGTCCAGCGGCACGTTCTCTCCGGGCTGACCGGTGAACGCCTCGGCGGCGTACATCGGGTGGGACAGGAAGCGCTCGATACGACGGGCCCGGTTGACGGTGACCTTGTCCTCTTCGGAGAGCTCGTCGATACCGAGGATCGCGATGATGTCCTGCAGTTCCTTGTACTTCTGCAGGATCCGCTTGGTCTCCTGAGCCACCCGGTAGTGCTCCTCGCCCACGATCAGCGGGTCGAGGATCCGCGAGGTGGAGTCGAGCGGGTCCACCGCGGGGTAGATGCCCTTCTCCGAGATCGGCCGCGAAAGCACGGTCTGCGCGTCGAGGTGCGCGAACGCGTTGTGCGGGGCCGGGTCGGTGATGTCGTCCGCGGGGACGTAGATCGCCTGCATGGAGGTGATCGAGTGACCGCGGGTCGAGGTGATGCGCTCCTGCAGAACACCCATCTCGTCGGCCAGGGTCGGCTGGTAACCCACCGCGGACGGCATGCGGCCGAGCAGGGTGGACACCTCGGAACCGGCCTGGGTGAACCGGAAGATGTTGTCGATGAAGAGCAGCACGTCCTGCTTCTGCACGTCACGGAAGTACTCCGCCATGGTCAGGGCGGAGAGCGCGACGCGCAGACGGGTGCCCGGGGGCTCGTCCATCTGGCCGAAGACGAGGGCGGTGTCCTTGAGGACGTTCGCCTCCTCCATCTCCAGCCAGAGGTCGTTGCCCTCACGGGTGCGCTCGCCGACGCCGGCGAACACCGAGGTGCCACCGAAGTTGCGGGCGACCCGGCGGATCATCTCCTGGATCAGCACGGTCTTGCCCACGCCCGCGCCGCCGAACAGGCCGATCTTGCCACCCTGCACGTACGGGGTGAGCAGGTCGATGACCTTGATGCCGGTGGTCAGCATCTCGGTGCGCGACTCAAGGGTGTCGAAGGCGGGCGAAGGGCGGTGGATGCCCCAGCGCTCCTCGATCTTGAGCGACGCGGTGGGCACGTCCAGCGCCTCGCCGAGCGTGTTCCACACGTGGCCCTTGACGACGTCGCCGACCGGCACGGAGATGGCCGCGCCGGTGTCGGTCACCGCCGCACCACGGGTCACACCGTCGGTGGGCTGCATGGAGACGGCCCGGACCAGGTTGTCACCCAGGTGCTGGGCGACCTCCAGGGTCAGCAGCTTGGTCTCCCCGGCGAGGGTGACCTCGGTGGTGAGCGCGTTGTAGATATCGGGCATCGCCTCGACGGGGAACTCCACGTCGACGACGGGACCGGTGACCCGCGCGACGCGGCCCACGCCGGTCTCAACAGTCTGTGCAGTCATTTCACTCTTTCCCCGCTGCGGCGTCAGCCAGCGCGCTCGCGCCACCGACGATCTCGCTGATTTCCTGGGTGATCTCGGCCTGGCGAGCTTGGTTCATCTGCTGGGTGAACGTTCGGATGAGCTCGTTGGCGTTGTCGGTCGCCGACTTCATCGCCCGGCGACGTGACGCCTCCTCCGAGGCCGCCGACTGGAGCAGCGCGCTGAAGATGCGCGACTCCACATAGCGCGGCAGCAGCGTGTCGAGGACATCGGCCGCGCTGGGCTCGAACTCGAAGTACGGCAGTGGCGTGCTGTCCACCGGCTCGACGGTCTCCTCGACCTCCAGCGGCAGGATTCGCTTGATCACGACCTCCTGCGTCAGCATCGAGACGAACTGGGTCGAGACGATGTGGATCTCGTCCACCCCGTCCTCGGCCGAGAACGAGTCGATCAGCACTCCGGCGATCTCCTTGGCGTCCGAGTAGGCGGGCTTGCGGGAGAACCCCGTCCACTGCCCGCTCATCTCACGGCCACGGAAGCTGTGCCAGGCGACACCCTTGCGGCCGGTCACGAAGGGCACGGGCTCGATGCCCCTGTCCTTCAGCAGACCGGCAAGAGCCTCGGCCTCACGCAGCACGTTCGCGTTGAAGCCGCCACAGAAGCCGCTGTCGCTGGTGACGATGAGCACGGCGGCCCTGGCGGGCCGCTCCTTCTCCACGGTCAGCGGGTGGTCGACGCTGGCGGTGTTGCTGACGACGCCCGTCACGGCGCGAGTGATCTCGCGCTCGTACGGCACCGCCGCCTGCATCCGCAACTGCGCCTTCACGATGCGCGATGAAGCGATGAGCTCCTGGGCGCGCGTGATCTTCGCCGTTGACTTGACCGACTTGATCCGCCGCCGCAGCAGTCTTAGCTGGGCACCCATCGGCTACTTCTTCTCAGCCGTACGGACGCGCTTGGTGATCTTTTCCTGGCCGACCTCTTCGGCGCCGAGCGCCTCGACCGGCTCCTCGTTGACCAGCAGCTCGCCCGCGGAGGTCTCGAAGGTCCTCTTGAACGCGGTGACGGCGTCCTTGAGAGCGGTGACCGTGTCCTCGGACAGGGCCTTGGTCTCGCGGATGCTGTCGAAGATGCCCTTCTTCTCCCGGCCGATGTAGTCCAGGAACTCCGCCTCGAAACGGCGGATGTCCTCGACCGGGACCTCGTCGAGCTCACCGGTGGTGCCGGCCCAGATGGAGACGACCTCCTGCTCGACCGGGAAAGGGCTGTACTGCGGCTGCTTGAGCAGCTCGACCAGGCGCTGGCCGCGCTCCAGCTGGGCCTTGGAGGCCGCGTCCAGGTCGGAGGCGAAGGAGGCGAAGGCCTCCAGGTCCCGGTACTGGGAGAGCGACAGGCGCAGCGTGCCGGCGACCGACTTCATCGCCTTGGTCTGGGCCGAGCCGCCGACTCGGGAGACCGAGACACCGACGTTGATGGCGGGACGGACACCGGCGTTGAACAGGTCCGTCTCCAGGAAGACCTGGCCGTCGGTGATGGAGATGACGTTGGTCGGGATGAACGCCGAGACGTCGTTGCCCTTCGTCTCGATGATCGGCAGACCGGTCATCGAGCCGGAACCCATCTCCTTCGACAGCTTCGCGCAGCGCTCCAGCAGGCGGGAGTGCAGGTAGAAGACGTCGCCGGGGTAGGCCTCACGGCCCGGCGGACGACGGAGCAGCAGGGAGACCGCGCGGTAGGCGTCGGCCTGCTTGGTCAGGTCGTCGAAGACGATGAGAACGTGCTTGCCCTGGTACATCCAGTGCTGGCCGATGGCCGAACCGGTGTAGGGGGCGAGGTACTTGTAACCGGCCGGGTCGGACGCCGGAGAGGCGACGATGGTGGTGTACTCCAGCGCGCCCGCCTCCTCAAGGCGAGCCTTGACCTGGGCGATCGTGGAACCCTTCTGGCCGACCGCGACGTAGACGCAACGGACCTGCTTGTCCGGGTCGCCGGAGAGCCAGTTCTCCCGCTGGTTGAGGATGGTGTCCACGGCGATCGCGGTCTTGCCGGTGCCACGGTCACCGATGATCAGCTGGCGCTGGCCACGGCCGATCGCGGTCATCGCGTCGATCGCCTTGATGCCGGTGGCGAGGGGCTCCTTCACCGGCTGGCGCTGCACGACGGAAGGCGCCTGAAGTTCGAGGGGACGAACACCCTCGGACTCGATGGCACCCTTGCCGTCCAGCGGATTGCCCAGCGGGTCGACCACTCGGCCGAGGAAGCCGTCGCCGACCGGCACGGACAGGACCTCGCCCGTCCGGCGGACCGACTGGCCCTCCTCGATCTTGCTGAAGTCGCCCAGAACAACGACACCGATCTCCCGGACGTCCAGGTTCAGTGCCAGGCCACGCGTGCCGTCCTCGAACTCAAGCAGCTCGTTCGCCATCGCCGAGGGAAGGCCGGAGACATGGGCGATACCGTCGCCGCAGTCGACGACGGTCCCGATCTCCTCACGCGCGGCGCCTTCCGGCTCGTACGCCTGGACGAAGCGCTCAAGTGCGTCCCGGATCTCGTCCGGCCGGATCGTAAGCTCCGCCATCTCTCTTCAGTCTCCCTATTCGCCTAGCCGGCCAACCGGCGGCGGACTTCTTCGATTCGTCCCGCGATGGTGGTGTCGATGAGATCGTCCCCGATGTGCACCGAGAACCCTCCCAGCACCCGCGGATCCACCTCGACGTTCAGATGAACGTCGCGGCCGTACGAGGTGCGCAGCCACGTGGCGAGACGCTGCTTCTGCTCCTCTGAGAGCACGATGGCGCTGCGCACCACCGCGACGAGGCGCTGCCGCTGGGCGGCGACCAGCTTTCCGAACTCCTCAAGGCCACTGTCCAGGCTACGTCCTCGCGGGTGTACCACGAGCTGCGTGACCAGGCGGAGAGTGGTGGGGGCGACCTTGCCGGCGAGCAGGGAGCCCAGCAGCTCCCGCCTGCCCTGCTCCGGTGCCGCCGTGGAGGTCAGGGTCCGGTGCAGTTCCAGGTTCGAGGCGACGATGCGCCCGAACCTGAACAGCTCGTCCTCGACGTCGTCGAGCCTGCCCTGCGCCTCGGCCTCCGCGGAGGCCGCGATGACACCGAGACGCTCAAGCGCGTCGGCCAGGTCGCCGGAGCGGGCCCACCGCGCGGACACGGCCGCGACGACCGTCTCCAGCGCGGCATCACTGACCTTGCCCTCCAGCAGCACCCGGACGACCTGCGCCTTCTGGGCCGCGGGCCGGGCGGGGTCGGAGAGGTTGCGGCGGAGCCCGTGCTCACGGTCGAACAGGTCGGCGACCGAGAAGAGCTCGTCGGCCAGCGTGCCGAGGTCGGCGCTCCCCGCGACGGCGTTGAAGCGCTCTTCGACCTCGGCCAGCGAAGCCCTGCTCAGACCTCTCATCAGCGGACCGCCGCGCTGCTCGACTCGAGCTCCTCAAGGAACCGGTCCACGGTGCGGCGCTGGCGCGCCTCGTCCTCAAGGGACTCGCCGACGATACGGCCGGCCAGATCGATCGACAGACGGCCGAGCTCCGCGCGGAGCTGGGCGAACGCCTGCTGACGGTCGGCCTCGATCTGCAGGTGCGCGGCCTCGACGAGACGGCGGGCCTCGGCCTGCGCCTCCTCACGGAGCTCGGCCTTGATCTGCGCACCCTGCTCGCGAGCCTCCTCACGCAGGCGGGAAGCCTCGTGACGAGCCTCGGCGAGCTGGTCCTTGTACTGCTTGAGCAGCGCCTGGGCCTCGGCCTGGGCGTCCTCGGCTCGCTTGATGCCGCCCTCGATCGCATCGGTCCGCTCGGCCAGGGTCTTCTGGATTCGCGGGGTGAGGATCTTACCGACGACGAAGAGGACGACGAAGAACGCGAAACCGCCGACGACCAGCTCGTAGAGGTGCGGCATGATCGGGCTGGAGCCCTCGGCCGCCAGGAGCGTAGCTGCGGATGTCATCGATGCAGCCTTCCGTCAGGGTGTATTCGATCAGTAGATGAACGGCGCGACAAGGCCGATCAGGGCCAGCGCCTCGACGAGCACGAAGCCCAGCAGCATGTTCTGGCGGATCAGGCCGTAGGTCTCGGGCTGGCGGGCGATGGCCTGCAGACCGTTACCGAAGATGAGACCGACACCGATGCCGGGGCCGAGCGTGGCGAGCCCGTAACCGATGGAGCCGATGTTGCCGGTGACCTCAGCGAGGATGCTCATTGCTGTTTCCTTTACAAGATGGCCGGTGAACGGGTCTCACCGGTCTGAACTGGAGGAGAAGGGTCTTAGTGCTCGGCGTGCAGCGAGCCGCCGATGTACATCGCGGCGAGCAGCGCGAACAGGAAGGCCTGCAGGAACTGGATGAACATCTCGAACGCGGTCATCGCGATCGTCATGATGACGGCGACGACACCGACCGGAGCGCCGAGCGGCGTGAGCTGCTCGAAGAGGAACCAGAAACCAACGGCGCTGAAGAAGGCCAGGATGATGTGGCCCGCGAACATGTTGGCGAAGAGTCGCACCGCGTGGGTGAACGGCGCCACGATCATGTTGGAGAGGAACTCGATCGGCGCGAGCAGCACGTAGATCGGCTTGGGCAGGCCGGGGGGGAACATCATGTTCTTGAAGTAGCCGAGCCCCCCCTGGTGCTTCATGCCCAGGTAGATCTTCAGCACGTAGACGCTTACCGCCAGGACGATCGGGAAGGCGATGTGCGAGGCGATCGGGAACTGCAGGAAGGGGACGACCCCCATCAGGTTCCAGATCCAGACCAGGAAGAACAGGCTCAGCAGCAGGCCCATCCAGCGGTCGGCGTCCTTGCCCAGGAAGGGACGGGCGACCTGGTCGCGGACGAACATGTAGCCGTACTCACCGATGTTCTGGATGCCCCTGGGCACCAGCTTCGGGTTGGCGAAGGCCGACCAGCAGAAGGCTATGACCACGATCGAGCTCAACAGGGCGAGCAGCACCGGCTTGGTGAACCAGGTGACGCCGGGAATGATCGGGGGGAGATCGAACAGCTCAAGCCCCGGGGCCTTGAACTCGTCGGCGGCGAGGACCGTCAGCGCCTTCACGCGGCGTTCCCTTCAACGTGGTAGTGGATCAAGACTGCTTCGTCAGCGAAGCGACCGCCGCGCGAGGTCAGCGACCGTATTTCCGGTAGACCAGGTAGATGGCGAGAACGACACCGACGATCACTCCGATCGGTGTGAACACGGCCACGCCAGTCCAACGGCTCAGCAACCAACCGCCGCCGCCGTACAGGATGATCCCGGAGAGAATGTAGCTGGGAACCGACCAGGCAGCGTTGGCGAAGTCGCGGCCATCGCTCTCGGGCCTGCGTTCTTGTTCGCTCATTGCGGGCATGACAATAGCAGCCGGGGAGATGACTAGTCATATCGGGTCCCGTCGCCCGGTCATGATACGCCTCATCGGGGGCCGCCCTGTCCGGGAACCGCGGCACTCGGGTCGACATAGAGCATCTTCGTTTTCACGAAGCCCCGCATCTCGCCGGCCGTCCAGACGACGGTGCAGATGATCGCCGACCAGCCGAAGGCGCGCGGCTCGAACGCGGTGGCGCTCTCGAACACCTTGAGGAGCGCCATGATGATCAGGACCTTCACCGCGTAGGTGGCGATCGCGGTGACCATCATCACGACGGGAGAGACCCGGCTCGCGGAGGAGACCGCGACCAGGCTGATCGTGAAGAAGACCGCCACCACCAACAGGCCGATCGCGGCCCCCAGAGCCCCCTTGGCACCGGAGAGCAGAGCCGTCGCGAGGATGACGACCGCACCCGCGGCGGCGGTGGGTATCACGGCCCCTTTGAGGACGCGCACGTCATTGGCCTGCATCGGCACTCCCAGTGACTGTTATCAAGCGAGCGATTGCTACCTCACAGATCCAGCTGAACCATGGATCCGTTAGTGAAAGCTATCACAAGCTCATGGAAGAGCGCCTTTACCTGCCGTTTCAAGTGAATGATCAATCAGCTGAGGTGGACCGCTCAACGCCGCGTCTCAGGGTTTGAGAAGCCTTGGCGCGGAGCGGTGAGTGACAGGTCGGGCAGCGCCGAGCGCGTGGCGGTGCCGTCGCCGTCGTCGCCGGTGACGGCCCGGCGGGGCCCCGACGTCTCCGAGGGATAGGGGTGGGGCCGGACCCGGGCCTGCGGCTCGCCCGGCCACACCTGCCGCCCCGGCCCCTCGACGGGACCGCTGAATCCGGTGGGGGCCACGGGCCCGGCGGGCCCGGCGGTGCCGGTCGGGCCCTGCTCTCCGGAGCCGCCGACGTCGCGGCGGGCCCGCCAGCGGGGCAGCGCCATCATCACCAGCACGCCGATGGCGAGCAGCACGGTCAGCGGGAACAGGACGAGCGGGACACCCTCGATGGACAGCGCCACGACCGCGAAGGCGAACAGGAAGGTCCAGGCGTACATGATCATGACGCTGCGGCGGTGGGAGTGTCCGATGTCCAGCAGGCGGTGGTGGAGATGCCCTCGGTCGGGCGCGAACGGCGACAGGCCGTTGGACGTGCGCCGGACCACCGCCATGATCAGATCGAGCAGCGGAAGCACCAGGATCGCGACCGGCACGAGCAGGGGAAGGATGACGGGGAAGCGGTTGATGCTGCTGGAGTCGAGCGGCGTCACCAGGATCATCGTGGAGGCGAGCACCAGGCCGATCAGCATCGCCCCGGTGTCCCCCATGAAGATCTTCGCCGGGTGGAAGTTGTGCGGCAGGAAGCCCAGGCAGATCCCGATGAGCACCGAGGCGATGACCGCCGTCACGTTGATGCTGGTGTTGCCGTAGTCCTTCGACAGGGCCACCGAGTAGGTCCAGGTGGCCATCGCGGCGATGCCCACGATCCCGGCGGCCAGACCGTCGAGGCCGTCGACGAAGTTGACGGCGTTGATCATGACGACCACGATCAGGATCGTGATCAGCGGACTCAGCGTGGAGTCGAGAATGGTCTGCCCGCCCAGCGCCGTGGGCAGCGGGAGCCACGGCAGGCTGACACCGAAGGCGACGAGCACGCCCGCCGCGCCGATCTGCCCGGCGAGCTTGACCAGGGCGTCCATTCCCAGCCAGTCGTCCAGGAAGCCGGTCAGCGTGATCAGCCCTCCCGCGGCGATCAGCGCGATCACCGTCTTGCCCTGGCCCTCGGCCGCCAGCTTGCCCCCGGCGTAGGGCAGCTCGCCGGCGATCAGCAGACCGGCGACGAGACCGCCGTACATCGCCAGGCCGCCGAGTCTGGGCGTCGGCGTGGTGTGCACGTCACGGTCGCGGACCTCGGGCATGGCACCGATACGGATGGCGAAAACGCGGACCAGTGGGACCAGCAGGTATGTCACCGCGGCCGCGACGAGCGCCATGAGAAGGTATTCGCGCACGGAACCAGTTTCGCGGATAGTCCGGCCACCTGTGACCGGAAAACGCCACAGAACAGCTCATAGTTCGCTGGGATATATCTGGTGGAGGCTCGTCAGCGCCGCGACGCGCTCCCGTATTTCACCCACTGCGTCGGGGTTGCGGATGGCCTGTGCCACCATCGAGGCCACCGCCTTCATCTCCTCGGCCCCCATCCCCTGGGTCGTGACGCAGGGGGTGCCCACCCGGATCCCGGATGTCACCGTGGGCGGCTCCGGGTCGTAGGGGATCGCGTTGCGGTTCAGCGTGATCCCGGCCGCACCACACCGCTGCTCGGCCACCGCGCCGGAGACCCCGACGTCACGCAGGTCGATCAGCGCCAGATGGCTGTCGGTGCCCCCGGAGACGGACCGCATCCCCTCGGCGGCCAGGGCGTCGGCCAGCACCTGGGCGTTGGCCACCACCTGCCGCGCGTACCGTGCGAACTCGGGGCGCAGCGCCTCGCCGAACGCCACGGCCTTGGCCGCCACCGCGTGCATGAGCGGGCCGCCCTGCACGAAGGGGAAGACCGCGCGGTCGACCCTGGGGGCCAGCTCCCGGGTGCACATGATCCCGCCTCCCCTCGGGCCGCGCAGCGCCTTGTGCGTGGTGAAGGTCACCACGTCCGCGTACGGCACGGCGGACGGCAGGGCGTCCCCGGCCATCAGCCCGATGGTGTGCGCGACGTCGGCGAGCAGCCAGGCGCCCACCTCGTCGGCGATCCCCCGGAAGGCAGCGAAGTCGATCTTTCGGGAATAGGAGGTGGCCCCACATATGATCATTTTGGGCTGGTGCCGCAACGCCAGCTCCCTGACCTCGTCATAGTCGATCAGCTCGGTGTCCCTGCGCACGCCGTAGGCCACGACGTCGAACCAGCGACCGGAGAAGTTGACCTTGGAGCCGTGCGTGAGGTGGCCGCCGTGCGACAGCGCCATCGCCAGCACCGTGTCGCCCGGCTGGAGCAGTGCCGCGTAGGCCGCCAGATTCGCCGAGGCGCCGGAGTGGGGCTGCACGTTGACGTGCTCGGCGCCGAACAGCCGCTTGGCCCGGTCGATCGCGAGCTGCTCGGCCCGGTCGACGACCTCGCATCCGGCGTAGTAGCGCCTGCCGGGGTAGCCCTCCGCGTACTTGTTGGTGAGCGTCGAGCCGAGCGCGGCGAGCACGGCGGGCGAGGCGAAATTCTCACTCGCGATCAGCTGGACGCCGCCGCGGAGCCTGTCGAGCTCGTCGAGGAGTACGGAGGCGATCTCCGGATCCTCGCGCTGCAGTAGGTCGAAATCTGGCCCGTAGTACGGCTCTGCGCCCATGGCTCACATCCCGAAGATGACAACTCACCCCCACTGTAAGCCCGGTCACCCTGGTTATCCCAGGTCAGAGAGGTGTCGCCACGGGAAGACGTGTCTCCGTGCGGAAACGCACGCCCCAAAAGGCCCCTGGCACCGTCCACCCGGGAGGCTTCGAGAACAGCCCGGCCCGCGGGCCTCGCGCCGAAGGACCCGGCCGGCGCCACCGGGCCGGGAAGGACGTCAGGAGAAGGCGTGCGGGGCCCCGGCTCCCACCGGCACCCATCTCGGCGTGTCGGCCGCCTGGTCGCTGATCGAGGTCAGGATCGCCTGCCGGTAGAGGCCGAGACGGGTACGCCACTCCGTCATGTCCTCGACGTAGCGGCCGGAGACCGGGGCATCCCAGACATCCCTGCTCCTGGCGAGCTGATAGGCCTTGTCCAGGCTGGCGGTCAGCGTGTCGAGTTCGGGAAGCACCTGCCGCCACATCATGACCAGCCGCTGGTATTCGGGGTTGAACTCCCACGCCGTGGCGGCGTCCGAGGACGGCAGGCCACCGCCGCCCGAGGCCGGTGGGGTCTCCCCCGGCTGCAGCGGCTGCGGTGCGGGTGGATCCACGAACATCACAGGCTCCTCACCCTCGCTGACACAGTCCCTGCCTCCCGTTCACTGCCCGACACCGTGGTGGTGCCGACCGGCTCGGAAACCGGGCTCGGCCCCGCTCACCGCCCGCCTCCCGGAGGCGGGATCGGCCGCAGCGGATCTCCCGGCTCCACGTCGCCGGCCGGCCCGTCGGGTCCGATGTCCATGGGCACCCAGGCCCCCTCGCCCCAGGTCTCCCCCTCCGGTACCTGGACGCCGGGCATCTCCAGCGGCTCGATCTCCCGGGCGTTGTCGGCGAGCGTCCTGAGAGCGTCCAGGTCGAGAGGGCCCGCCTCCGCGGTGACGACGTCGCCGTCGCCGGCCCACCGGGCGGCCGGACCGTCCGGTGCGGCGGCCAGGCCCCCGGGAGCCGCCCCAGCCGACTGTCCCGCGCCCCCTGCGGCATCCTCCGCCCCTGGCGCCTCGCTGAAGACCGCGTCGCCGATGGACGGCGCGCCGACGTCTCCTCGCGGCATCACAGCGGGCTGCGCGGCCGCCTCACCGGAGACCGTACCCGCCGTCTGGACGGCGGGTACGGCGGAGGTGGTGGCCTGCGGCTGAACATCGGCCTCAGCTGAGGTCGTACCGGCGGGCCCGGGGGTGGCCTCGCCTCCCGTGCCCGGCGGCTGGACGGTCTGGTCGGTGGTGGGTCCCGCGGTGTCGAGGAGCGGATAGTCGGGTTTGGCCGAATCGAGCGGGCCGTGCGGCTCGACCCAGCCCGGCTGCCCCGCCGTGGCGGAAACATTGTCGACCGTGGGCATCTCCAGCGGCGGGATGTCCTCGATGTTCTTCAGCAACTCGTCGACCTCGGCCGCCGTGGGCGAGTCGAGCGGGATCTGGAGCACCTTCACACCATCGACCTCCACGATCTTCGCCCGATGATCGCCGCTCTGGTCGATGTCGTCTGGATGGTCCTTCCGGGAAGTGTCGAGAATGTTGTCGCCGGACGTGCCGCCCTCCTGCCTGGGCGAGCGCTCGTCGCCCTTGGAGCCGGAATCGCCCTTGGCATCGGGATCGTTCACCGGCGCGCCACCATCCCCACGCGGTGTCGTCTCGTCCCCCTTGGAACCGGAATCGCCCTTGGCGTCGGGATCGTTCACCGGCGCGCCACCGTCCCCACGCGGTGTCGTCTCGTCCCCCTTGGAACCGGAGTCACCCTTGGCGTCGGAATCCTCCCCACCGGGCATCGTGTCGTGCACATTGACGATCTCCGGCTGTGCGTCATCGACTCTGGGCGTCTCCGGTACGGGGGTGGCGTCCGGGCCGGGGGCCTCGGGCACGGGCGTCTGTCGTGGCACGTCGTCAACCGGCCGCCCCCCGTCCTGAGGCCCCTCACCGGGCCCTGGAACCGCGGGTTTCAGATCCTCGACCTTCGGCGTCTCCGGCCGCGAGTCCTCGGCCCTGGGCGCCTCCGGCGTGGGCGCGGGATCCGGCTTCGGAGCCTCACGCGGCGTGTCCTCGCCCCTGGGCGCCTCCGGTACGGGATCCGGCTTCGGGGTCTCGCGTGGTGCGGTGTCAACCGGCTTGACGCTCTCCTTAGGGGTGTCTCCGTCGCGCGGAGAGGTCTCGTCCCCCTTCGAACCCGTGTCCGGCTTCCGGTCATCGGTCCCGGACGCCTCCGGCTTCGGCGTCTCCCTCGAACCGTCCCTCGGGGAGGTCTCGTCGCCCTTCGAGCCCGCCTCCGGCTTGGTCTCGTCGCCCTTCGAGCCCGTCTCGGGCTTGGTCTCGTCCCCCTTCGGGGTCTCCGGCTTGGGGGAGTCCTTCGGATCGTCACGCTGAGTGCTCTCGGCCGACTGGTCACCGACGCGGGGCTTGTCGTCCGGTTTGAGACCGTCGGCCCCCGAGGTCCCGGGCTTCGTGCCATCACCCGCCGCGCCGGTCCCGGGCTTCGCGCCGTTCTGGGAACCCTCCGGCTTCGCGCCGTCGCCCGCCGCGCCGCTGTCAGGCTTCGTGTCCCCGGCCTTGGGCTCGGCGGGAGGCGCCGTCGCGTTCTGGTTGATCCTCTTCTCCAGCAACGTCACGCGAGCGGAGACGTCACGGACCATCACGTCGCACGCGTCGGCGATCTGGACGGGTCTGTGGGTCGACTGCGAGGACAGGCCGGCCCCGCTCATCAGCTGGGTGACCTTGCCCTCGACGTTCCGCATCTGGTCGGCCGCCCGCCGCACCTCGGACAACAGGTCGCGGACCAGCTTGGGGTCCATTCCTTCGAACTTGCCCATGGACGTCTCCCGGAAGTGTCGGCCCACTTCAAGGTACCGGGGAGAGCGCCCCGCGTCACGGTGATAATCAGATGGCATGGATCACGGCATATGCCGTGGACGCGCTGGTCAGTCGTCGGACTCCGGCCCCGCGTCCGTCGCCACGTAGCCGATCACGCCGCGTAGTCTCTCCACCGTGACCGCCCCGCGCCGCAGCAACCTGGGCACCGCGGTGGTCAGATCCAGGATCGTCGAAGGGGTGCCGCTCTCACACGGCCCGGCGTCGAGATAGACCGACACCGAGTCGCCGAGCTGCTTCTCCGCGTCGGCGGCGCTGGTCGCGGCGGGGGCACCGGAGCGGTTGGCGCTGGAGACGGCCAGCGGGCCGGTCTCCTTGAGCAGGTCGAGGGCGACCGCGTGCAGCGGCATCCGGATGGCGACGGTGCCCTTGGCGTCCCCCAGGTCCCACGAGAGGGACCGGTTCGCGCGGCAGATCAGCGTGAGCGGCCCCGGCCAGAAGGCGTCGACGAGATCCTGGCCGTACGGACCGAGGTTCTCCACCAGGGCGTTGGCCGCCCGGACGGTCCCGACCAGTACGGGCACCGGCATGTCACGGCCGCGGCCCTTGGCATCCAGCAGGGCGGTGACCGCGGCGGGTGTGAAGGCGTCGGCGCCGATACCGTAGACGGTGTCGGTCGGCAGCACCACGAGCTCCCCCCGCCCCAGGACGGACGCGGCCTCTGCCAGGCCCGTGGCGCGCTGCTCGGCATCGATGCAGTCAAAACGTCGGCTCACTGTGCCTCCTGTCGATCGATCGCTACGCGCATTCGCGCACCTCCTCGCCCGCCGGCGCCTCGCCGGCGGCCAGGACCCCCTCGCTTACGGCGTGCATCCTATTCCTGGCCGAAGCGGGCGGTGACGAAGCGGTCCCTGCGCGTCAGGTCCTGGCGGCTGCGGACGTCGCGCCAGCCGTTCTCCTCAGAGAAGATCAGATAGACCGGCGTACCCTGCTGATCGGCGTGTTCCACGGCGACGAAGCCACCGGGGCGCAGCAGGCGCCTGGCGGTCCTTTCGACGGCCCTGACCTCGTCGAGGCCGTCGCTGCCCGACCCGTACAGCGCGCGGTGCGGGTCGTAGTCGCGGACCTCGGGGTCACGGGGGATCGCGCCGGGCGGGATGTACGGCGGGTTGGAGACCACCAGGTCGACCTGGCCGTCCAGTTCGGAGAGGGCGTCGGCCAGATCCTCCGGGTGCAGGTGGACGCGGCCCTGACCGTGCTCGATGATGTTGCGCTTGGCCCAGCCGTAGGCGTCCGGGTCGACCTCGACCGCGTGCACGGTGGCCAGCGCGACCTCCTGGGCGATGGACAGCGCGATGGCACCGGACCCGGTGCCGAGATCCACGACCACGGGCGAGGCGACGTCCATCTCCCGCAACCTGTCGATCGCCCAGCCCACCACGACCTCGGTCTCCGGGCGCGGCACGAACACTCCCGGCCCGACCTCCAGGGACAGGTAGCGGAAGTAGGCCCGCCCGGTGATGTGCTGAAGCGGCTCGCGGGACTCCCTGCGGGCGACGCCCTCCCAGAACAGGGCGTCGAAGTCGGAGTCCTTCACGGTGTGCAGCTCGCTGCGCCGTACGCCGTGCACACATGCGGCGATCTCCTCGGCGTCGGTGCGCGGCGACGGCACACCTGCCTCGGCGAGCCGGGCGGTGGCGAGGGCGATCTCGTCCAGCAGAAAGGTCATGGGCGCGTTCTATGAATGGTTGGCGAGCTTCTCCGCCATCTCAGCGTTGAGCAGGGACTGGATGACGGCCGTGAGATCCCCGTCGAGCACCTGGTCGAGGTTGTACGCCTTGAAACCGACGCGGTGATCGGAGATGCGGTTCTCGGGAAAGTTGTAGGTGCGGATGCGCTCGGAGCGGTCGACGGTGCGGATCTGGGACTTGCGCTCGGCCATGGCGGCGGCGTTGGCCTCCTCCTCGGCGATCGCCTGCAGGCGGGCCCGCAGGATGCGCATGGCCGACTCCTTGTTCTGGAGCTGGCTCTTCTCGTTCTGACAGGAGGCGACCACCCCGGTCGGCAGGTGCGTGATCCGCACGGCCGAGTCGGTGGTGTTGACACTCTGACCACCGGGACCACTGGAGCGGTAGACGTCGATGCGGAGGTCGTTCGGGTCGATCTGGACGTCGACGTCCTCGGCCTCCGGGTAGACGAGCACCCCGGCGGCGCTGGTGTGGATGCGTCCCTGGGACTCGGTGACCGGCACCCGCTGGACGCGGTGCACACCGCCCTCGAACTTGAGCCTCGACCAGACGCCCTCGTCGCCCCTGGCCTTCAGGGCGATCGTGACATCCTTGTAGCCGCCGAGGTCGGAGTGGGTGGCGTCGATGAGCTCGGTCTTCCAGCCGATCCGCTCGGCATACCGCAGATACATCCGCAGGAGGTCCCCGGCGAACAGCGCGGACTCCTCGCCGCCCTCGCCCGCCTTGATCTCCATGATGATGTCCTTGTCATCATTGGGATCACGCGGGACGAGCAGGTGCCTGAGCTTCTCCTCCAGCTCGGGAACCCGCGCTTCGAGCTCCTTGGCCTCCTCCGCGAACGCCTCGTCCTCCGAGGCCAGCTCCCGCGCCGTCCCGAGGTCCGCCTGGACGCCCTCAAGCTCACGGTAGGTGTTGATGATCGGGGTCAGCTCGGCGTAGCGCCTGCCGAAGGTGCGCGCCTGCTTCTGGTCGGCGTGCACGGAGGGGTCGGCGAGCTTGAGTTCCAGCTCGGCGTACTCACTGAGCAACTCGTCGAGGTTCACCGTGCGTCCTTCCTTTAAAGCCCTGCCAAGCCTGCCTCATCACCACGAACGCCGACCCGGGCACCCCCCCTTTCCCGGGAGGGTTGTTCCGAGCCGGCGTCGGGATGGGGGCTACTGGCCCGTGGACTTCTTGCCGAAGCGCTTCTCGAAGCGCGCCACCCGGCCGCCGGTGTCCAGGATCTTCTGCTTGCCCGTGTAGAAGGGGTGGCAGGCGGAGCACACGTCGGCGTGGATCACGCCGTTCTTGGCGGTGCTGCGGGTGGTGAAGGAGTTACCACAGGTGCACGTCACCTGAGTGGCGACGTACTCCGGGTGGATGTCGGGCTTCATGTCGTCTTTTCCTCTCCAAAACGCGGCCGCCGGGTCGCCACTGTCTCTCGCCGATGAGGCTTGCGCGCTGGCACACCGAGGTGCGCGCGGGCGGGAACCGGAACCGCTGCGGTTCGGCTACCAGTGTGCCAGATCCTGCAACCATCCCAGGCCACAAGACATTCCCCGCCCCGGAGAGACCGGGGCCGCGGGCGTTCACCTGCCCAGATACGCGAGCACGGCGAGAACCCGGCGGTGGTCGTCGGTGGCGGGCCCCAGGCCGAGCTTGCCGAAGATGCCGGAGATGTGTTTCTCCACGGCGCCCTCGGTGACGAGCATGCGCCCGGCGACCGCGGCGTTGGAACGGCCCTCCGCCATCAGGGCCAGAACCTCGCGTTCCTTCGCGGTCAGCGACTCCAGGGGGTCTCCCCTGCGTCGGCGGCCCAGCAACTGCCCGATCACCTCCGGGTCGATGACCGTTCCCCCGGCGGCCACCCGGCGTACCGCGTCGAGGAACTCGGCCACGTCCGCTATCCGCTCCTTGAGCAGGTAGCCGACCGCCGCGGCGCCACCGCCGATCAGTTCCGTGGCGTACTGCTCCTCGACGTACTGCGACAGCACGAGGATCGGCAGTCTCGGCCGCCGGCTCCTGGCCTCCAGGGCCGCGCGCAGTCCCTCGTCGGTGTGCGTCGGCGGCATCCTGACGTCGACGATCGCCAGGTCCGGATCGTGCTCGACGACCGCGGCCACCAGCCCTGGGCCGTCGCCCACGGCCCCGACGGTATCGATGCCCCCGTCGGCCAGCAGCCTGGCCAGCCCCTCGCGCAACAGCACCGAGTCTTCGGCGATCACCACCCGCATGTGTTCAGGCCCTCACCATTCGCAGGGCAGTTCGGCTCTGATCATCGTGGGGCCGCCGAGCGGGCTGTCGACGCTCAGGGTGCCGTCGATGGTCGCCGCCCGGTCGGCCAGCCCGGCGAGGCCGCCTCCGGGCCGCGGCACCGCGGCGCCGACCCCGTTGTCATAGATCTCGACGATCACCCGCTGTTCCTGCCGGCTGACCCGGATGGACGCCTCGGTGGCCTCGGAGTGCTTGGCCAGGTTGGTCAGACACTCGGCCACGACGAAGTACGCGATGCTCTCCACCGCCGGCGGGGGCCGGTGCGAGACCTCCACCGCCAGATCCACCCGTACGGGCGCGCGCGCGGCGAGCGACGACAGGGCGGCGTTCAGCCCCCTGTCGGTGAGGATCGCCGGATGGATGCCCCTGGCGAGGTCACGCAGCTCGGCGATGGCGGCCTTGGTGCCCCGATGCGCCTGGTCCAGGAGCTCCCGGGCCGCCTCGGGGTCGGAGTCCAGCTTGGCCTGCGCCCGGCCCAGGTCCATGGCCACCGACAGCAGCCGCTGCTGTGCGCCGTCGTGCAGGTCACGCTCGATCCGCCGCCGCTCGGCCTCGGCCGCGTCCACCCCGCGGGCCCGGCTGGCCCGCAGGTGCGCGGCGCGGGCCGCCAGCAGGTTCTTCTCCCCCGCGCCCAGCAGGGCGGCGCCGAACAGGCCGTGCAGCCAGGCCATCCCCCGGGTCGCGTACAGGGCCGCGAGCAGGAACCCCATCCCGATCAGCGTGCACAGCAGCGCCTTCGGCCCGCTGTCGATCGGCAGCTCGCCGATGGGTGTCATCGGCTCCCCCAGCAGCAGCAGCAGGGGCAGTGGCGCCACGGTCAGGCCGAGCCCGAGCGTCCACAGCACCGCCGAGACCGTGAACTCCGCGATCCCGATCGGCAGCAGCAACAGCAGGTAGAGCAGATCCTTCCAGGTGGCGGGATCGACGAACATGTCCTTCCAGCGCAGGAACAGGTTGTCGCCCTCCGACGGCCGGTAGGGGGTGGGGATGTCGACGCCGAAGGCCAGCCGGAGGAACCGGCGCTCCAGCATCGCCACCCCCCGCCAGGCCAGCATGGTCAGGGCGAGGAGCGGCAGCCCGATCCACACGATCACCAGCGCCAGGGAGAGCGGGATCACCGAGGCGAGGAACGCGAACCAGGCGAGGCCGTGGAACAGGCTCACCAGCAGGTAGGGAACGGCCCGCCAGGTCATCGGGTCGACGAACATGCCGAAGGGGCCGTTCGGCCCCAAGGGCACGCGCCGCCGGAGCGGCGTCCTGACCACGGGCGTGCTCACCACTGTCTCGGCAGTCACGCGCCCCCCTGTCATCCGCGGAAATGCGTCCTGAAGTAGGGATATCCCGAAGGTCTGGGCCAGACAAGCGCTTTGGAAACGCCGAACGCCCCGGCCCGAGGGGCCGAGGCGTTCAACGTGCGGTGAGCGGTCAGTCGCGCTCGGAGCTGACGGTCGTCTTCTGCACCTGGAGCAGGAACTCCGCGTTGGACTTGGTCTCCCTCATCTTCTCCAGGAGAAGCTCGAGAGCCTGCTGCATGTCAAGGGCGTGCAGCACGCGGCGGAGCTTCCAGATGATCTGGAGCTCGTCCTTGCCCATGAGGATCTCCTCCTTGCGGGTACCGGACGCGTCGACGTCCACCGCGGGGAAGATCCGCTTGTCGGCAAGCTGCCGGTTGAGCTTGAGCTCCAGGTTGCCCGTGCCCTTGAACTCCTCGAAGATGACCTCGTCCATCTTGGAGCCGGTCTCGACCAGCGCGGTGGCGAGGATCGTCAGCGAGCCGCCGTTCTCGATGTTGCGGGCGGCACCGAAGAAACGCTTCGGCGGGTAGAGCGCGGTGGAGTCGACACCACCGGACAGGATGCGGCCGGAGGCCGGGGCCGCCAGGTTGTAGGCGCGGCCCAGACGGGTGATCGAGTCGAGCAGCACGACCACGTCGTGGCCCAGCTCCACCAGGCGCTTGGCGCGCTCGATGGCGAGCTCCGCGACCGTGGTGTGGTCCTCGGCCGGGCGGTCGAAGGTCGAGTGGATGACCTCGCCCTTCACCGACCGCTGCATGTCGGTGACCTCTTCCGGACGCTCGTCCACCAGGACGACCATCAGGTGGCACTCGGGGTTGTTGTGGGTGATCGCGTTGGCGATCGCCTGAAGCACCATCGTCTTGCCCGCCTTGGGCGGGGAGACGATGAGACCGCGCTGGCCCTTGCCGATCGGCGCCACCATGTCGATGATCCGGGTGGTCAGGATGTTCGGCTCGGTCTCCAGGCGCAGGCGCTCCTGCGGGTAGAGCGGGACGAGCTTATTGAAATCGGGGCGCTGCCGCGCCTGCTCCGGGTCCATGCCGTTGACCGTGTCCAGGCGGACGAGCGCGTTGAACTTCTCGCGGCGCTCGCCGTCGCGGGGCTGGCGGACGGCGCCGGTGACGACGTCGCCCTTGCGCAGGCCGTTGCGGCGGATCTGGGCCAGCGAGACGTAGACGTCGTTGGAACCCGGCAGGTAACCACTGGTCCTGACGAACGCGTAGTTGTCGAGGATGTCGAGGATTCCGGCGATCGGGATCAGAACGTCGTCGTCGCCCACCACGGGCTCGTTGCTGTCGAAGCGGTCGCGGCCACGGCGGTTGCGCTCGCGGAACCGGCCGCGGCGGCCGCGACGGTCGTCGTCGTCGCCCACACCGTGCTGGTCGCTGCGGTCCTGCGGCCCCCGGTTCTGCGGGCCACGGTCACCGCGCTCACCGCGCTCACCACGGTCACCGCGCTCACCGCGGTCGTTGATCCGCTCGCCACGGTTCTGGCCGGCGTCGGCGGCGCGGGAGTCGGTGCGCTGGTCTCCGCGCTGGTCTCCGCGCTGATCTCCGCGCTGATCTCCGCGGTTGTCGCCGCGCTCGCGGCGGTCGTTGGTGCGCTCGCCGCGCTCGCCGCGCTCGCCGCCACGACCGCGACGCTCGCCGCGCTCACGGCGGCTCTCGCCACGCTCGCCGCGGCCCTCGGCCGGGACGGCGTCGATGGTCTGCTGCTCCACGACGGGCTCGGCAGCGACGACGGCGGCCACGGGCTCGGGAGCTGGCGGCGCCTGCTCCACAACGGGCTCGGCGGCCACGACGGGACGGGAACGTTCCCTGCGGGTGCGCGCCGGACGCTCGACGACCGGCTCGGCCGCGGCTGCGGGGACGGCCACGGCCGGAGTCTCCTTGGCGGTGGCGGGAGCCTGGGCACTCTCGGCGGAGACGCCCTGCTTCTCCTGGATGGCCGCGATGAGCTGGCTCTTGCGCATCCGCCCTGTCCCGCTGATGCCGAGACCGGAGGCCATGGCCTGCAGTTCGGGCAGCACCATGGCGGACAGGCCGGTGCCGGAGCGACGGCGCGGCTTGGCCGCGGGGCGGGTGGGGGTGTCGCCGGACGTCGGCGCCGTGCCGGTGACGTCGGAGAGGAGTTCGGTGGTGTCGCTCACTAATGGGTCCTTCCCAGGGGTCGGGCGTGGCCATGATCAGCCAATCGTCCCGGTGGTGCGATCGACCCGGTGGGACAGACCGGGTCGGGTTGCACGTTGCGATCCTCGACGGCCCATGGAGAGCCGCCGCCACTGTCGGAGAAGGGCTGATCCAGGCCGTCACCATCGAGAATCGCCGACGGTGGGACTTGGAGGACACCCCCCCGGATTGCTACCGGCAACCAGATGTCGAGGTAGATCGAACGCGCATGTCCCCTAAAACGCCGCCTCTTCGTTGCCCCAGCCGAATGTGGAGCATTCGGAGGCGACGGATTCGGGGAGGCCACTGCGGCGATCACGCCTCACGGAGTGAGACATGATGCAGCGATGTGTGGCTGACAAGCACGCACCCAACGCGGGGCACCTGGTGCGGCTATCAGCCTAACATCACCAGCGCACACAGCTATTCCCTGAAGGTCGAGAGATGTCAGCGTGTCTCAAGAGAAACAACGCGGGCACCCCGGGTTTCGACATCCAGTGGCCGGATGTGCCAGTCATTACCCACTTCCGTTGCGATCAAATCCTGCGTATTCACGGTCGAAAACGCAAGAACCGTGGGCCCCGCTCCCGAAACGACCGCGGCGACGCCCGCCCCGCGCAGCCGCCGTACCAGGTCGGCGGTGAGCGGCATCGCGGGCGCGCGGTAGTCCTGATGGAGGCGGTCCTCGGTGGCGGCCAGCAGAAGTTCCGGTTCCGGCCTGGCCGTCAACGCCGCGACCAGCAGCGCGGCCCGCCCCGCGTTCGCGGCGGCGTCGGCGTGCGGGACCTCCTTGGGCAGCAGCCCGCGGGCGACCTCGGTGGACAGCCGGTACCCGGGGACGAGGACCACGGGCCTGACGTCGGAGTGCGGGAGCAGCCGTACCAGGTGCGGCGTCCCCGTTCCGTCCGTCCACGCGACGGTGAGGCCGCCCGCCAGGCACGGCGCCACGTTGTCGGGGTGGCCCTCGATCTCGGTGGCCAGCGCGAAGACCTCGTCGTCGGTGAACTCGGGGAGCCCGGACCGTGCCCTCGACCGGTGCGCGAGGGCGGAGCCGTCCTGACACGGGGTGCCGGCCAGTGCGCGGGCGGCGATGATCCCGGCGCAGATCGCGGCGGAGGACGACCCGAGGCCGCGGGCGTGCGGGATGCGGTTGAGGCAGCGCAACCGGATCCCGGGCGGCTGCCGGAGCCCCATCCGGTCGAAAGTCGTGCGCATCGTGGTGACGATGAGGTGCCCCTCGCCCCCGTCAAGCTCGCCGGCGCCCTCTCCCTCGACCTCGATGACCACGCTCCGGGAGCCGGGGCCCTCCGGGGGCTCGAACAGCTCGGCCTCGACCTCGTCGTGGAGGCCGAGTGCCAGACCCAGCGTGTCGAATCCCGGGCCGAGATTCGCCGAGGTCGCGGGGACCTGGACGGTCACCTTGCCGCTGATCATAGATCTCCCGGGGCACGGCTCGATGGCGTGGCCATGGCGGACAAGTGGCTTCTCCTATCTGCCCGGTTCTGCGGGATTTCCAAGTGCGATGCCGGGACGGTCGCGGCGTGCCGGGTTCGCCGGGCCCTGCCCCCTGGATCTTCCGCCCGTCGTGGCCGGGCGGTTCCTCGCCGCGTTGTCGCCGGTCGCCGCGGAACGCCACGGCTCCCCGCGCCGTCCCGCGGGGCACCGCCTGACCGGCTGACCGCCCCCTGTCACAGCAGACTCCGCGGCACCGGAGCTAGGCGAGTTCGAGGGCGACGGCCGCGGCGTGCGCGTCGATCGGGATCGTCACCGGGGCGGGAGCGCCGGAGATGGCCCAGTCGGGGTCCTTGAGGCCGTTTCCGGTCACCGTGCACACGACGCGCTGCCCCGGCTCGACCAGGCCCTGGCTGTGGGCCTGGAGGAGGCCCGCCACGCTGGCGGCGGAGGCGAGCTCGACGAAGACGCCCTCCTCCTGGGCGAGCAGCTTGTACGCGGCGGCGATCTGGCGGTCGGTGACGGCCTGGATGACGCCGCCGGACTCGTCACGGGCGGCCTCGGCGAGCCGCCACGAGGCGGGGTTGCCGATCCGGATCGCGGTGGCGATCGTGTGCGGGTGGGTCACCGGCGCACCGTTGACGATCGGCGCGGAGCCGCTGGCCTGGAAGCCGAACATGCGGGGCGTCCTCGTCGCGACGCCGTCACCCGCGTACTCGGTGTACCCCATCCAGTACGCCGAGATGTTGCCCGCGTTGCCGACCGGGATGCAGTGGATGTCGGGAGCGTCTCCGAGCGTGTCGACGATCTCGAAGGCGGCGGTCTTCTGGCCCTGGAGCCGGAACGGGTTCACCGAGTTGACCAGCGCGATCGGGTAGTTCTCGGAGAGTTTCCTGGTCATCTCCAGGCAGTCGTCGAAGGAGCCCTCGACCTGGAGCAGCCGGGCCCCGTGGACCAGCGCCTGGGCCAGCTTGCCCATCGCGATCTTGCCCCGGGGCACCAGCACGGCGCAGGTCAGGCCCGCGCGGACCGCGTAGGCGGCGGCGGAGGCGCTGGTGTTGCCGGTGGAGGCGCAGATGACCGCCTTCGCCCCGTCCTCGACGGCCTTGCTGATGGCCATGGTCATGCCACGGTCCTTGAAGCTTCCCGTCGGGTTGAGGCCCTCGACCTTCAGGTAGACCTCGCAGCCGGTCAGCGCCGACACCCGGTTCGCCGGGACGAGCGGGGTGCCGCCCTCCAGGAGCGTGACGACGGGCGTCGCCGTGGTCACCGGAAGTCGGTCACGGTACTCCTCGATGAGGCCACGCCACGCCCTGGTCATGATTGCTCCTCCCGCGCGCGGCCGATCCGTGCGCGTGCTACCTGCGGTGTTGAAAAGGAGTCTACGGGCAACCTGTTCAGCCTTGGGATGCGCTGTCCACCGAATGGACACCTGGGGCGTCCTGCCTACAGGAAACCCTAAGAATGGGCCGATAGGGTCTGCGGAGCTTGACAGGCCTTGACAAGCGATGGGCCGGACACTTGACGGGCGACGAACCAGACAAGGGGTGCCACATCATGACGGGCGGCGCGGCGGCGGACCTGCCACCGATCCGGCACAACGACTACTCCCCTCTGGACCCGCCCGCGCTCGGCGCGTGGGATCCGGAACTCTCGGTCAGCGTGATCATCCCGGCCCGCGGCGGACAGCACAGGCTCGATCTGACCCTCGCCTCCCTGGCGGCGCAGACCTATCCGGATCACCTCATGGAGGTGATCGTGGTCGACGACGGCAGCGAACCTCCGCTGCGGCTGCCGGAGATCGTTCCGCGGGACACCAGGCTCGTGCCCACCGACCCCTCGGGCTGGGGCATCGCCCACGCGGTGAACACCGGCGCCGCCCTCGCCGACGGGCGGATCATCCAGCGCCTCGACGCCGACATGGTCGTCTGCCGCGAGCACATCGAGGCGCTGGCCCGGTGGCACCATCTGGCCGGTTACCTGGTCGCGATCGGCGCGAAGAAGTTCGTCGAGGAGCCGTCACTGACGGCGGCCCAGGTGCACGACGGTGTGCGCGCGGGCCGGCTGGAGGCCGTCTTCGACCTGGCGGACGCCCTGCCCAGCTCCACCGAGCAGACGATCTCCCGGACCAACGGCCTGCGGGCCAGCCGCAACCCCTACCACGTGTGCACGGGGCCGACGATGTCCATGCGGCGCGAGATCTTCCGCGCCGTGGGCGGGGTGGACGCGGAGGTGTTGCGGGGCGAGGACACCGAGTTCGCCTACCGGCTGGCCGCGCACGGCGTGGTCTTCATCCCCGACATGAAGGCCCAGGCCGTGCACCTGGGACTCCCCGCCCAGCGCCGCGACCGGCAGCGGGCGGTACGGGTCGTCGCCCCCTATCTGGCCCACCGGGTACCGCTCCGCCGCGACCTGCGCAAGGACCGCGGCCGCCACTGGCTGGTCCCGTACGTGGAGGTGGTGCTCGGTGCCGAGGGGCCGGAGGAGCAGGTGCGCGAGGCGGTGGGCGCGGCGCTCGACGGATCGCTCGGCGACGTGGTCGTCACCCTGGTCGCCCCCTGGTCGAAGCTGTCCGCGGAGCGCCGGCCGGTGCTGGACGACCCCCTGTTCGACCTGCGGCTGCTGCGTGAGCACTTCGCCCACGACGAGCGGGTGCGGTTCGCCGACGAGGTCTCCGCGACCCCCGCCCCGATCCCGTTCCGCTACACCGGTCCGGCCTCGGTCCCGCTGGGGCGTGACTCGCTGGAGCGGATGATCGCCGCGATGCAGGACGACCGTTCCGGCATGCTCGTCGTCGATCTCGGCGCCGACGGCGAGGCGACGCTGGAGCGGACCGAGGCGCTGGGCCGGGCGAGACTGCTCGGCGCTGACGACGACGCCGCCGTCGCCGCCGCGGTCAGGGCCACCCACGGTGTGCGGCGCGGCGCGCGGCCGGAGTTCTGGCCCGCCGAGGCGGCGCCCCCCGTTCCGTCCTCGCCCCGCCCGCAGGCTCCGGCCCCCGAACGGAAGAGCGCGCCGCAGGCGGCGAGACAGGGCACCGGGCAGGCCCGGCGGCACCAGGCCCAGGGTGGGTGGAGCACGCTCCTCGGCAGGCTCCGTACCTCCCTCAGGAACTGACCCGTACCGTCGCCGTGGAAGGCGCTCAGGGTCACTCTTCGACAGGGGCGCCCCCCGGCCCCGAAGGGACTCCCATCGTCGGCGGATTCGACGGTTCAGGCCGCTTCGCCGGCGGCGTGACGCACTGCCCGGGGACCATCCGCGCGGCGGACGAGAAGAGAGGCTCATGGTCGAGCCTGGGCGCCGTCGACGGTCGGCGAGCCGGAGACCGATGACGGAGCTCCGGGGAGACGGCCATGGCGCGATCCCACCGGTCCCAGTGCAGCTTCCCTAATGGCCCGAATGACCGTGATCAATATAATTCACGAAATATCTCTATGAGGGAGCGGTGCGTGATCGGTTGGGCACCAAAGGGTGTTCAAGCTCACATTCCTAACGCCGCACGTATGCACCACTGATATTCAGTCGAACATGGCCGGGCCCGGCATCACCGTGCCGTACCGGGATATCGGCCCCTACCTCCCGCGCGGCGCCGGCGCCGCCGGGAACGAGCGCTGACCGGCGCCGCACGGGAAGATCGGCGCGGGAAGGTCAGCGGCGGCGGGTGATGGCCCGTTTGACCGAGGAGAGCAGCCCGTACTGGACGATCTTCCTGGCGGCGGCCAGTTCCTTGCGCAGGGTGCCGACCTCGCGCCGTAGCTCGACCGCGCTTTTCCGCCAGCGGCCCGCCTCGTCACGCCACCTGGTCACCTGACCGCGGAGCCGCTCGTTCTCCCTGGTGAGGCGGGCCACCTGAGCCTCGGCCTCGATCCTGGCCCGGTGGGCGCCCCGGCGGCCGACGATGGGGCGGGGCTCGGACGCGAACCCGTAGGTCTCGCCGTCCACCCAGACCACGCCGAAGGTGTCCTCCACGGCGTCGTCAAGGTCCTCTCCCTCCTCCAGCACGATCGCGGCACGCGCGAACGCGGCGGCGCGCTCCAGCCGCGCCGCGACGATCATCCGCTCCGAGCCCGCTCCGCCCTCGCCGTCCTGTCCCCCCTCGGCCAGGAGCACCGCGACCAGGCCGTAGCCGTCGTCCCCGGCCAGGTCGAGCAGGCGGGCCAGGGTGTCGTCACCGGGCACCCACCCGGCGGGCAACCTGAGCCGGTAGGGGGTGGCGGGACCACCGGCGCGGGGCTGCCGGGAGGCCGCGGACGGGGCGGAGGTGGCAGCGGAGGTGACGGAGGCCTCGTCGACGAAGCGGACCCTGGCCTCGTGGGCGTAGTGGCCGCGGATCAGCACCAGGTCCAGGTCCGGATCCTTCAGGGGGGCGCGCCCCTCCGTGCCGATGCGGCCCCACGGACCGGTGAGGGTGACCGCGACGTCGGGCAGGGTACCCGCGAGGACGGCGTCGACCGTGGCGCGGACCTCGTCATAGGAGTATCCGGGACCTTCCCGTCCCGTCCCCTCCCCGGGCTCGACGACCACCTCCAGGTACGGCACCTTCCACTGCCTGCTCGGATGGGAGCGGAGCCAGCGGTAGGAGGGGATCCGGTCGGCCACGAACGCGTGGCTGACCCGGTCGATCGGGGCCTTGCCGCGCATGCGCATGGTCGGGCCCAGGTGGAAGGCGCGCGACAGTGGCTCGGGGACGAAGACGGCACCCGCCTGGGCGAGCCGGTAGCCCATCTCGGTGTCCTGGCCGAGGATCAGGTCGGTGTCCATCGGCCCGGCGGCGGCGAGCAGCGCCGCGTTGACCGAGGTCGCGCCGCCGACGTGCAGGCTGAACGCGCGGTGCGGGTTGGCGGTGAGGCCGTCGGTGCGCTCGACGAGGTCGACCAGCCAGGCATGCGGCTCGGCGGGCTCGAAGAGCTTGGCCAGGTCGTCGGCGGCGGCCACCACCTCGGGAGCGGGCAGCCGGGCCGGCGTGAAGCGCAGGTAACCGGTGACCGCCAGATACGGGGCGGCATGGTGCCAGCGCATGTGCGCCTCGACCGACCTGCGGTCGAGAACCACGTCGGAGTCGAGCCAGTGGATCACGTCACCGGTGGCGGCCGACAGACCGGCGTTGCGGGCGTGGGCCCGGCCGGGGGTCGGGCAGACGATCAGGCTGGTGCCCTCCGGGCGGAGTTCGGGCAGGCGCAGCGGCGGGCTGCTGCCGTTGTCGACCACGATGACCTCGGTAAGCGCGGCCGGGTAGGTCTGCACGGCCAGCCCGGCGAGTGCCAGGTCGAGTTTCTCCTGGTCGCCGTAGGCGGGAATGACGACGCTCACCCGGAGCGAGGGCGTCCAGGCCCCCAGGGCGGGCGGTGTGAGGCTCCGGTAGTCGTTACCGGCTACCCGTGCTGTCATCGCGCTTCCAGGATCAGACTCGGGCGGAAACCGCGCCACTGGTTCGACGCGACGCGCAGGAAGTGAGCCAGGGAGAGCCGCCAGGTGTGCTCGGCACCGACCGAACGCCGCAGCACGTAGCCCAGGCCGTGGGTGCGGTAGATGCGCGCCCCCGCGGCGTGCGCGGCCTTCAGCAGCCCGGCGTCGACGCCCCTGGGCAGCGGGGGGAAGCCGCCCGCGTCCCCGAAGGTGTCGGCGGGGAGCAGGATCGTGCCCCCGGCGACGTGCTCGGACCAGACCTCGCTGGCGTAGTCGGTACGGCGGACCGTGGCGTTCAGCGGCTCCAGGTGGAAGAACTCGGCCGCGGTGCCGACGATGTCCGCCCCGGAGTAGGCGCGGGCGAGCAGCAGGTCGGCCAGATGCTCGGGGCCGTACCAGTCATCGTCGTCCCACTTGGCCAGATAGTCGCCCTCCGCCCTGGAGGCGGCCAGGTTGAGCACCTCCCCGAAGGGGGTCTCCTTCGCGGCCTCGACCACCGTGACGGGCAGGGCGCACCCGCGCAGCGCCCGCCTGACCTCCTCGTGCGCGGCGGGCACGCCGTGCAGGCCGAGCAGGACCTCGACCCGTACCCGGCGCTGCCCGGCGATCTGGCCGAGCGCGGCGCCCAGCAGGTGCGGCCGCATGCTGGACATCACGACGCTGACCGTGGGCGGCGTCTCCGCCCTGCCCGTCCCCATCCGGTCGCGGAGCCCGTGGCGGCGTAGTCGCACGCTGTGTTCCTCCCTGCGCAGAGCGGTGACCGACCGGAGGCCTGAGCCGTCGTCCTCCTCGGGTGCCCAGGCCGCGAGCAGGCGGGCCAGCTCGGGATCCACCCAGTCCGGCGAGACGGCGGCGTGCAGCGGCACCCCGGCCGCGGCCAGGCCGGTGACCGCGTCGGCCGGAACCTCGGAGGCGGGCCACCGGACGACCAGTCCCCGCAGCGGGCGCAGGCGGGCCACCTCCTCGGCGTCCGGCCGGTCGCCGAGCGGCGAACCGGCCGCCAGCCAGCCCTCACCGGTCCAGGACAGCTCGGCCGTCTCCCCGGCCGCCGACCGCAGGAAGCCCGCCGGTGTGGCGAGAAGGGACGGGGGAAGGGAGATCGACTGCGCGGGCACGACCGAAGGATAGCGAGGTAGGAAGATCCCTTCTCACCACACCTCACACTTGACCCGAGCGATCACCATTAATCACTCACAGCTGTCACACAGGTCACAGAAACCTTGGAATTTCCCATTTCCAGCCATATTTGCACTTGAAGAGCGGATAGCCTCATTTATCTCCCCGTCAATGAACAGGTAATGACAGAGCGGCATGGAAGGTAAGCGCGGATGCCCACGCCCCGAAAACTGACGCTTCTGGCGGCGACCATCGGTCCGGTGGTACTGATCGCGCTGACGCTGCTCGCGGGCACCGATGTCATCTCGGTCACGGCGGCCGTCGTACTCGGCGCGATCGCGACGGTGTTCGCCGTCCAGATGCTGGCGATCGCGACGGTGCGCAGGGTCGACGGCAAGGCCCTGCGGATCGACACCCGCGTCAAGCGCTACGAAGCGGAGCTGACCACGGTCAAGGCCGCCACCGAGCGGCTGGACCGGCGGCTGGACGAGATCGTCGAACTGCTCAGGGAGCACGAGCGGAAGCGGGACGAGGACCTGCAGACGATCCTGGTCTCGCTGGGCGAGGACCGGCTGGTCTCCATACCGCAGCGCCAGGAGATGGCGGAGGTGGTCAACGACCTGCTGCCGCGACTGGCCGCCGTGGAGGCGCGGACCGGACAGGCCACCCCGGAGGGAGAGGCGTGAGCGGGGCCGGGCACGGCGACCTGGCCGGCCGGAGCGGCGTCCCTCGCGCCGAGGTCGGGCAGAACGACTACGGGCCGCTGCTCCCACCCGACCTGGGCCGGTGGGAGCCCCGGCTCAGGGTGAGCGTGGTGATCCCGGCGTACGACTGCCAGGACGCCCTGGACCGTACGCTCGCCTCCCTTGCCGCGCAGACCTACCCCGCGCATCTGATGGGGGTGGTCGTGGTCGACGACGGCAGCGAACCGCCGCTGCGCGTCCCCGAGATCACCCCGGCGGGCACCCGCCTCGTCCGGGTACCGGAAGGCCGCTGGGGGCGGGGCTGGGCCCGCCAGACCGGTGCCGAGGCGGCGGCCGGCGACATCCTGCACTGGGTCGACTCCGACATGATCCTCGACCGGGAGCACGTCGAGGCGCACATGCGCTGGCACCACCTCCTCCCCTACGCCGTCGTGATGGGCGACGTCCGCTTCACCCCCGACGGGACCCGGCCCCGTGCCGGGGAGGTCCTCTCGGCCGTGGAGGCCGGGGACGCGGAGAGGCTGTTCGACGGGTCCGCGCCACACGAGTGGCGGGCGGGCGTGCTGGCGGAGACCCGGTGGCTGCGGGACGCGGGCACCGGGGCCTACCGGCTCCATTCGGGGGCCAGCACATCGGTCCCGGTGGCACTGCTCCGCTCGGCCGGCGGCGTGAACACCGCGTTGAACATGGGTGAGGACACCGATCTCGGCTTCCGCCTCGCGCAGGCGGGCGCGGTCTTCATCCCCGACCCGCAGGCCCGCGGCTGGCACCTCGGCCCGTCCACGGTCATGCTCAGGGAGAAGGAGGTGCACCGGCACAACTGGTCGGTGCTGCCCGACCTCATCCCCGATCTGCGCTGGCTGCGCACCCACCCGCGCAGGACCTGGCTGGTGCCGTACGTGCACGTCGTCGTCGACGTCGGCGGCGCCCGCTACGAGGACGTGCGGGCGAGCGTGGACAGCGCGCTCGCGGGCACCCTCGTCGACGTCGCCGTCACCGTGGTCGGGCCCTGGGCCCGGCTCCCCGCCGGCCGCCACCCCTCCCTCGACGAGCCGCTGCTCGATCTGCGTCTGGTGCACAACCTGTACGCCCATGAGCCACGGGTCTCCTTCGCCGAGGAGGCGCCCGCCGGCTCGGCACCCGCGCCGTTCCGCCTCACCTTCCCCGCCGGGTGGGCACTCGGCGCCGACAGCCTGGCCGAGCTGGTGAAACTCGCCGAGAGCGAGGGGTACGGGCTGCTGAGCGCGGTGCTCGACGAGGGGGCCGACGGGGTCAGGGCGGCCAGGTTGGAGCGCACCGCCGCCTTCGCCAGGGCGGCGCTGGTGACCGGAGGCACTCCAGGGGGTGACATCGACGGTGATATCGACGATGCCGTCCACAGGCTTTTCGGCTCCCTGTGGGTGAGTGCCGCCGAGTTCGGCGTGGCGACCGCCGGGGAGGCGGAGCCCGTCGCCGGTGACCCCGCGAAGTGGCGGGCCGAGAGCACCCGGTGGAAGCGCGAGGCGGAACGGCTGCGGGGCGAGGTGGAGAGCCTGCGCGCCGAGACCGAACGGCTGCGGACGGAGGCCGGGCACTCCCGGGACGAGCGGCGGCGTGGCCCCCTGGGAGGGATCATCCCGACGACCAGGCGGCAGACGGCTCCGCGCCGGGGGAAGAGCGGCTGATGTCCCTGCTGATCGATCTCGTCCGGGCCGCCGGGGAACGGAACGGCAAGCGACGCGTCCTCGTCTACTGCGCGGGCTTCGAGACACTCGGCGAGCTGGAGTCGTACGGGGCGATGGACCTCGACGGCGACCTCGACGGCATCCCGCGGGCGGAGGAGGGCGCCGCGGAGATCCTGGTGCTCGCCCGCACCCCGACGGACCTCCGCAGGGCCGCGAGCCTGCAGTCACTGCTGGCCATGGCCACCCGGGTGGTCGTCGCCGTGGAGGAGACACCGCACTGGTACACCGCGCCGGTGCCCTCGCCCACTCCCGCCCACCGCTGGCGGTCGCTCGTCGAGCTCCGGGTCCACCAGCCGGAAGCGCCCGCCTGGGTGATCGAGGCGCGGTTCTCCAAACCGGCGCCCGCCGGGCGGACGCTCGCCGCGACCGCCAGGGCGTTCGCGGGACACCGGATGGACGCCGTCGCCGCGCCCGTCGCCGGTCTGGCCGGCCCCGGGGCGGCCCACTGGCGTCCCGGCGACCCGAACGCGGCCCCGTCCCCGCCCGAAGGGCCGGTCCCCGACAGGTTCGGCGCCCGCGGCGCCGACCTGGTCGTGCGTACGGTCGATGAGGCGCCGCCGCCCTGGTCCGGCGACGAGGACCCGGCGGACCGCCCGGTCGCCGAGCTGATGAGCTGGGAGCGGCTCGGCCGCCCCGGCGGCGGCAGGATCCTCCAGGCCGGTCTCGGCGACCTGTCAGAACCCCGGACCGTCCCACCGGTCGACGACCGCTCGGTCAACCCCATGGGCTTCGTCACCGTACCGTCCCTCGGCACCGCCGATCTGTCCGTGGAATCCGGCCGCTGGGCGATCACCTGCGATGGCCGGACCCTCACCGCCTTCGCGGCCTCCGGCGCCGTCACGGACGTGGACGTCAACCGGATCAGGCAGGTCAGAGGGGTACGGGTGGACTGGCGGCGCGGCCACAGCGGCCCGGTGGCCGCGCTCCGCGTCGTCACCGGGCTGGCGGCGGCCGGGGTGCCGCTGGTCTCCGAGGCCGTGCCGCGCTGGGCGGGCGCCCTCGGCCCCGAGCTGGCCAGACTGATCACCTCGGTCGACGAGCCCGTGCTCAAGGACGACCTGGAGCGCGAGGAACACAGCATCCGGCTGCGCCGCGAGGCGCTGCGCGGCCACGGCGTCCGTGCCCGCTGGGAACAGCTCGGTGCCCCCGCGAGGCCCTCGCAGCCGGTCTCGGTGCTGCTCGCCACCCGCCGCCCGGAGATGGTGGGCTTCGCGTTGGAGCAGCTGGCCAGGCAGCGCGGCACCGAGTTCGAGGTGATCCTCGCCCTGCACGGCATCCCGGCGACGCATCCCGGCGTGGCCGGGGCGCTGGCCTCCTTCGAGCGGCCGGTCACCGTGTTCGAGGCGAACGAGGAGAGCGTGTTCGGGGCCGTGCTGAACGAGGCCGCGGCCAGGGCGTCGGGATCGTTCCTGCTGAAGATGGACGACGACGACTGGTACGGGCCCGACTTCGTCTCCGACCTGCTGCTGGCCCACTCCTACTCGGGGGCCCAGGTGGTGGGCATGGTCCCGGAGTTCGTCTACCTCGCCTCGATCGGGGTGACCGTCCACCGCGAGCAGGTCACCGAGCAGATCACCAACTTCATCGCCGGAGGGACCATCTTCGCCGAACGCTCCGCCTTCGAGGCCGTGGGCGGCTTCCGCCCCCTGCCCGGCACGATCGACGCCCAGTTCCAGCACGCCGTACAGGCCGCGGGCGGGCAGATCTACCGCACCCAGGGCCTGGGCTACATCCTGCGGCGCGGCAACGTCGCCGACCACACCTGGCGCGAGCCGATCGGCACGTTCCTGCGACGGAACAAGCGCCAGTGGCGCGGCTTCCGGCCCAGCGCGCTCATGGAACTCCCCCCGGAGGCCCCGTGAACACGCCGCGCGCACCGCGGGTCCCGGCCGGGGACACACCGGACGCACCGGACGCACCGCCGGTTCCGGCCCAGGCCGCCGCGCCGCGGATTCCCGGCAACGACTACGGGGTGCTGCCGGCGCCCGCCCTCGGCGCATGGGAGCCGCGCCTGCCGGTGAGCGTGGTGATCCCCGCCAGGGGAGGGCAGGACAGGCTCGACCTCACCCTGGCCGGGCTCGCCGCCCAGACCTACCCCGCTCACCTCCTTGAGGTGATCGTCGTGGACGACGGCAGCGCGCCCCCGCTCCGGCTTCCCGAGATCGCCCCCGAACGCACCCGGATCGTTCCCGGTGCCCCCGGCCGCCGGGGCATCGCCTGGGCCCTGGAGACCGGCACCGCCGTCGCGGACGGCGAGGTGATCCACCGGATGGACGCCGACATCGTCTCCTACCGGGAGCACGTCGAGGCGCACATGCGCTGGCACCATCTGGCCGGCTACCTGGTGGTGCTGGGGACGCTGCGCTTCACCGCCATGACGGGCACCCCGCCCACCCCCGCCGAGGTCCAGATCGCCGTGGCCAAGGACAGGGCGGACTCCCTCTTCACCGAGGATCCCGAGCACGGGCACGACTGGATCGCCGAGCTCGTCGCCGCGCACCGCGGCTTCCGCGACGCGCCCAACTCGCTGCTGCACCGCGTCCACGTGGGCGCGACGGTCTCGCTACCGGCCGCCCTGCTGAAGGAGGCGGGAGGGCTGGACACCTCCCTGCGGCTCGGCGAGGACACCGAGCTGGGCTACCGGCTCACCCAGACGGGCGCGGTGTTCGTCCCCGACGCCGAGGCGCTGAGCTGGCACCTGGGCACGACGACCGCCATGCGCAGGCCCGCGGACGTCAGGCGGCACAACGACCCCTTCATCGCCGACCGGGTCCCCTACCGGCGCCACCTGCGCACCGACGCGGGCCGGCAGTGGCTGGTCCCCTACGTCGACGTCGTGGTGGACGCCCGAGGCGCCTCCTTCGAGGACGTCAGGGCGAGCGTCGACGGGGCACTGGCCAGCAGCCTGCCCGACGTGCGCGTCACCCTGGCCGGGCCGTGGGCGTCGCCCGCGGGCGAGCGCCATGGGGCGGCGGGCGGGCCGCTGGACGACCCGCTGCTCGACCTGCGGCTGCTGCGCGGCCAGTACGCCCACGACGGCCGCGTCTCCTTCGTCGAGCGGGTCCCGCCGACCTCGGCTCCCGCGCCGTTCCGGCTCGTCTGCCCGGCCGGCTGGGTGCCCGGGACGGAGTCGCTGGCCATGCTGGTCGAGCGGGCGGAGCAGGACGACGAGGGCCTGCTGCTGGTGGCGCTGGACGAGGACGAGTCAGGTGTCCTGGCCGCCCGCCTGGAGCGGACCTCCGCCGTGGCGAGGGCGAGGCGGGTGGCCCGCGAGGGCGAGTCGCTCGACGACGTGATCGCCGAACTGCACGGCGCGACCTGGCTGGACGCGGAGTCCTGGCGGCTGCGGCCGGCGGCGCACGCCTACCCCTACTGGGCCACGAACCGCAACCGGGAGGCCGTGCGCTGGCGCGCGGCGGCCGAGTCGCGGGCCCGGGAGGCCGAACGGGCCCAGCGGCAGATCGCCACGCTCAAGGCCGAGCTCAAGGAGTTGCGCGCGGTGGCCGCCAAGGGCCGCCGCGACACCGCCAGGTGGAAGGAGAAGGCCGAACAGCGCCGCCTGGAGGCCGTCGCCCTGCGCCAGGCCCGGCAACGCTCCCTGCTCGGCCGCGCCGCCCGCGGTCTCCGCAGGCTCACCGAGGGCTCCTGACGGCCTTCCCCCGCGCCGGGGCCCCGGCCCTGCGCGGATCGCGGGAAGGTCCTGAGGGGGCCGTTCTCAGCCGGGCACGGGGCGGTAGCGGGCGCCGACGGCACTCTGCAGCGTCTTCACCACGGTGCCGCGGGACTTGCGCGCCGCCAGCCAGTCGAGGAAGGGGTTCAGCCGCTCGGGAGTCACCGAGTAGAGCCCGCAGCGGTCGCAGACCCGGTGGAACACCAGCGGGACCAGGCCGCCACCGCTCTTCTCCGCGTTGAGCACCTGCTGTTTCATGTGCCGCAGCAGGGTGTCCTCGCGAACGGAGCTCGGCGTGCGGATCTCGTAGCGGTCCTTCGGGCGTGTGGTCTCGCTCGCCGGGCAGCCGGGGCACTTCCACTCCCTGAGCCCGCCGACCGAGCGGGCCGCGTCGTAGCCGCACCGCCTCGCCACCGCCTTGGCGTCGGAGTCGACCGCGCCGAACGGGTAGGCGAGGGTGGCCGGCCGGTACCCCCACGCCACCAGCCTCCTGCGGTCGTCGCAGATCTGCCCCTCCTGCTCGCTCTGGGTCAGCTCGGTGAGGCGGATGTGGGTCAGCGTGTGACCGCCGATCTCGTGGCCCTTCCCGGCTATCGCGGCGAGGTGGCGACGGGTCAGTTTGAGCTCGTCGCCGATGGTGTCGGTGTTGATGTAGAACGTTCCACGCATCCCGCGCCTCTCCAGCATGCGGGCCACGGCCAGGTGCGTGGAGTCACCGTCGTCGAAGGTGAGCGAGACGACGGTCTCCACCTTCTTGACGGGTTTCGCGGTCTTCGCCTGACCGACCTGTCCCGGCGCCATCGCGATGGCCAGCGCCGCGGAGAACACGGCCACCCGACGAAAGATCTTCATGGCGGACCCCCTCCCGGAACAGCAAATAAAGCACAAAAAAACACCATATAAGCCTATGGAGACCACCGATTTAGCCGTTATCAAATACCCAGGAACCTGATACCGACCCGGCATGACACCGCCCGGCGGGGGGGGAGCCGCAGTCAGCGGCGGGGGGACGCCCCGGGGGGGGGGGTGGCGG